>DATCIR010000333.1:0-2255 GCA_036507695.1 Gammaproteobacteria bacterium
ACCGGCGGCATGGAAACAATTCCTGAGGATTGGGACCGGACCGAATTCGGCTATCATGGCAATTCCGCTGTCAGGACCCCGGCGAATGATGATTTTAATAATGAAGGTCCTGCGGTGGTTGCCAGAAAATCCAAGCCAGAAATGGATAAAGCAGCGGTTAATATGCCGGGTAACAACAAACCACGGCAGCGTGCTGTACGCGGCACCTCCGGAACCGCCGCGGTAGTTACTCCCAAAGCGGAACCACGAATTAAAGCGCCATCCACGGACGTCATGCCTTCCGGCGCTGCCGGTCTGGCAGCGCAAGCCGTGGATAACGACCTGATTGCGGCGATGGGACTCGATCGAAATATGTTCTCGCCGGAGCAATTGGCGCAACTCAACCTCGTGGTAGGCCGGTTCGTGCGTTATACGGTCGAAGGCTTGCTAAAAGTATTGCGCGCCAGGAGCACGATCAAGAACGAATTACGGCTTGGTGTTACCACGGTCCAGCCGCGGGACAATAATCCCATCAAGTTTTCCGTGGATGTGGATGACGCGCTGCAACATTTGTTTGTGCGCCAAGGCAAGGGCTATCTGCCTCCCATTGCATCGGTGAATGAAAGTTTTGATACCATTATGGATCATCAGGTGGCGGTTCTGGCGGGGATGCGCGCCGCGTTTAAATCCTTATTGCACAAGTTTGATCCCGCCGAACTGACGAGAAGATTTGATACCCAAAGCGGCAGCGGTATTTTTTCGGGAAGCAAGAAACAGCGCTATTGGGAAGCCTACAACGAATTTTTTAATGAGCAGGTGCAGGATCTGGATAGTTCTTTCCAGCATTTGTTCGGCGAAGAATTTGTGAAAGCCTACGAATCGCAATTGCTGGAATTATCGATTGCGCGGAAACAGGCTAAGCAGGATCAGTGAATTTAAACAACCTGCGTTTCAAGCGCGGCGAATGACAGACCAGGACATTTAAGACGGGCGGCGACTGAAGCCCGCATGACATTGATTGCATTACAGTCTAATAAAACTCAGATAACACTATGGAGGGATGGGGAGCCGTGCCATTACAACAGTTACGATCAACCAGCGTTCGTCAATTACTCGTCCGCCATATTCAACGTGGTCTGTTGCTGGTGGTTGTGGTGATGCTGGCCGCATGCCAGAGCACGTTCAAGGAATACGTCGCACAGCCGGTCGGCAAGTTCTTCAATTGGGATACCGACGTGGAAGTGAAGTTTACCGTGGAGCCGGATACCAATCCGGATGACAGTAACAATAATCAACCCTCACCGCTGGTGATACGCATTTATGAATTAGCGGGTAAGGAAAAATTTGAAAACGCCCGGTTTCGCGATCTTTATTTTGATGACAAAAAAACGCTGGCCGATGATTTTATCAAGGTGCATACCTTAAAGCCTTTACTACCGGGCACGACGCGCCTGGATAAATTTAAATTAAAGAAGGGCACGGCGTATGTGGGTTTGTTCGCCGAGTTTGTACAATACAAGGATGCGGATTTCCGGGTGGTGATCCCTGTCGATGCGTATCTGACAACCACGCAGGATGTGCGCCTGTCGTATCACTCCCTGAGTCTTATCAGGCCCCAGTATTGGCAGGAGTAAGAGAACCGTTTTTAGTATTGACATTGACACACAATAACTCGCGGTAATAAGTATAAATAGTTCACTTGATAACGAGATAACAAAATGGCAATAGATAACAAAGTTGTGTGGTCCGAGGGGATGTTTTTGAGCCCTCAACATTTTCAGCAACAGGAGCGTTACCTCGAGCGTTATATCGACAGCCGTTGCAATGCATTGGCGGGATCGCCCTGGGGGCTGCTGGAATATACCGTCGATCCGCAACTGCTCAAGATCGGCAAGATTTCCTTGTTAAACGCCAAGGGGGTTTTCCCGGACGGCACGCCGTTCAATATTCCCGAGAGTGACGAGCCGCCGCCGGTAATGGAAGTTCCTGAAAACACGCATAACACGGTTGTTTACCTCGGCTTGCCGGTCAGGCGGCCGGGTTCCCGCGATGTTTTGATTTCCGAAGGCGGGCAGGGCCTGGTCCGGTACGAAGCGCAGGATCACGAATGCCGCGATTCCAGTTCCGAAACGGGCGACATCGAAAAAATCCTGATCGGTAAATTGCGCCTGCGTTTATTGCTGGAAACGGACGACCTCAGCGGCTATGCCTGTGTTGGCCTGGTGCGGATTTTCGAAACACGCGAAGACAAGAACATCATTCTGGATAACGACTAT
>DATCIR010000334.1:0-8448 GCA_036507695.1 Gammaproteobacteria bacterium
CAGCGATAGAATTTAAGAATCTGAAAATCCGGCAATCGAAAGTATGTCAGGCACAGTCAAGGAACCCGCATGTCACAGCCGCGCGAATTTATTCCCTTACACATCGCCGTTTTAACGGTTTCCGATACCCGCACCGAGGACGATGACCTTTCCGGCCGCACGCTGGTGCAACGGCTCGCCGAGGCTGGACACATCTTGGCCGAGAAACATATCGTCCCGGATAATATCTACGAGATCCGCGCCACGCTGTCGCGCTGGATCGCGGATACCAAGATCCATGTGGTGTTAACAACCGGCGGCACCGGCGTCACGGGACGGGACGGCACCCCGGAGGCGATCCGCCCCCTGTTCGATAAAGAACTCGAGGGCTTCGGGGAAATATTTCGCATGCTTTCCTATGAAGAAATCAAAACTTCGGCGTTGCAATCCCGCGCCCTGGCCGGGGTAGCGAACGCCACTTATATATTTTGTTTACCCGGCTCAGCGGGGGCCTGCGCCACCGGCTGGGACAAGGTCATCAAGGACCAATTGGATAACCGCACCGCGCCCTGCAATCTCGCCATGTTGATACCCCGCCTCGGCGAGAATTAATAATACTTGTGCTGCTGATAAGACTTTTCTATTGTCGGCACAGAGCAGTTTCATGCCAGACTAGCGATATCGGTCAGTGGCTGGTTGCTGACATTCCATAAATTACAGGAAGTTACCCAGTGTCCCCACAACAACAATCCCGGGGTGTAGTGCGTTGTGCGCCCAGAAATCCTGACAACTCCAGCAATGGCCTGGGTCTTTATTACAGTAACCGTGGTTTTTCCATTATCGAGGCACTCATCGTTATCACGATCTTGGGCATACTGTTATCGATTGCCGGCCCGGCGTATAACCAACATCAGGATCAACGCGATTACGCCCAAGCCAGGCAGGATATTCTCGAAATTCAAGCCGTTATCGACAAATTTTATATTGAAAACAACCGGTTCCCGGACTCATTGGACGAAATCAACCAGGGTCAACACCAGGACCCCTGGAGTACCCCGTATTTCTACCTGGTGGTGACTGGCTACGATAAAAACTCATCCGAAAGCCGGGTGCGGCGCGACAAAAAGCTAAAACCGGTTAATTCCGACTTCGATCTTTATAGCGCGGGCAAAGACCAATTAACAAAAGCCCCTTTTACCGCCGCCGTATCGCAGGACGATATCGTCCGCTGTAATAACGGCAAGTACATAGGTTTTGCAGCATCCTACTAACGCCTTTAGATACAACTGCTTAAATCAAGTAATATGTTCAATTTCCTGTTATATCCGCCGATAAACAATCCATGAACCGCGCAATACTTTTGCCGAACCGCAAAGATTACAGCCTTCAGGGCAAACAACTGCCGGTTAGCGCCACGCAACCGGGTTTTTCTGTGCTGGAAATACTGATTGTGATTGCAATACTGGCCATCCTGATTTCCATTGCAATTCCCGCCTATGAAAACTATCGGGACAAAAAACACGTCACCCAGGCGAAAACCGACATTCTCGAATTGCAAGTCAGCATTGACAGGTTTTATGTTGAAAACAACCGCTTTCCGGAAAACCTAGCGGAAATCAATCAACATACCCGAAAGGATCCCTGGGGAGGTTTTTATTACTACACCAATATTACCACCGCCAAAAACAACAGCGGCGTTCGCAAGGACAAACATCTGACTCCCGTGAATTCAGACTACGACCTCTACAGCGCTGGCAGGGATCAGAGCACCAACCCGCCTTTCACCGCCCAGGCGTCGTACGATGACATTGTACGTTGCAATAACGGCACTTTTATCGGATTTGCCAAGGACTATTAATGTCAAATCCGCGGGTTTAAAGGATTGAACACCGATACTGATAAGTTGCTTTTAATCCATGCACTGACGCGCCATACGGTTTTGGTGTCACCGTCAAGCTACTTCTTGCTACAAACCGGGCCGGCGATGGCTTATCCCAGGATTAATTACTAACGCGCCATTAGAAACGCATGCACATCAATTTGATAGTCCCATACGCAGTACGCGTAATGTTTCCACCTAGCACTAAAGTTGGAACACCAAACGCCGTTATTCAATACTGGAAACCTCCGGGATCATAGAAAAAGCTTCTCAATTAACGGTTGGAATAATGTTCCATTGGCGTAAAGTTCCAATAGTTTAGCGCATTGATAATGCGCTGATTAACCCGGAATTCACCCCAACCGGATAATATCAATCACCAGGAACCACCTGCCGCGGCCATGAAAATCAGCTATACATTATTTAAAAGCCAAGTGGCCCGGCGCTTATTTATCCTGTTTCTGGTTTCATCGCTGATTCCCATCCTGACACTTGGCTATTTAAGCTATACCAGTGTTTCCAAAACATTGCTCGAACAAAGCCGCCAGCATTTGCACCAGGTGGCGAAATCGGTGGGCCATACCATTGTTGGACGACTGGATAACTTGCAACTGGAATTAGCGGCAATTGCGCTACGCTACAGTGAGCACATCGCCGCCAACAAACCGGTTGAACAGTTTGATATCGACAGAAAATTCAGAAATAGCTTTTCCGCCATTGTCATCCATGCCACGGATAAAATCCATGTCCCTTTGTATAATGGTATTGATGAAATTCCGGATTTATCGTCCAAACAACTGACCCATTTGCAAAACGGTGATCCGGTACTGATTTTCAGCGAATATTCCACTTTTCAAAAAAAATTACTGATGCTGGTGTCTCTGGATGTTACAGCGTCCAATCCCAGCCTGATGATCGCCGAAATCAACCAGGATCTGCTGTGGGACATTGAAGCCATTATCCATAACCCCTCATTTGCCTGTATTACCACCGAGCGTTATGAAACTTTGTATTGCTCTTCCACCAACATCAATCTGGGAACCTTAAAGAACGCGTTGGAGGATAACCAAGAGTCGTCGGCTATTTTCAGCTGGAAGGAAAACAACACTGACTTTATCGCGTACTACTGGACGATTTTCCTGGAAGGTAAATTCGCCGCCGCACCGTGGCTGGTCGTGCTCAACAAGCCGAAGCTGGAAAACCAGGCCTCAATCGACAGCCTTAAAAGCATCTACCCCGCTGTTGTTGTCTTGTCTTTTTTACTGGTCATATTACTGACTGCCAGCCAGCTAAGGCGCAACCTAACACCCCTGGAAAAATTACAAAATGCAACCCAACGGGTGGCGGCAGGAAATTTTGACACCCGGGTCAGCGTCAACAGCAACGATGAATTCCAGGAACTGGCCAATTCCTTCAACAACATGGCGATCCGGCTGGATAAACAATTCAAAAGTTTATCCACCATGGCGGAAATAGACCGAGTTATTCTTTCCTCATCCAACAAAGATTATGTTGTCGATACTGTGTTGCGCCGCATCAAGGATATCGTTCCCTGTAATTATGTTTTACTGTCCGTCCTGGATAAAGAATCAATCGCCGGCAACATACAGCCCACTACCAACAAACTCAGTGAATCAATTTTCAAGAATGTCATCCAGATTGAGGAAGGCGATAGTAAATTACTGCTCGCCCATCCCAAATATTTAATTATGAAGCCCACGCAACATGCTCCAATCTATACCAAAGAAATATTCAACAAAGGATTGCGTTCACTGGTGGTGTATCCGATTATTATCAGCGATCATTTGCACGCCGTAATCAGCCTGGGATTTAAAGATACTCACAAGCCCCGTACTGACGACCTGGATCACGGCAGGGAAATGGCGGACCGCATAGCCGTTGCTCTCTCAAACGCCAGCAAAGAAGAAAAAATCTACGAGCAGGCCAATTTTGATTCGTTAACAAAATTACCCAACCGCACACTGCTGTCCGACCGCATGGAACAGGCGGTACAACGCGCACGCCGTGACGGCAACCAGATCGCAACGTTGCTGGTGGATATCGACCGGTTTAAAGCGATCAATGATTCCCTGGGTCACACCGCCGGCGATCAGTTACTGATCGAGCTTGCCACCCGCCTCAGCAGCGTAATCAGCAGTACCGACACTCTGGGGCGGCTTAGTGGAGATGAGTTTGTCGTCATCCTCTCCGACATCGGTTACAACAAGAATTCCACCTCGATGATAACCTCCACCGCCGAAAGTATCCTGAATGCCATCAAGTATCCGTTTGTCATCCAAAACCATGAAGTCAGCGTGTCCGCCAGTATTGGCATATCCATGTTTCCCGCGGACACCACCCATACCGAAGATTTGCTGCGGTTTGCCGAAATCGCCATGTATCACGCCAAATCACAGGGCAAGGGCGCGTATCAGTTTTATTCCAAGGACATTAACGCCAGCTCGGTAGCCCATTTGGTTCTGGAAAACAATTTGCGCCAGGCAGTACGCAATGACGAGCTGGAATTGCACTACCAGCCGCAAATCGATCGCGTCACCGGGAAAATCGTTGGCGCCGAAGCGTTGCTGCGCTGGCACCACCCGGAACTGGGTGATCTCTCTCCGGCGGACGTGTTGCCCATTGCCGATACGTCCGGACTCATTGTACCGATTGGAGACTGGGTGCTGCGCAAGGCGTGCAAACAAATACGCGCCTGGCTGGATGAGGGCCTGCCGACACCCCGCGTAGCCATTAATCTGTCCGCGCACCAATTCCGGGAGCAGAACCTCATCAAGCGTATACGGCAAATCATCAAGGAATTTGATCTCGACGTAAACTATCTGGAACTGGAAATTACCGAAGACACCATCATGACCGACATCGACAAAACGGCCGTCACCTTACGCACGCTGAATGAGATGGGCATACGCCTGGCGGTGGACGACTTCGGGACCGGGTATTCCTCCCTCAATTACCTGGCGAAATTTCCCATCCACTATCTCAAAATAGACCAATCCTTTGTCAGGGACATGACACGTGACCCCAACATGGCATCCATCGTATCAGCGATGATCGCTTTAGCCCACAGCCTGCGGTTGCAAGTGGTCGCGGAAGGAATCGAAACCCAGGAGCAATTTGACTATCTGGACCGGCTGGAGTGCGATCTGTTGCAGGGCTACCTGTTCAGCGTGCCCCTGCCCCCGGATAAATTCGCAAAACTGCTCATCGAAAACCAAAGCGAGAACCCTGGTAACAAGCATAGTGACAACCACAGCGACAACCACAGTGACAACCACAGCGACAACCACACAAACAAAAACTCGCAATCCATTTAAATCTGGATACACCAAACTTTCTTTGCTTTTCGTTACCCAGTCCTTCCGCGCCCTCCGCTAACTTCTCCGTGCGTAAAGCTTAATAACCATTGTTGCCGAAAGGTAACGAATGGTTTCCGGTCTACTTTCATTTGGCACATAACGCCTAATACCTAAAAACTTTTTGCGCAACGTACTATCAAACCGGTATTCTTGGCAACTTCCTTGGACAACTGCCAGATGAAATCAGCCATGCTGCAAAAACCGGTCATCAGCGTGTTGCTCTGCATACTGCTCGGCGCATGCACCACGAAACTGGCCTATAACTATCTGGATTGGATTGTGGAGTGGTATGCGGAGGACCTGGTGACCCTCAACGGGGATCAGGACCGGCTGTTAGAAAACGCCATCGCCAATGAACACACCTGGCATCGGCAAAAGCAACTGCCGCTCTATGTAAAAAGTCTTGATGAACTGACTGACGCGATCAACAACGGCTTGACCATCGAGGCGTTGCAACAGCTATATAACGATCAGGAAAATGCTTTAAATGAATTGAGCCGCCGTGTTTCCCCCACCTTGGCCCGGCTCTTCACCACGTTATCGGACTCACAGATTGCGCAACTATTGGAAAACCTGGAAGCACAAAACCGGAAACTGGAAGCGGATTACGTTGACAAACCCATTGCTAAACTGGTGCAACAACGCGCTGAACGCGTGCTTGATCAGATTGAAAACCGGACGGGGAAATTGACTGAACCACAAATTCAACTCATCACAACCTGGAGCTGGCAAATCAAATTCGCTTCCCGGCAATGGATTGCAAACCGCCGCGATTGGCAGGCTAAGCTGGGCGAAGCGCTCACCCATTATCGGCATAGTTCTGAATTCACGGCGCTCATCGAGGAATTAGTTGTGAACAGCGATACCGCATGGCCGGATTCTTACCGGGCGGATTTCAGAAATAATTTACACCTCACAATGGTCATGCTGGTTAAACTCGAAAAACAATTATCCGAAAGGCAACGCCGGCACTTGCTCGATAATTTGGCGGTATTACGCAAGCAGCTGGTTGAACTGCATCACCCATGACGGGTTGTTAAATCTCCGGCACTTTGCGGCGAATGCCCAATAATTTAATTGAATATGGCGGGTTTACATTTATACTTCGTATAGCGATTTTCAACCGCCACATCACCAAAAACCAGATCCAGGACGTGAGCTTAATGAGAATACCCGTTATTTCGCTGTTATTTTTATTTTCCGTAGTTTGCCATGGCGTTTTCGCCGAGCGCGGGTTCGCGGACACCCTGGTCATACCCGACATTTCCAACCAGCCGGGTAATTTACCGGAAGCTGTGCCGCGCCCGGCACGAGGCACGACGATGGATCAGGTGAAGGAAGAGTTTGGCAGCCCGCTTGAGGTTAGAGGTCCGGTAGGCAATCCGCCCATTACGCGCTGGGTGTACGACCGGTTTGTAGTCCACTTTGAACACCAGTATGTTATACACTCGGTGGTGCGTAAAAACCAATAACGATCGATACCTTCACATTGCCTTGAGCAATCTTGCTTTGCTTTTCCGGTTTCATGCGAAAATGAATCCGGCCAATAGCCACGGGACCATAGTATGAAAATCAAAACCGATTGGATTAGCGTTTTATTAAGCGGCAGGTTATTCCATGCGCGGTTGGAGTTCGCCTGTGTCAATAGCGCATTTTCACGCAAAGATTAACGATATTGAATCATGAAATTCTGCAGCCAATGTGGTTCCACGGTCGAATTTCGCATACCCGAAGGAGATACCCTCCCCCGGTTCATTTGCAATCAATGCAATACCATCCATTACCAGAATCCCAAAATCGTTACCGGTTGTATTCCGGAGTGGGAGAACCAGATATTGCTTTGCAAACGGGCGATTGAACCGCGCCGCGGTTTATGGACCCTGCCCGCCGGCTTCATGGAAAATAACGAAACCACGGCCGATGCGGCATTACGTGAAACAAGGGAAGAAGCCAACGCGAAAGTGGAAATCGTCGGCTTGTACGCCATGTTCGACATACCTCATATTAGCCAGGTCTATCTGCTGTTCCGCGCGCGCCTGCTTGATCTGGATTTCAACCCCGGGGAGGAAAGCCTGGACGTCAAGTTATTTAAGGAACACGAGATTCCGTGGGCCGAACTTGCGTTCCCGGTCATCAACGAAACACTCAAATTCTATTACCAGGACCGCAAACACAACCAGTACGAACTGCGGCAGGGCAAGATTCCCCCGCACCAGGAGTATTACGCAAAAAATCGGCATAACTAACCAAGCCCTGCTATCCTGGAACCGCGAAATAATCCCGCGTGATTTTAAATATAATCGGACTCAGCAATAACAAGGCTACCAGGTTTGGCAAAGCCATCAATGCGTTCAGCGTATCAGTGACCAGAACCACGTTTTTCAGCTCATAAGTCGCACCAACCGGAATGGCAATAACCCACAACAACCGGAATATCATGATGGACCTGATGCCAAATATATACTCAACGCATTTCTCGCCGTAATAACTCCACCCCAATAATGTTGTCAGCGCGAAAAGCGTAATGCCAAAAGTAACGATGTATTCTCCCCCGGCAAATCCCGCCTTGAACGCAGCGGTCGATAATGCCGCGCCTTGTTCTTCACCTGTCCATACACCAGTAACAATAATTACCAAGCCGGTAATGGTACAAACAATAATCGTATCGATAAACGTACCCAGCATGGCGATGGTGCCCAGGGGCACTGGATCTTTACCACGCGCGGCAGCATGCGCGATCGGTGCGCTCCCCAAACCTGCCTCATTGGAAAAAATACCCCGCGCCACACCCATTTGAATCGCATAAGCAACCGCCGCGCCGGCAAATCCGCCCACCGCCGCAACCGGCGTAAACGCACTCTTGACGATCAATACCAGGGCCGCCGGGATTTCGGTGAAATTAATCAGTAAAATAATCAGGCCACCCAATACATAAACAACGCACATGGCCGGCACCAGTTTGCCCGCTACGCTGCCAAGGCGTTGTATGCCACCGATTAACACCACGCCGACGAAAATCGCCATCGCAAATCCGCTAACCCAGGGATTAACACCGAATGTGTCGTGCATGACCGCAGCGACCTGGTTGGCTTGGAACGCATTGCCAATTCCAAACCCCGCGAGTCCGCCAAAAATCGCGAACGCCATCGCCAGCCACAACCACTTGTGCCCCAGCCCGTTCTTGATGTAATACATGGGGCCGCCCACATGGTT
>DATCIR010000335.1:0-27833 GCA_036507695.1 Gammaproteobacteria bacterium
TTATTATGCCCCCTCCAGGCCGGGCGCGCCTGTCGTTGATTGATGATCTTCTATACGGCGATGAAACCTGGCCGCCGCATCTTCGTTAACCAGATGCCGGCGGCGATGAAAGACCATTTCCTTCACTTCATACATCGAAACCGACGGGAATATCTTCACGAACACCAGAAACAGCAACCCGAACCAGCCGAAGCTGCCGAATACGATCGCCCATTGCACGATACCGGCGTACATGGTATCCCACTGATGTGGATCGTGAGACAGGGAGAGTGTCGGCGCCACAATCATCCAGCGTTCGAAGAACATGCCCAGATTTAACAACAGGGATACCACAAACATGGTCGGCATGTGGCGGCGCAGTTTCTGCACCGCCAAGGTAAACGGCACAACCGATCCGCAGAAGATCATGATCCAGAACACCCAGGCGTAAGGTCCGGTGGCTTTGGCGATCAACACCTCCTTGTTGTAGACATCATGGCCGTACCACACGGACGCAAACTCAATGAGATTCAGGTATGTCCACACCATGGCAATTGCAAAGGTCAGTTTGCAGGTTTTTTCCATGATCGGGGTTGTCATGTATTCTTCAAAGCGGAAGAAGTAGCGCAACAAAACAAACAGCGTAATAATCGCCGCACATCCGGAATACAACGCGCCCGCAACGAAATACGGTGGAAAAGTGGTGATATGCCAGCCCGGCATGATCGACATGGCAAAGTCCGCGGACACAATCGAGTGAACCGACACCGCCAATGGAATCAGAAAACACGCCATTAATAAGTAGGTTTTACGAAAGTTACGCCATTGCCTGTCACTACCGGTCCAGCCCAGCGACAAAACGGTGTAGAGTTTTCTGCGCCAGCCCTTTGCATTGTCACGGCAGATCGCCAGGTCTGGAACCATTCCGATAAACAAGAACAGCATGGATGCTGATAAATAAGTACTGATCGCAAATGCGTCCCATACCAACGGGGAACGGAAATTGGGCCAGGCGCCCCGGTTACTCACATAAGGCAATACCCAATACATGTTCCAGATACGGCCCAGGTGAATAATCGGAAACAATCCGGCGGTCATTAGTGAAAATGTCGTCATCGCTTCCGCGAAACGGTAAATGGGTTTGCGCCAGTCCGCGTGAATAATGTGCAGAATCGCCGACAGCAACGTGCCGGAGTGGCTCATACCGATCCAGAATACAAAGGTGGAAATGTACATGCCCCACATATGAGGATTATTCAGGTTTGCCGGACCCATGCCGACGGTGTATTGGATGTATTCCGCGAACGCGGCGCAAACCAGCATCAGCACGCAAATCAACACCGCCAGCCAATAGCCTTTTCGCGGATTCTCCATGCTGCGCAACACATCCGCGTTAATTTTGGCCCACGCTATTTGTTCATTAATATCTTTTTCGTTATACATAAGCGCTCTTCACCGTTGTTATGCTTTCTAAACCAAAGTTATGCTTTCTAAACCAAAGTTGTTCTTTCCAAACCAAAGTTCTGATTTACCAGCCAGACATTGAATGTTAATGCGTCCCGCTTAAACCTTTTCCCTGACCCGCTCCAGGTACATCACGGACGGATCGATATTTAACTCTTCAAAAATCCGGTAGCCGCGCAGTTCCGGATTATCTTTGTTTTGTTTGGTCAGGCGGCGTTTTACCTGGTGTTTTTTCCACAATTTGGCAACCTGGCTGTTTTCATCCAAATAGTCACCAAACACAATGGCATTGGTGGGGCAGGCTTGCGCACAGGCGGTCATCGCCTCACCATCCGCGACCGCACGGTTTTCCATTTTCGCCTTGTCTTTTGCCACCCGGATGCGTTGCACGCAGAAAGTGCATTTTTCCATAACACCTTTATCGCGCACCGTAAGATCCGGATTGAGTTGCATATTCAAAGGCTCGGGCCAGGAATCCTCATAGTAGGAATAAAAGTTAAAATACCGGTTACGGTAGGGGCAATTGTTGTAACAATAACGTGAACCAATGCAGCGGTTATAAACCTGGGCATTTAAACCATCCGGCGTATGATAGGTCGCGGCTACAGGACAGACTGGCTCGCATGTCGCTGCGTTACACTGTTGACACATCATCGGCAGAAAGCTGGCCCCCTGCTCCGGGTGATCCAATTCATGCTGATCCCAGTAACGTTCCACACGCAGCCAATGCATCGCATGGCCTTTCTCAAAACGTTCCTTACCCACCACCGCCAGGTTATTTTCCGCGTAACAGGCTGTGGCACAGGCATTGCACCCTATGCAAATATCAAGATCGATCGCCATACCCCATTGATGCTCATAGTCATGAAAGCCGCCCTCTTCGTGTGCTTTACGATATTGCGGCCAGTTACTTAATAGATTTTCTAATGACATGTTTATGCTCCTTCCGTCCGTTGGAATTGCTCAACCGGTACGGTTACCACAAATCGGCGTCCCGCTTGTGTGTCACTGCCTCCCAACCGCACTACCACCTCTTTCTGGCCGGTCGGGCTTGCATTGACACGCGTGGCATACATCGCCAGCTCACCTGTAATTTCTTCTTTAACAGGATTCAAAATCGTTAAAGGATTGGCACCACGGCCCTGGGCATAACGGCCATATTCTTCATGGCCTTGCCCCATAGGAATTGCAATAACGTCAGGATGGATTGCCTTGATAATCACTGCCTGCACTTTTATGGTACCGTGCTCGGACTCCACATTGATAATACTGCCGTTCTTGATACCGAGCTTTTGCGCCGTCGCAGGATGCAGCTCCGCCCAGGAGTCCCAGACTACTTTGCTGATTTGGTCAGGTGCTTCCTGTATCCAGGGAAGATTGGCGTGACGGCCATCCCACATGCCAAGACGCGCCGAAGGTACAAAATGATAGGCAAACTTGGTGTCGTCAACCGCCGGCGCCGGATCAGTAAATGAAAGCGGATTTACCGGCAAGGACTTGCCGCCAGCGGCTACTTTAATCCAGCCTTTCTGCAGCGCTGCATTCCAGGCATCGTTAGCGGATACCCCCGCTTCCTTAAACGCAGCCGGCAGCGCGGCATGCGCGTGTCGCAAATATGCATAGTAATCGGCAAACACACTATAAACGTCTTTCTTGGCGGCTTTCAGCAGGTCCAGCACGATATCACCAAAGCCCTTGGTCTCCGCATACAGCTTTTCCATCAAGGGCTGTTGCATGCTGATCGCGGTTTGCTCCGGCTGGTACGCGGCAACATGGGTTCCCCAATCTTCAAGATAGGAAGCAACCGGCAGCACGACATCAGCCGCCATGGCGGTCTCATCCATGAACATCGAAATCGCCACTTTCAAAGGCACATCATTCAGCGCGGAAGTCATTTCCAGCGCCGCTGGTGCCGTAAATTTCGGATTGGCGCCGTAGAAAAACACAACGGCCAATTGTTTGTTCCTGGCAGCCTCTACAAAGGCAAACAAGTCGCCGGTGCCGCCGGTTTTGGCCCTCAACTGGTTAAACGGGAAACTGCCTTGGGATTCGATTGTTTGGCCGATATTACCGAGCAGCTGATTCAGCAACATCACCGCGGCGACCGACGCGTAACCTTTGGCGTGACCCTCCACCGGCGCACCGGCCAATACCAGGCTCGGTGAACGCTCCACCAGCAACTCGGCAACTCGTTGGATACGTTTTTCTTCAATTCCCGCTATTTTTGCCGCCGTAGCCACGTCATACTGGTTAATCAAAGCCTGCACGCCTTGCGGCAATGAAGACATATTCTTGCCGTGATTTTTAACCAGCAGGTTCGCGATACCTAATGCGATTATGCCTTCAGTACCCGGTTTCGCCGCAATCCAAAGATCGGAGTTGGCGCCCGCCAGGGACATTTTGGGTTCGATAGTCACCAACAGGCCACGGCGTTTTTGTTTACGAAACTTGGCGTATTCGCCGGAAAAATGCACGGGTGATATCCAGGTACCAAGAAAATCCGCGCCGAACGACAAAATCATTTGCGCCTTATCGATGCGCAACCGCGGCATTGCTTCACCCAACATATCTTTGTTCACCGCTTGCCAGACAGACGCATTGATCGGTTCGTGGCTGTAATGCTTCTTGGAACCCACGGCATCGAGATGATTGTTAACCAGCGCAGCCTGATGCCCGCTTAGCGTGCCGGTAAACCAGGCAACTTGATCGCCACTGGCGGCCTTTAATTTATCCTGTACGGCAGTTAGCGCTTTTTCCCAGGATACCGGGACCAGCTTACCGCCGTCGCGCAGCAGCGGCGTTTTGATGCGATCAGGGTTATAGTGCGCCTGCACGCCGGCCTGACCCATCATGCAGATTTTTCCGTGGTTCATGGATGCATCGGGATTACCTTCCAATTTCAGCACCCGGCCTTCACGCACCCGGCCGTGTATGCCGCATCCTGCGGCACATTGCGCGCAGGTCGATGCATACCACACACCAACTCCTGGAATTACATATTCTTCTGGCATTAAATAGGAAACGACATCTTCTTTGCCTTCTTCCAGAGTTACTGTTGAAGGCAAGTCACAACCACCCAGGGCGGTACCAGCGCCACCCAATCCCATAATCTTCAAAAAATTCCGACGGTCAATTTTTCCGCTCATAACTTTTCGCTCATAACTTTTTGCTCATAGTAATAACATATTCCGCTGTTTTAATTCAGTTCCAAGCCAATTCCTTGCCACTGCGCTTGCGAGCGCAACAGCCGGTTACTTGTGGCACTTCCAGCAATCGCCGGGGCCGTCATTATTCATATGACATGTCTTGCACCACCCCATCGTCAAGGGTTTTACTTTATGGGCAACCGTCATGTTTTCCACATCGCCGTGACAAAAAGCACAGACTTCCTTGACGTTTTCCACCGGAAAATCCCGGTCAAACACAAAACGTTTCAGGTGTTTCTCATGCGTAAAATGTACAAAGTCAGGAACATCGTGCACTTTTTTCCAGGGCGGCGGAGATTTGTTTTCCCAATATTCAGTGAGTTTTTGGATCCGGGGCTTGTCGGTGGCAATAATCTTGTGACACCCCATGCATTTCGCGGTAGGAGGAATACCGGCAACCTTGCTGCGGCGCGCGTACGTATGGCAGTACATGCAGTTAATGCCGTTTTCCTTGACGTGAATATCATGTGGAAACTCGATGGGTTGTTCCACGTTTTCACCCTGGTGACTTCCCACGGGCGGTACTATTTCGGAAGTGGAAGAAGATGAAACTACCACAAAGGGATAAACAGCCAACATGGCCGCTATAGCTAGCATTGTGAACCTGACCTGCCAATTCCCTGCTAATAATTTCAAACGGCTCGACGTATTATGGTTTTGTTTTTTTACTGCCATCTGTTTCCTCGTTATTTCTCTATTCGTCGTTATTGCGCTTTTTGTAGCATGTATCCATTGTCATCGAAAACTCTCATTATCGAGAAATCTGTAATCGAGAACAACAACCATCCATCCTTTGTCGCTTGAGCGACAAAGCATTAATCAAAATTTAACTAAAGGAAAATTGTAGACTATATCTTCGGAAATTACGGTTCACATTTAAAGACGCATCAATATTTGTTTTGATGTTCGCAATCCCCGCACAAAGCACGTTTTCACAGTCCCAGAAGATCTCATTCCTTGCTAACGTTGCTAAGTATCACCGCGTGTTTGGACTCCTTGCCAAGCGTTGCTGCTAGACATTACTCCAGCGTTACTCGCGCTGGCTTGATTGATTTTTAAACTAACCGTAGGTCAACTTCTGTTAACACCGGCTACTTCCCTCACCGCCCTGCGCCCGGTTTTTTGGTATATCAGTATGTTCTTATTTAACTTTTTACGGTGCGAACAACACGTGCAACCGATGCTAGACTAAGAATAAGCAAGCTGTCAACGCTGCTATAAAAATTAATAATCATAAATAATTCGAATGTATCGCTTCAAAAAAAAGCCAAAATAATTGATCTACCTCTTACCACTATAAAAGATAGGTAATCTTATTCCCGCTCTCTATTGATTAAACCAACGCGGCCCTTTGGGGAAATATTTCATGCATGCTGTAAATGGTAAAAACAATACGGTCAAGCCGCCGAACCGGCAATTCGAGCCGTACACGTCATAGCACACGGAACAAAAGAACGATTTTATGTACTGTGCTTTTGTTGTTATTACTCTTTAACATCGCGTGAACGGCACGCGCAGCTGTTTGAAACCGGTGCAAGTTTGCAAATTGCCCCGATAGCGCACCGGCCCGGTCCTACGAATCGAAGGTAGCAGTATCAGCGGACGTTACATTATGTTGTCGAGGATTCGGCTTTTTCCAACGCTTTCACTTTCTGACGCAATGCTTTGAGGTTTGTGGCTTTAGGATTCATTGCCTCAATACGAGATAATAATGTTCTCGCGCGCAACGCTGACTTGTTATCGATTGCGATGTTCAACGCATCCGTCATTCTTTCCACTTGCTTATCGTTTAGTTCCACCAATTGCCGCGTGTACCGGTCCATTTCCCGCTCGTTTTTGAGCAATCCATAATAGCGGATTAGCACCCGCAGCTGCGGTTCCTCCAATGGCACTCGGCTCATTAATTCAACTAACTTCGTTCCCGCTTGACTCAGGTTGCTATCCGCCAGACCGGTGAATTGCCACAACCGTTCGGTATCACTTTGCGGCTTTAGCTTGGCCAATTCCTGGGGCTTATTTTGATTAAACAACAATTTTGCCCCCATCGAACGCCGCAGGGTTTGATCCTGAATCCGATCGATGGCAGCCGCCGCATCCGCAAAACGTTTTAGCTCCATCATAATTTCCGCTTGTTGTTGATGCGTTACGTCGGGCCAGAGACTCTCATTTTGATAGATATTAATTGCGCCGTCGTAGTCATAAACCAGCCACTTATGTTGGTGATCAACCGCACGCGCCATCGCGGCATCATATTTCTTCAGGTTATCGACGACATTGGTAATCAAGCTGTATTTATTCCAGAGAAATAACGACTGCGCATACCCAAACAACGCATCGACCGCCTCATCGTTCTTTAAATAAGGATTTACATCCAGCGAGTAGTTATTCCAAAGCAATTGATAAGGGTCTTCATCGCCTTTCGCATTTTGGTCCAGCGCGGACAACCTGACTTCCGACAAAATATTCATATCGGTATTGGGAATCATATCGCCGATTGCGGTAAGCGCCTGCTCGCGCGACAAGGCAAAATACCAGAACAAATCGTAAGGCTGTTTCAAGTCGTAATAACCGAGCCCTTTGTTAACCCGCGGCTCAAAGAAGCGTTTCTTGATTCGCTCCATGTCAAATTGAATAGGCTTCCCGGAGCCAAACATCAGAAAATCACCGCTATCAACATCGGCCATGGTAAATCCTTCCGGAAAAACATCGTAAAACGCCCGCAGGATAGCGCGCATAGTGGTGGCATCCATATTAAACATACTCAACCACTGCCCATAAATGCCGCCTTCATTCAACCGCGATTTTACCACCTGGAAAAATTCCTTGGTAAACACCGTTGATGCCCGTGATAACCAGGGGTGCGATGGCTGCGCCGCTATCAAGTCATACTTCACGTCTTCCAGCAACAAAGTATTGCGCGCATCGTTGAATTCCAGAACCACACGCGGGTCCTGCAGCATGGGAATTTCCCCGCCAAACATAAAACGGCCGGCATCGACAATGTTCGGTTCCAGCTCCACCACTTTGATTTTTTCCAGGCCTTCAGTCAGCGTAAACGCCTTGGTGGTGAACCCCCCGCCATATCCAACCACAAAGGCAGACTTCGGATTTTCATGCACAAAGTACGGCATCAGACCCAGCAGGTACTCAATTATGGGCGGATGATCGAGATCCTGTTTGTTAAACCCTGATTCATTGAGCCCATTATTCTGGATGCGCACATAATTTCCATCATAAGTCACCAGACTGATAACCCCGGTTTTGCCTTCTTTTACAAATAGTACTTCGGGTTTTTTCTTCGTGCCAGCGTTGTTGTCGTACTGATACTGAACTGAAGCGATCAGGTCCTTGTAACTGATGTGGTCAAAAAACCAGTTGCTGGCGATTCCCACCACCGCCAATACCGTAATAACAATACGCGGCGCAAGTTTCGGCAACGGCTTGATAAAGATAAACGGCAGCACCAGTATGAGAAGCGCCATTGCGGTCAACAATGTGTCCGTACCGTATTGCGGAATAATCCAAAAACCGGCCGCAACCGACCCAAAAATACTGGCAATGGTATTAACAGCATAGGCTTTGCCGATCCGGGCTCTCACACCCGATAGATCGCCGCAATACAGTTTCAGATTCAGAGGAAACAAGGCGCCGAACACGAACGTCGGCAGGATCAACATAAAAAATACAATCGTGTATTTAACCCCATGTTTTAACCAGATTTCCACGGAGAAGCTGTTGACCGCCTCGAATACGGGTGGCAGGAAGCTGAGAAAAGCCCGGGTAAACAGCAGTGACGCGCCCAATGCGACCAGTCCTACCGCCATCCAGAATTCAGGGCGATGAATTTTATCGAGGTATTTTTTCACCCACCATGAACCGGCAGCAATACCAAATAAAAATATGGTGAGGATCGCCGCAAAACCGTAGATTGTAGTGCCGGTAAAAATAGACAGGTATTTGGTCCAACCCACTTCAGTCGCAATAGCCGCAAAACCGGTGGCAAACAAAACTATCAAGGCATGAAAACGCAAAGGCGCCTGAAGTTTGAGAGCCACTTTTTGTTTTGCAGTAAGCTCGCCGCGGGTATCGTCGTTGCCTTCTATTGGCGGGAAGGTAATACGCGAATTTAAATAAATCGCGATCGCCACAATGAGGAAATTTAATGATGCCGCCACATATACGGCGCCATCCAGGCCCCAGTGAGGCACAAATACAAATCCCGCAAACAAAGCGCCAAACACCGCGCCAGCTGTATTTAAACTATAAAGTTGACTGACCCGTTTACCCATGTCCGCCTGGCGGCGCACTAATATGGCAGCCATAACGGGAAACGTTGCACCCATGCACATGGTAGGAATAAGCAGCAGCGCCATGGTAACGGCAAACTTAAATTGCAGCAACGACCCCAATTGTGGTATCGCGGCCATCATGTGATCGAGATTTAATAGAATAGGCAAAAGCGCCAGACCGGAAAGCCCAATGATGGCCTCCAGAACGATATACACTTTCAGATTGTCGATACGATTACGGGTGATGCGCTCGGCGAGATAACTGCCGATCGCCAAACCAAGGAAGAACGCGGCAAGCACGGTACTGACTGAAGCACTGGTTGAACCCATGCTGAGCCCCAACAGGCGCACCCATACCACCTGGTACGTTAGCGCGGCCACTCCTGAGACCACTAGAAAAAGAGCCGCCAGAATCAACATAATATTTTCATCCTTATTTATTGTTGGATTATTTTTACCACCCCGGAAGAACTACAACCGCAGACGCCCTCAGCGAATCACAGTTTGCAGGTGCACACCACCTGCTTCACACTCTCGCCCAACCGATTAGCAAAACATGGGTGAATGTAGCCGAAAATTAACCAAAATCAAAATAAACCTGGCACCGCCATAGCGAATTCAGGGTTTGCCGCTACTTAGGTGGTTGTTATAGTTTGCGAATTTCCTCGTAAGGATCATTTATTAATCCTTTCGCAATTAACGCTTCAGCCAGGCTTTTAATCCCGTAAAAATAGTTAGTTAGCATACTCTAGAAATTGTTTAGACACCCCGCTGACCCATCCACTATGCACGCAATTTTTACAATTTTCACATTTCAACTAAGTTTTTTTAGTAAACGCATCTATTCTTAAGATAACCTTAAGGATAAAACCCAGGAAACTGTAGTTTTATTTATCCCTATAATTTTATATTTATTTAAAAACATATAGTTAAAGTGATAATTTGTCAAAAGTAAGCGATATCCTACATATTCATTTAAATCACCGGAAAGTTGACTGATACTGAAATCATGTGCTAGTTTAATTATGCCTTCGATAATTCTTGATGGTGCGCTGGGTGGTAGTGAGGTTTGTATCCATTCATGCACCGCTTTAGAAGTGTTGAAGGCCTTGGAGATCTAACGACCGTACTGAACAGATTGAGGCTGCCTGGTCATTCGTGACTAACCGGTCTTAATCATGGACAGAGCTCTCGTTAGTCACCTTGCCAACTGTTCAGCGTCTCGCACGCATGAACGCCTAAAACCAACGAACGACTTGCTAACCACATAGAGGAGAATACTATGGGCGGAGGCGGAGGCGGCGGTGGTGGCGGCGGCATGGGCGGCGGCGGCGGAATGGGCGGCGGTGGTGGCGGTATGGGTGGTGGTGGCGGCGGCGGTGGAATGTAATCCGCTAACGCTTCAACTATCAACGTTGAACCTGCAAAAGAGCTAAGTTACGCTCAATGCACATGCGACGCTAACCCTAGCGAAGCAATATACCGTTGTTATCGCACTACGCTCATTTTGTTGCACGCAGCATTTGCTGTAGTCACTTCGCTACAAAAAACCGTAGTCAGCGTTTACTTAAAAATAAACGCTGTGTGAAGAAGAGTCACTTCGGTGGCTCTTCTTCTAACAATTACTAGTTCTAACAGTCTTTCTCATCGAAGCACTACTTCACAAAGCACGTCCTTTCAGAGCGTTTTTCTAAAAATATCACGAACTAATGGTGTGCGAGATATTCGTCAAGTGCTCGAATTAATATTACTTGACCCCTGCAGCCATGTGCACAATGGGTAGTTGGTATCCTTTGTTTAGCTGTATTAGTAGCGCGTTATGCGGTCAATTGATGAATTTAGTTTTACTATTGTTCAGCTCCGGTTTGCCATTCAACGGCTTGTTGATACCCTGGATGGCATTTCAGTAATTCCTCATGCGTTCCGGTAGTGACTGTGCCATCGCCGTTGAAGTACAGCACCCGGTTAGCCGACCGAATGGAGGTGTAGCGATGGGCGATGATTAACGTGGTCCGGCCTTTTCGCAATTTGCCAAGCGCCTGCACGACCAATTGTTCCGATTGACTATCCAGCGCCGATGAGGCCTCATCAAGCACCAATATAGGCGCATCACGCAAAAATGCCTGCGCGATAGCTAAGCGCTGACACTGCCCTGCTGACAACGTGATACCCTGCGTGCCAATCACGGTATCCAGGCCCTGCCCCAGTTTCTCAATGTACTCCCAGGCAAAGGCGCTTTTACAGGCCGCAATCATCGCATCTTCACTGGCATCGGCTTTCGCCAAGCGCAGGTTTTCCCGTATGCTGTCATTGATAAAAAACGCTTCCTGCCAGACAATCGCGATATTGCCACGCAAGGAATCCAGGGTAACGGATTTAATGTCCGTGCCGTCTATGCTGACCGCGCCGTGCCGCGGATCAAAAAAACGCAATAACAAATTGGCAAAGGTCGACTTCCCCGACCCGCTGGGACCAACCAGCGCTACGTATTCCCCGCCGTTAATCACTACCGATATGCCCGCGAAGATGTCCCTGTGTTGCCCTTCATACGCGAAATGTACGTTGTCAAAACGAATCCCGCCCTGGGTTATAATTAATTTACGGGCATCCACAATTTCCTGGGTGGATGATTTGAATTCCATTAACTCCATCACGCGGTGCGCCGCGCTTAAGTCACCCTGTAACTGAATCGGGATTTGCGCGATCCCGCGTACCGGCACCGAAAGGTATCCCAGATAGACGATAAAACTGACCAGCGTACCCACCAACAACTGTCCTGATTCGATGTTTGCAATACCCATGTAGACAATAGTCACACCGGTTAAATACAGCAACACCGCGAATAATCGATCGTATAGAATATCAATGGCGCGCATTTTTAGGGTCCAATAACGCGCAACATCAAACACGGAATGATGTTTATCGCTGATGCGATTCTCAACCGTAAAGGAACTGATGCCCCGCAAATTTCCCAGCACCTGCTCTTCAAAAGCCATGAGTTCGCCATTGCGCTCAAAATAGTGAGTTGCCGCCCGGCCTTTGCGCGGCGCGAGGAAGTGTTGCAACAGGTAAAACAAGGGCGCCAGGCACAAAGCAAGCAACGCCAATTGCCAGTCAATCCAGAACAGCATTGCAAGGTAAAACACCAGAACCAGCATATGGGATAAAAAATTAAGCGGTACATCAAGGATAAAGGTCAGCAAGCGGTCTATGTCGTTGGTGACACGCGCCATTAAATCGCCTTTTTTAAACCGCGCCACAATAGGATAAGACATGCGCATGATATGTAGTAGTACCGCTTTGCGGATACGCGCCACAAAACGCAAATACACCCATTGAAAGCTATATAAGTAGATAAACTGCAATGACTGATTCACTACCACGATGACGGCCAGCCAAAGCAGCGTCAAACCCAGTTGATCAAAATTACTATTGGTCAAATGATTTATCGCTGATCCCAGCAACCAGATCATGGCCGTGTTAGCAACGGTAATCCCCAGCAACAACAGGACCATGAGGGCAATGTAGACATTGTCCTCATGTAAATATGGGGCCAGGTACTTTCGAACCGCCTTCGTGGTTTTAAGTAATTGACCTAATCTGGGCTGCGCATTAACGGCCATGAATTCGCAAATAAGCTACCGTCTGACGAGGGGCGATCGGAAGTCTTGGTATCGGAAATTGGCTTCCATTATATGCCGGCGGTCGGTAAAGTAAAAACCGGGAATCACATTGTAGAACGGAAAAAAACCATCGCTGAAAATAACTTTGAACTAACGCTCTGCGAAAACTTAATTCGGGAATGCTTACAGCCAATGCAAGCGCCGATAAAAAAGGCGCTGATCACTATTCGTAAAAGCAGCGCCTTGTAGTTTTGCTGACCTTCTGATTATTTAGTTCCCCTAACAGGAAGTAAGGTATCAGTTTGCGTATTGTGTGGCGCTCTGGCAGGTTTGGATTATAAGATGAGGCCCCATGCCTTTCCCCATGCCTTTCCACATGCCTTTTGTACCTCTCGTTACACCCGCCAAGCCTCGACTGTCAGCCGCCCTGGAGATTATTACCGGTAACTCGCCGATGAAAAAACACCAGCCAGTGATAAAACCTGGATTGAGTGTAGCAATGCAAATTCATTGGCGTCAAGCAGCGCACAATATCATCATATATCGAACGGTCAGGGTTATCCGTCAGATTTGTTATACATTTTTTGCAATTCACACCTGAAATAGTCGTACGCCCGATATTGAAAATGACCATACTATCCATCAAGCCGCCGGCGTGTAAAAGGATAAAGCGGAAATTGGCAACAACTCTACTAAGTCACCACGAGTAAACCTTATTTAAAAAAAAGCGTAACTACTCACCCCGCATAGGTTAAAGCGGCGCCGGTGTCTCCTGCCGGGGGCGTCTGCGGCCAGGGATGGCCGCAATCGAGCCTACAGGGACGTACTTGTGGCGTCCCCCGGCAGGAGACACCGGCGCGGCCCACGGGTGAGTAGTTACAAAAAAGCAATAAAAAGCCCCGCATTACGCGGGGCTTGGTTTATACACCTGAATAGCCGGAAGGCTTACATCATGCCGCCCATGCCACCCATTCCGCCCATATCTGGCGCAGAGGCGGATTCTTTCTTAGGCGCCTCAGCAACCATGGCTTCAGTGGTAATCATTAAGCCGGCAATGGAAGCCGCATTTTGCAATGCGGTACGGGTTACTTTGGTTGGATCAAGAATACCCATGGCGACCATGTCACCGTACTCGTCTGTCGCCGCATTGAATCCAAAATTGCCTTTACCTTCTGCAATCTTGTTCAATACCACGGAAGGTTCACCGCCGGCATTTGCCACGATCTGACGTAATGGTTCTTCCATGGCGCGGCGCGCAATGTTGACACCAACATCCTGGTCATGGTTTTCCGCTTTTAATTTTGCAATGGCTTGTTTGGCGCGCACCAGGGCAACACCGCCGCCAGGCACCACACCCTCTTCCACCGCGGCGCGGGTGGCGTGCAGTGCATCTTCAACACGGGCTTTTTTCTCTTTCATTTCCATTTCAGTGGTGGCGCCAACCTTGATAACCGCAACACCGCCTGCCAGCTTGGCCACACGTTCTTGCAGTTTTTCCTTATCGTAGTCAGACGTTGCATCTTCGATTTGGGTGCGAATTTGTGAAACGCGCGCTTCGATGTCCGCGGCTTCACCGGCACCGTCGATAATAGTGGAGTTTTCCTTGGTAATCGACACGCGTTTTGCGGTTCCCAGATCTTTGATCGTGGCTTTCTCGAGCGATAAGCCAACTTCTTCGGAAATTACCGTAGCGCCGCATAACACCGCGATATCTTCCAGCATCGCTTTACGGCGATCGCCGAAACCAGGCGCTTTAACCGCGCATACCTTCACGATACCACGCATGTTGTTTACCACTAGGGTCGCCAACGCTTCACCTTCGACATCTTCAGCAACAATCATCAACGGTTTGCCGGCTTTTGCCACGGCTTCCAGCACGGGCAATAATTCACGAATGTTGGATATCTTCTTGTCGTGGATCAGGATGTAAGGGGAATCAAGTTCAGCGCTCATGCTTTCCTGGTTGTTAATGAAATAAGGAGACAGATAACCGCGGTCGAACTGCATGCCTTCAACCACATCCAGCTCGTTTTCCAGACCAGAGCCTTCTTCAACCGTTATTACTCCTTCTTTGCCGACTTTTGACATGGCGTCCGCGATGATACGGCCAATGCTGGTATCGGAATTGGCTGAGATCGTTCCTACCTGCGCGATGGAGTTATCGTCTTCACAAGGTTTGGATAATTCTTTTAATGCATTTACCGCGGCGATTACGGCTTTATCGATACCGCGTTTGAGGTCCATGGGATTCATCCCCGAAGCAACCGCTTTCATGCCTTCCGCCAGAATGGACTGCGCCAGCACGGTTGCGGTTGTGGTGCCGTCACCCGCGATGTCGGAAGTTTGCGAAGCAACCTCCTTAACCATTTGGGCGCCCATGTTTTCGAACTTGTCTTCCAGCTCGATTTCTTTCGCTACAGATACACCGTCTTTAGTGATCGTAGGCGCACCAAAACTCTTTTCCAATACAACGTTACGTCCCTTGGGACCTAAGGTTACTTTCACGGCATTGGCCAGAATGTTAACGCCGGCCGCCATACGATGGCGGGCTTCGTCACTGAATTTCACTTCTTTTGCAGTCATGGGTAATCCTCTTTAATAAATTCGTTGGTATTCAGTTCGCGATTACTTGGTTATCACACCGGTGATGTCATCTTCACGCATCACTAACAGTTCTTCACCGTCGATTTTGATTTCGGTACCGCCATATTTGCTGAACAGAACTTTGTCACCGACCTTGACGTCCAAAGGGCGCACTTCACCATTTTCCAGGATTTTCCCCTTACCGACGGCAACAACTTCACCTTTGATGGGTTTTTCTGCCGCGGAATCCGGAATTACGATACCTCCCGCAGAAGTACGTTCTTCCTCCATTCGACGAACGATGACACGATCATGCAAAGGACGAATCTTCATGTACTATCTCCTTGAAATATTGAACTTTATTGTATTTGCTAATATGCTGATAGGACTTATTAGCACTCTAATTTGATGAGTGCTAATAATAGTGACGAATAATTTAAAATCAAGGGTTGGCAGGGATTTTATTTGCCCGGTGCATCAGAAACCAAAATGATGCCGGCGATGGCATGCTGGAATTAATTAGTCATCGCGGCGGTATTCACCGTCAATGACATCCGGCCGGTGGTGATGTGGCCGGGACTGTTGTGATCCTGCGTTGGAAGAACCCGCACCGGGAAAACGGAAAATCCGTTGAAACAGCCATAACGCCACCGAACGCCGTATGACTGGCACCAGGCAAAGAAATCCGATGGCATCGGTAAAAAAACCGGGGGTGAGCAATAAGGCGCCGGCCACCAGTAACATAGCGCCCTCGAGCAGCTCAATGGCAGGTAACCCGCCCTGAGCCGCTGTTTGTTGCACGCGGCGCAGGGTGGAAAAGCCTTGGGTCCGCAGCAACCCGGCGCCAAGTACCGCCGTGAACACCACGGCGATTATGGTTGCGAGTGAACCAATGATTGAGCCGATTTCTATTAATAAATAGATTTCAATAATTGGAACAATAAAAAATAAAGCAAGTAATATGGCAATAGGATTCATAATAATTGTTGAAAAAACAGTAACAAACTGGATTGCGCGGAGTCTGAATAGTCAGCGTTTTTTACCCCGGATGAGCGTTTAGCGCGCCACCTTAGGAGGTAATGACAAAAAATCTAATGACAAAAAACATTATGACCAATATAAAGGCGGCAGCCTCCAAGCTTTAGTAAAAGATAAAGGCGGAAAACGCCTGCCATGCACAGCTGTTGAACCACTATACTGATTATATTTTTGCTATGCAAACCACGACCATGGAACCGAACTCTCACCAGTACTGCATTGTTCTGAGCACGTGCCCCAGCCAGGAAGTGGCTGAAAGTATTGCCATGTCATTAGTAGAGAAAAAGCTCGCCGCATGCGTTAATATTGTGCCTGGCCTTATATCGGTATATGCGTGGCAAGGCAATATTGAAAAAAGTCAGGAGCACCTTCTCCTCGCTAAAACCCGCATCTCCGCTTACCCCGCTGTGGAAAGCGCCATCCTGGATCGTCATCCCTATGAACTTCCGGAAATAATCAGCATCCCAGTCAACACCGGTTTAGCTCATTATTTGTCATGGATTGACGACAATGTTGTATCCGTCAGTTAACACGAGGTCGTGATGAACAAACTAATACTAAGACACCTGCTTATCGGCTTAGCCTTACTGTTTCCCGTTTATTCTAATGCTGCTACTGCCGCTACCGAAGCATTGGATACCGGCATTATGGAAGGAGAACCACTGCCGCCGGAGCAGGCTTTCGTCTTGAGCACGGAAGTACTCAGCGCGGACATGATACGCGCCAAATGGCACATCGTTGATGGCTATTATCTGTATCGCGAAAAATTCAAATTTGAAAGCGTTACCCCCGGAATTACTGCCGGTACCGCTGTGTTCCCCCAAGGCAAGATCAAGGAAGACCAGTTCTTTGGCAAGGTGGAAACCTATCGCGGCGATATCGCGATCGATATTCCCCTTAACAGAATGGATGATTTCCAGACCCTGGAGCTTACGGTTACTTCCCAGGGATGCGCGGATATCGGAATTTGCTATCCGCCACAAAAACAGCAAGTCACTTTGAACCTGCCCGCACTGCCTGCCACATCCACATCCACATCCACATCCACATCTGAAAGCAGGCCCGCCGCCGAAAGTTCTACATTCAGCCCGCTAGCGGCAATAAAAAAATTCGGTGATTCTTTATTAGGGGAAGAAGAAAAATTTCTCCCCGTCGACAAAGCCTTTGCTTACACGGCGGAAGTCCAGGACGGCAACACCATCAAAGCCAGCTGGAATATCGCCGATGGTTATTACCTGTATCGCGATAAATTATCCTTTGCACTCCTGGACGCCAATGGTGTGGAGTTGGGTCAGATTAATTTGCCGGAAGGCAAGGAAAAAGACGACGAATCTTTCGGACGCATGGTCGTCTACTTGCATAATCTCGACCTTTTACTTCCCTTGCAGCGCATACGACTCGATCCCGCTAACGTGACCCTGGAGGTCAAATACCAGGGCTGCGCGGAAGCCGGTTTGTGTTATCCGCCCCAGACAAGAGCCATGCCCTTGTCATTGCCGGCAGGCAGCGCCATGCCAGCAGTCATGCTCAGCGGCGAGGCAAGCGCCGGCGCGTCACCCGGCATGAACGCCGGCGAATCAAAACGCGGTTTCCTGGGTAACCTGCTGTTTGCCTTCGGCATCGGAGTCCTGCTTACTTTTACGCCGTGCGTGCTGCCGATGATCCCGATCCTGGTCGGCGTCATCGTGGGTCAAAGCCGCGAAAAACCTACCAAGATGCGCGCGGGCATGCTGTCCATCAGTTATGTGATCGGCACCGCTGTAGTCTACTCAGCGGCCGGCTGGCTGGCTGGCGCTTCCGGGCAACAGTTGCAAGCCTACACGCAAAATGCCTGGGGAATCGGCATCGTGGCCGCCATTCTGGTGGTACTGGCCTTATCGATGTTCGGTTTTTATGAAATTCAAATGCCATCCGCCATCCAGTCGCGCTTGCAGATGAAAAGCCAGAATCTCAAAGGCGGCTCCATGTACGGCACACTCTTTTTGGGCATGGTCTCCGCGCTCATCGTTGGCGCCTGCGTTACTCCGTTATTAATGTTGGTCCTGGGCATCGCAATCCAGGCCGGCGACCCGGTTCTGGGGGCGTCGATGATGTTTGCGATGGCCTGGGGTATGGGTGTGATTCTCATCGCGGTAGGCGTCGGCGCCGGCCACCTATTGCCGAAAGCGGGCGCCTGGATGGATGTCATTAAATATGTATTTGGCGTGTTGCTGATCGGCGTGGCGATTTACCTCATGACGCCCTTGCAGGCAGTACCGATCCTATTACTCTGGGGTACTTTCCTGATTGTCGTCGGCGTCTATATGGGCGCCACCCAGGCCGTACCCGAAAGCGCCAATAAATGGCTCTATATGTGGAAAGGCCTGGGCACCGTACTATTGATCTGGGGCGTATTGGCGCTCATGGGCGGCATGCAGGGTAATCGTGACATCATGCAGCCGATTGATACCTCCAGTTTCACCATGATATCGGGTGGACCAGGGTTGGCGGCACAAACGGCACTGCGGGAACCACACGACTTGTTTATTCACCTGGAAAATCCCGCCCAACTGGATGAACAACTTGCCAAGGCTAAGGCAGCCGGTAAACCTGTGATGCTCGACTATTTCGCGACCTGGTGCACGGATTGCCGGCGCATGGAGAAAGCAACATTCAATAACGCACAAGTGCAAAAAATCATGCAGGAAAAGTTTGTTGCGCTGCAGGTGGATGTCACTGATCCTAACAATCCGGAAACTGAAGCCATTAAGAAGCGTTTTAAAGTTTTCGGTCCGCCCGCCATGCTGTTTTTTGACCAGGATGGTAATCCACGCACCGAGCTTAATTTCTATGGCTTTAGAAAGCCGGAAGATTTTATTGCGACCCTTGGCAAGATTTAACAAAGCGCCCTTGCTCAACACCATCCGATGAAATCACGCTATATTGCCTATCTGTTATTGTTTCTCGCCGGGCTTTGGGGTGGCAACGAACTCGTTAAAGTATTTTTCAGCAACGAGGAAATTTCCACCACCGCGCAAACAGAACTCCATCGGCCAGCATTCCCATTTGCATTGCAGGATCTTGATGGCAACACCCATGAGTTCGGTGAATGGAATGGCAAAGTCCGGGTACTGAATTTCTGGGCCACCTGGTGCCCGCCGTGCCGTAAGGAAACACCCCTGTTTGTGGAAATGCAGGAACAGCTCGGCAGCCAAGGACTACAATTTATCGGTATTGCCATTGATGAAAAACATAAAGTCCAGGATTTCATGGATACCTACGGTGTAAATTATCCCATACTGATCGGTACGGATGACGCCATCGAAGTCGCAAAACAGTATGGCAATCGCTTCGGCGCACTACCCTGGACCGTGGTCATCAATCGCGAAGGCACGATCGTACACGTTCAGGGCGGGGAAATGACGCGGCAAAAAGCGGAGTCGATTGTTCAACCACTCCTGTAATGTTTGTGTCGCGCAATCGCCATATAGAATTAGAATCGTTGACGAGGCGTGCTCATGCCGAGTGCCCTTATTAGAAAGCCGCTCTTGGCTCACGCCCGACAAAATCCACTTTTTCTTCACAATCATGCGCTAAATTTCGCGGAATTGGGGGTTATCTGCAGAGAATACGTAGTCAAAATTCCTTTCCCTCATTTTTGTTCTGGACAAACCGTAAAAACCTGATTCATAATGCCGCCGACGAGGCTATGATTGGTATTTGAGAGCCGTTTTCTCGAAATTTACGAATATTCTAATCAAAATTCCAATAATTCAATTCAAAATCCATAACAGGTTGCGTTAAGGACATTCAACCCAATGCCAAAAATCCTGGTTTTACATGGCCCGAATCTGAATTTACTCGGCACCCGCGAGCCGCACCATTACGGCGTAACCACCCTGGCGGATATCGATAAAAAGCTGCTTGGATTGGCAAAAAAAGCGGGGGTGGAATTAACATGCCGGCAGAGTAACGCGGAACACGAGCTTGTTGATTACGTACAGGCAGCCGGAAAAGATCCTGTGGATTTCATTGTTATCAATCCGGCTGCGTTTACCCACACCAGTGTTGCTCTGCGCGATGCATTGTCGGCGATCGGCATTCCATTTATTGAAATTCACTTATCCAATATTTTTAAACGCGAAGAATTTCGCCGCCATTCCTATTTTTCAGATATCGCTATCGGCGTTATTTCAGGCTTGGGGGCACAGGGCTACGAACTCGCGCTGCAGGCAGCGCTCGCTCACATCAATCAATCGAATAACTAAACTAATGGGCAACGTATTATGGACATTCGTAAAGTTAAAAAACTCATCGAACTACTCGAAGAATCCGGGATATCCGAGCTGGAGATTCGCGAAGGCGAAGAATCTGTTCGAATCAGCCGGCACTCCAAGGTGGACTATCCCACCATGCTGATGGCGGCGCCGCAGGCCATGCAATATACCGCGCCCCCTGCCGCAACCGCGCTAACCGCACTGGTTGAACCGGGCAAACCGGCTGCCGCAGAGCCGCAAATTACCGGACATGTCATCAAATCACCGATGGTCGGAACGTTTTATCGCGCAGCCACCCCAGGCGGGAAAGCATTCGTGGAAGTCGGTCAAAGCATCAAAGTCGGGGATACGCTTTGCATCGTGGAAGCCATGAAACTACTCAACCAGATACAGAGTGACAAAGCGGGTACTGTAAAAGCGATCCTCGTGGAAAATGAACACCCGGTTGAATATGGTCAGCCGCTGTTTGTTATTGAATAGCTTTCAATGGAATTAACATTCAAATTCAGCAGGTCCATGTTTAACAAATATGTTTAACAAATATGTTTAATAAAATAGTTATCGCCAACCGGGGTGAAATTGCGCTGCGCATCCTGCGCACTTGCAAGGAAATGGGGATTAAAACCGTCGCGGTCCATTCCACCGCGGACAGTGATCTAAAGCATGTCCGGCTGGCGGACGAATCCGTCTGCATTGGCCCGGCCCCTTCCATCGACAGTTACCTGAATATACCCGCGCTGATCAGCGCGGCGGAAGTCACCGATGCGGTCGCAATCCACCCCGGCTACGGCTTTCTGGCGGAAAATGCCGATTTCGCCGAACGCCTGGAACAAAGCGGATTTACCTTCATTGGTCCCCGCTCCGAGACCATTCGCCTAATGGGCGATAAGGTGTCCGCGATTAATGCCATGAAAAAATCCGGCGTGCCCTGTGTACCCGGTTCAGACGGACCCTTGGGTGACAACAAGGATGACACATTGCGTATGGCAAAAAGTATCGGCTACCCCGTTATTATCAAAGCGGCGGCCGGAGGCGGTGGCCGTGGCATGCGTGTGGTGCACAGTGAAGCCAATTTGCTCAACGCTATCGAACTCACCAAGGGTGAAGCCAAAGCGGCGTTTGGCAGTGATGTCGTGTACCTGGAAAAATACCTGGAAAATCCCCGCCACATTGAAATCCAAGTACTCGCCGACAAACTTGGCAATGCCATTTATCTGGGCGAACGGGATTGTTCCATGCAGCGCCGCCACCAGAAAGTCATCGAGGAAGCGCCCGCCCCGGGTATCACCCTGGAGGTCCGCGACCGAATCGGCGGACGCTGCGCGCAAGCCTGCCGCGATATCGGTTACGTCGGCGCCGGTACGTTCGAGTTCCTGTATGAAAACGGCGAATTTTATTTTATTGAGATGAACACCCGCGTGCAGGTCGAACATCCGGTCACTGAAATGATTACCGGTGTTGATATTGTCAAGGAACAAATCCGCGTCGCCGCCGGGGAACCGCTCGCCCACCAGCAGAAGGATATCGTCATCCGCGGCCATGCCATGGAATGCCGTATCAACGCCGAGGATCCCAATTCGTTTATGCCTTCTCCCGGCACGATTACTGAGTTTCACGCCCCCGGCGGTTTAGGCGTACGGGTTGATTCGCATATCTATCGTGGCTACCGGGTACCGCCTTATTACGACTCCATGATCGGCAAATTGATTGTGCACGGGGAAACACGGGATGAAGCCATAGCGCGAATGTTAATGGCGCTCAGCGAATGTGTTATCGAAGGCATAAAGACCAATATCCCCCTGCATCTGGAACTATTTAATGACAGCGCCTTTCAAAGGGGCGGCACCAACATTCATTATCTGGAAAAGAAACTCGGTTTATAACCGGGTATAGCCAGCATTGTCTGCTCTGGGCCACCGGGTACTCCTTGTTACGCCATTAGCCAATATGCCGTGGATTCAAATCAGTTTCGACTGCCATAAAGCGCTGGCTACAGCGATATCCGACACACTCACGGAGCTTGGCGCCGCTTCCGTAACGCTCGAAGACGCCGCCGGCCAGGCCTTGCTGGAACCCGGCGTCGGTGAAACTCCGCTCTGGGACCAAATGGTTGTGTCGGGATTGTTTGATGCCGCAACGGATATTGATAACCTGGTGGCCGGCATCAGTGCCGCCATTGCGCCTGATAATCTCCCGCCCTGGCGGGTATCGACCGTCGAAGACAAAGCATGGGAACGCGAGTGGATGCAGCATTTCCAGCCCACGCGTTTTGGCGCGCGCACTTGGATTTGTCCCAGCTGGTGCCAGCCGCCTGACCCGGATGCGGTAAACATATTGCTGGATCCCGGCCTGGCCTTTGGCACCGGCACCCACCCAACGACTGCACTCTGCCTGGAATGGCTGGATCAACATATCAAGGGCGGAGAAACGGTCATCGATTTTGGCTGCGGCTCGGGAATATTGGGTATCGGCGCGCTCAAACTGGGGGCCGCAACCGCTTGGGCAGTCGATAACGATCCCCAGGCGCTGCTTGCAACCCGTGATAACGCATTGAAAAATCAGCTGGAATCTAAAATAAAAATTTTAGCGGCGAGCCAGCCGCTCCCCGTTCAGGCTGATATCCTGCTGGCGAACATCTTGGCCAACCCGCTGATGGCGCTCGCTGCACTATATGCTGACAAACTAAAACCCGGCGGCATGGCGGTGTTATCAGGCATTTTGGTGGAGCAACAACATATGGTGTTGGAATCTTATACCGGACGTTTTAATTTGGTATCCAGTGCTCAAAAAGAAGGCTGGGTGTGCCTGACTTTACGACGCATTTAACCGCTTAAAGCTATATTTGATTTCGAGTTATAATGATTTATTTCATGGCGACGAGCACCGCTGATGAGATATTTTGCTAATGCTAACAGCCGAACTGCCGATCAAAAGAACCAGGGAAAGTAACGCAAGTCTTAGAATTCTATGTATACTCAATGCCCCAAGTGTTTGACGTATTTCCAGGTAACCGCCGACCATCTGAAAGTCGCGCAAGGAAACGTGCGCTGCGGCCAATGCAGCAATATATTCAGCGCTTTGGGCAATCTCAGTGAAATTCCCCCCAAAGGGAAAAGCGATGCGTCATCCCAAACGGCCAAACGCCAAACGAAACCACCTGCATCCTCGCCTTCACCCAAGCGTCCGGTCAACAAGGAAAACAACGCTCAGAACAAGCTGAATAGCGCCATTGCCGCTATACAAGCACTGAACCAATCGTCACAAAAAATACTTTCCCAAAGCCGCAAAAAGTATGTCACCCAATTGCAACGTCAAGCACAGGCAAAACGAAAGCATACGAATATTGATGCGCGCGCTTCCGCCGCGCCTGATTTAAATCTGGAAGAACTCGACGCCGACACGATGTCAGCCCTGGCAAATAACATCACCGAAACCGCGGAACCCAGCATTGATTTTGACCAGGCCCTGGCAGCGGTGGATGAAATTGATATTGATAACGAGCTCGCAACCGGCACTGATGAACGTCCCACAGCATATGATATTGGTAACGACGCGGATATTACGCCACCTTTTGACGCTACCCATCTCGTCGAAGACTATGCCATTGATGACGCGCTAGAAGCAGAAGACCTCAAAATAAAACCATCCACCTCAACTGCCCAAAAATCCAACCGCCAGAATACCGGCGAAAACGAATTTGATTTTTCCGAGTTGAATCTCCCGCCAACGGAAGCATCCGATGTCACGGCGTTTAAGGAAAAAGCAAACAAGGCCACCCAGAAGCAACCCGCGCAACCGAAAATCAAAACTGGAAAGCCGGTTAAGGCTGTGACACCCCGTGTGACCGAAGCGAAAGCCGAGCCGCCCGTTGCGATGGTGATTGAAAACAACATTCCAACGCTCGCTATTCCGAAACAATTATTGGAGGATTTTCAGGAAGAACATCACTGGCATCCCGCCCATTATCGGGCCATGATTACGTGGGGCCTTGGTAGTCTGATGCTGATGTTTGTGTTCCTGGGACAAACGGTTTATTTCAAGCACAATGAATTGGGCCAGTTAAGCCAGCTACGGCCATGGATCGCATTTTTCTGCAAACACGCCAGTTGTGAACTTACACTGCTGGCGGATATCGGCCAGATTGAGTTGCTGGGACAGGATATTCGCAGCCACCCCAGCTCCAAACAAGCCTTGCTGGTCAGCACCACGATTATTAATAACGCCCCGTTCACGCAGCCGTATCCCGGTTTGCAGCTGAATTTTTCCGATATGAACGGGGAAAAAGTGGCAATGCGAAACTTTCTACCCAAGGATTATTTACCCTCAAGTATCAATATTGCAAAAGGCATGGAATCCAATATTCCCATCCAAATCGAGCTTGAAATCGTCGACCCAGGCAAGAATGCGGTAAACTTTGAATTTGACTTTTTCCCAATATAATTAGTGACATAGCAATAGTTTTCTGTTTCGTCAAGGGCGGAAATCACAATTTTAAAAAAGATTCAAAAAATCACCAGAATGGCTTTATCCCTCGTCGGTTAGCGAGTATTATTTCACTTCCGTTTTTTAGCCCCTTAGCTACAAATAAATTCAGATGCAAATTGGACCTTATCAACTTGCGAATAACCTTGTGTTGGCGCCAATGGCTGGTGTTACTGATCAGCCATTTCGTCAGTTGTGCAAAAAAATGGGCGCGGGTCTGGCCGTATCCGAGATGGTGTCGTCCAATTCTTTATTGTGGGGGAGCGAAAAAACAAGACGTAGAGCCAATCATGACGGCGAAGTGGAACCGAAGTCGATTCAAATCGCCGGCGCTGATCCTAAAATGATGGCTGAAGCCGCTCGTTATAATGTCGATAACGGCGCGCAAATCATTGACATCAACATGGGATGTCCGGCGAAAAAAGTGTGTAACGTCATGGCCGGTTCTGCATTATTGCAAGATGAACCCCTGGTTAGTCGTATATTGGATGCTGTTGTTGCAGCGGTTGAAGTTCCGGTTACCTTGAAAATCCGTACCGGCTGGGATAAATCGCACCGAAATGGAACACGCATTGCCCGCATTGCAGAATCCGCGGGCATACAGGCGCTTTCCATCCACGGTCGGACCCGGGCGTGCGGTTTCAAAGGTGATGCGGAATACGATACCATTGCGGCAATAAAATCCGTGATTTATATTCCAGTTATTGCTAACGGTGATATAAGCACCCCCGAAAAAGCAAAATATGTATTGGAATATACTGGCGCGGATGGCATTATGATTGGACGTGCAGCACAGGGCCGTCCCTGGATCTTTCGGGAGGTAGAACATTTTCTAAAGACCGGGGAAACGCTGCCTGAGCCGAATGTGGCAGAGGTCCGCGACATTCTTCTTGAACACCTGCATAATCTTTATAAGTTTTACGGAGAATACACAGGCGTTCGGGTGGCACGGAAACATATCTCATGGTATAGCAAGGGACATCCACATGGCGCGGTGTTTCGCCAGTTGGTGAATCGAGTTGACACTGTTGAGGAACAATTACAATTAATTCAGGAATTTTTCGATAAACTGATGATGCGAGAGGAACTTGCAGCATGACTACTGAGCTACCCTCAGCACTGGAAAAAAAAGAAACCGTCGAAGCTAGCGGGCTATCTTTAGCTGACCATATTAAACAAGTCTTGCAGAACTACTATAGAGATTTGGAAGGTCATGAGCCTGCCCATCTTTACCAACTGGTTCTCCAGGAGGTAGAGCGCCCATTATTGGAATCAGTAATGGAATACACACGCGGCAATCAAAGTAAAGCGTCTATCGTTTTAGGGTTGAATCGCGGTACCCTGCGTAAAAAACTAAAACAATACGACATCAAGTAACGAGTTGCATTCTTACGCAATTCTTTACTGCCGTTAGCTTGACACAGGAACATTTGGCGCTTACCGGCCAGTCCGGCAAAAGCTTGTGTTGCTTCTCTTGATAGGAGTTTATGTATGAGAAGATCATGGCTTTGCCTGAGGATCCCGTGAGCGCCAAAAAGCGTCTGCCGGCAATCTTGATAATAGTGGTTTCGAGCACTCAGTTTTACCAGTGCGTATCCTGCAATCAAAGCGTAATGAAAGAATTGGCAACCGGTGCAGCGTAACAACAACGAACTCAATGGCCATGCCAGATTGCACCGGCGTATTATTAAAGGTTTCCCAAATCACTCTTCCCTGGCATCCAGCGGCCGGTATTCAATCGCAGCACTGTTCCGGCGTTATGTTGCCAATAAATAATTTATAATTAAGGTTATTGCCAATCCGCTGCGGACAGGCAACTGCCGATATAATGGAATGATAAACGATATGGCCGCGGTTAAACGAGCGTTAATTAGCGTTTCCGACAAAACGGGTGTAGTGGAATTTGCGCAGGGTCTGGTTAACTTGCGCATTGAGCTTCTTTCTACTGGCGGCACCGCGAAACTGCTTTCCGGCAGCGGAATTAAAGTCAAGGAAGTATCCGACTACACAGGGTTCCCGGAAATGATGGATGGCCGGGTTAAAACCCTGCACCCCAAAGTGCACGGCGGTATCCTGGGACGGCGCGGTATCGATGACGACGTCATGATGCAACACAAAATCCTGCCGATTGATTTGGTCGTGGTAAATCTCTACCCGTTTGAACAAACCATCGCTAAACCGGGCTGTAACCTTGCCACCGCGATTGAAAACATCGACGTCGGCGGCCCCACCATGGTGCGGGCAGCGGCAAAAAATCATGAAGCGGTTGCCGTGATTGTTGATTGCCATGACTATGCGCACGTTTTGAATGAACTCAGCAAGAACCAACGTAAACTTTCCGCGCAAACCCGTTTTGAGTTGGCCGTAAAAGCCTTTGAACATACCGCCCGTTACGACGGCGCCATTGCGAACTACCTGGGGCAAATGTCTGTCACCGGTGAAAAAACCGGTTTTCCGAATACTTTCAATTTTCAAGTTAGGAAAAAACAGGACATGCGCTATGGCGAGAACCCGCATCAACAAGCAGCATTTTATGTTGAGCCTGCGCCTAAAGAAGCCAGTGTCTCCACCAGTAAACAAATTCAGGGCAAGGAACTGTCATTCAACAATATTGCGGACACCGATGCGGCGCTGGAATGTGTGAAGCAATTCGATGAACCAGCGTGCGTTATTGTCAAACACGCCAATCCCTGCGGGGTGGCGATGGATGAAAATATTCTGCAGGCTTATAACCGCGCGTTCCAGACGGATCCCACCTCGGCCTTCGGCGGTATTATCGCTGTGAACCGGCCACTGGATATGTGGGCGGCATCGCAGATTATCGAGCGTCAATTCGTGGAAGTGCTGATTGCGCCAGCCATTCTGGATGAGGCGATTCCCATACTGAATCAAAAGAAAAATGTCCGGGTGCTG
>DATCIR010000336.1:0-5430 GCA_036507695.1 Gammaproteobacteria bacterium
GGACACCACCATGACCGGTTCCTTGCTTTCAATAATATCCAGAGCCATTCGTCCGTCCTGGGCGACACATACCGCGTAACCCGCCATTTGCAGGGTATCACTGAGCGCATCCCGCAAATCGATGTCATCTTCAACGACCAGGATCATTGGTTGATTCATTGATTTCCCCTATTCATTCGCATTATGTCAAAGTTGGCAGCCGCAATATGAAACGGCAACCGTTGCTGTATTCAGAATCCAGCCAGACATCTCCCTGATGTGCCCGCGCCACCGCCTGCACCACCGCCAAACCAAGCCCCGTCCCCTGCGCCTTGGTGGTAAAAAAAGGATCAAAAATTTTGTGATGAATATCCCGGGGTATGCCGCTGCCGTTATCCGTGACTACAACATCCACATTTCCCGGCAAGCTGGATTGGATGCAGACCTGGACTGTTCCGCAACTACTGCTTACCGCGTGCAGCGCGTTATCCAACAAATTCTGCAAGGCGCTTAGCAATATGGATTGATTACCGAGGACACGGACACCGGGGCAAACGTCTTCCAGGGTTAGTTGCACGTGATTAACCTGTGCCAGGACTTGCGCATCGGCTACCAGTTTTTGCACCACGCCGGACAACGTGAAAGTATCACTGCTGCAATGACCTTCCTTGGAAAACACCAACATGTCGGTAACGAGACTTTCCAGGTGCCGGAGGTTGTTAATCAGTTTTTCGGTTTGTTTCTTCTTGCGTTCCGGATCCAGGTTGGTATTTTTGAGTTGCGACGCGCTGAGCAAGGCGGTTGACAACGGTGTGCGGACCTGATGCGCGAGGCTCGCCACCATTTCCCCCATGGAAATCAAGCGCTGGTGCTGATTGATGTATTGTTGCAAGCGGCGTGTCTCGGTAACATCGGCGATTAACAAAATCTGGCCCGGGTCATTTCCCAATGGGCAAGTGGAAATATTCACCAAGCGGCCGTCTTTCAAGGAAATTTCATGCCCATCATCCATGCGTGGCATAAATGCGCGTTCCACGACTTCGCGCCACACGGCATCGCGCAATGCTTCCCCCAGCAGTTCCTCGGCGGCGGGATTGCAGTCCTGCACCCGCCCATCCGGCCCGAGCACCACGACACCGGCGGGCAAGGCTTGCAGCACGGAACTGAGTTTCTGGGCGATACGGTCACGCGCCGCGATTTCCTGGCGCTGTTTCTGCCGCACGTCAATTAACTGCATTTGCAATTGCGCGATGCGGTCTTCGAGTTTGTTATAGTTTACTTCGAGGTCATCGGTTAACTGATCAAACGTCTCAAGAGTTTCGTCCAGCGTTTGGATCTGAAGTGAAAGCGGCACGCTCATTCGATAACTTGCTCCCGTCAAGCCTGCGCGGCGGACACCGCCGCCGATGTTAGCGAACCATGAGGTTCAACTATTTGTGTTCAATTAGGGAGCAAGTTCTATGCCGAAGGCGGTAAGGCTTTTAGATCAACAGCTTACAAGCGATAGATGGTATCGGGTCAAATTTCTGACAAAGACTCGGAACGGTGTAATCCGTATTTGCGTAACTTCTCCACCAGGGTCGTGCGCCGCATCTTCAAGCGCTTGGCGGCATGCGCGACAACGCCACCGGCGTCATCCAAGGCCTGCTTGATGAGGGAGCATTCCAGGGAACTGATGTGTTCTTTCAGGTCAATCCCCTCCCGCGGCAAGCGTGCGCCTAACGCTGTCTCCAGGGGCGCGAGATGATGATCAAACCCCGCGGCCTCCACGCCCGGCATGCGTGACGGCGCCGGCGCGGATGCCGAAGCCATACCAACGGAGCGGAATTTTTCCGGCAGGCCCTGCACGTCAACAACCCCATAGGGGTACATGATGACCAGGCGTTCCAGCAAATTTGACAGTTCCCGCACATTGCCGGGCCAGCGGTACTGACACAATGCCATAATCGCCGGCGGGGTAAAACGCACCGAGCCGCGCTTCTCGTGTTCCAGGCGCGCAATGAGTTCATTGATCAACAACGGAATGTCATCCATGCGTTCGCGCAGTGGCGGCATCTCGATGGGAAATACCTGTAAACGATAATAAAGGTCTTCGCGGAAAGACCCGTCCTTGATCATTTCTTCCAGATTGCGGTGAGTGGCCGCGACCACCCGCACATCCGCGGTGAGCACCTTGGTGCCACCGATGCGCTCGAAGGTCCGTTCCTGCAGCACACGCAGTAGCTTCACCTGCATGGTCATCGGCATATCGCCAATCTCGTCGAGAAACAAGGTGCCGCCTTCGGCCATCTCAAACCGACCCTGCCGCGCACTGATCGCGCCGGTAAACGCGCCTTTTTCATGGCCGAACAATTCGCTCTCCAGCAAATCACCGGGAATCGCGCCGCAATTGATGGGTACAAACGGCTTGTCGCGCCGCGAGGAGTGATAATGCAGGTTTCTGGCGACCACTTCCTTGCCGGTACCGGATTCGCCCAGAATCAATACCGTGGCGTCGGAATTAGCGACCTGTTCGATCAACTGGCGCACCTGCCGGATACCACGGCTGTTACCCACCAGGCTGCGAAACAGATCCAGATTGAAACTTCCGCCTTTACGTTTGCTCCCGGCATGGAAGATTTGCGCGCGGTGCAGGGCGTCCGTTAACTCCACATAGGTCAATGGCACATTCACAACGGCAAAGGCTCTTTTTGTCAATTCCCGGTCGGATTGCCGCCCGACTTCCTTGGTGAGCAGAAGAATGATGGGAATATCGGGATCGTGCTGTTTGATAAATTCAAAGGTGTCCAGTAAGCGTTGCGGATCGCCACATTGCCCCAGCAATACTGCGCCGTAACTTTGCTCAGCCAAACGCTCTTTTATACTTTCACAATTGGCGGTCTGCAGTTTTTCGTAACCGATAAACTCCAGTACTGCGCTTATTCGTTGGGTTTGAATATGATCACTTTCAACAATCAGCAAAGCCGTTGGTTCGGGCATGCTTGGCTCCCCTTGGCACTTAAAGACGTACTACGTGTTGTAAATTTTATGACGCGACTAATATAACCTCCTATGAGTAAAACACCTGAAATGCATTCTGTCAAAATTCTGTCGCAAAAAAATTGTACCCAAGCCTTTAAGGCCATTTTGGCTGCGGCAGAACACTTAATTAGTGTACGAATTTGAAGTACTTAAAATAGTAAAGCGGCTGTTAATAAATTGTCGCCCGTCCCAATAAAGCGGCCGCATTTCCTGGGAAAATACCTGCACCGTATTGATGGTGATCGGATGAAAAAGAAGAAATCGACATATTCAGTGTTAATTGGATGGCGGACACTGCTGTGAAAAATTACTACACGGCGCATAGCGGCCTTAGCTGCTTGAATTACTCTCGAATAACAAAGCAGTGCTTTGCAACCATGAAGTCTTGCGATACGCCGCTCAGACAACCGTCAAAGGCGAGATCAAGGCGTGGAAGAAATCGGGAAATGGCGTCATACAATCAACGCCGATGGACTTAAATACCGCTAGCTTACTAAACCGACTTAACTACCTCAGCATATAAATCATGTTCGGTTGAGCCGGTTACCTTAACCCGCAGCCAATCGCCCGGCTTGACGCCGATATCTTCCTCGATGATGACCAGGCCATCAACCTCGGGCGCATCATACCGGCTCCTGGCCAGAATCTCCTGATCATTCACTTCATCCACCAGTACCGTTAACTGTTGGCCGATCTTTTGTTGCAATTTGCCACGGCTGATGTGTTCCTGCACCTGCATGAACAAATCCAGGCGCTCCTGTTTGGTGTCTTCATCGACCGGATCCGGCAACGCATTAGATCTGGCGCCTGCCACCGGTGAATACTTGAAACAGCCCACGCGATCCAGTTGCGCGGCTTCCAGAAACTCCAGCAATTCGTCAAACTCCCGCTCGGTTTCGCCGGGAAAGCCCACGATAAACGTACTGCGAATCGCAATCTCAGGACAGATATCGCGCCAGCGCGCCAGCCGCTCCAGTACATTTTCACTGCTGGCCGGCCGTTTCATGGCTTTTAATATGCTGGGGCTGGCGTGTTGAAATGGAATATCTAAGTACGGTAATAGCTTTCCTTGGGCCATCAAGGGAATCACCTCATCGACATGCGGATACGGATACACGTAATGCAACCTGACCCAGGTGTCGAACTCGCTGAGCATGGACACCAGTTCCTGAAACCGTGTTTTCACCGGCCTTCCATTCCAGAATGTGGTTTTGTACTTGGTGTCCACGCCATACGCGCTGGTATCCTGGCTGATCACCAGGAGTTCTTTAACTCCCGCCGCCACCAGGTGGTGCGCGTCCTGCAAGACGTCGTTCACCGGACGGCTGACCAGGTCACCACGCAATGCCGGAATAATGCAAAAACTGCAACGATGATTGCAGCCTTCGGAAATTTTAAGATAGGCGTAGTGCCGGGGTGTCAGTTTGATGCCTTGCGGCGGAATCAGGCTGGTGTAAGGATCATGCGCCGGCGGTAAATGCGCATGCACGGCGTCCATTACTTCCTGCAGCGCATGCGGACCGGTGACCGCCAGTACGTTGGGATAAGTATTTTTTACAATATCGCCTTTGGCGCCCAAACAGCCGGTGACTATGACTTTGCCGTTTTGCCCCAGCGCGTCGCCGATGGTTTCCAGTGATTCATCAATTGCCGACTCAATAAAACCGCAGGTATTAATCACCACCAAATCCGCGTCGTCATAAGTTGCGCTGATCGCATAACCCTCGGCGCGCAACTGCGTGATAATTTGTTCGGAATCAACCAGGGCTTTCGGACAACCGAGACTGACAAAGCCAACTTTGGGCTGCATATGCTTCATAGATGAAGGGTACCTCGACGCAATGAAAGTGGGGCATTTTACCGGTGTACGGGTAAGCTTGAGAATCGGTTAATAAGAACGGCCTGGCTAAAATAAGTTTCAGGAATGACTTCAATTCACCCGGCGCAAACGCGTTTTAAAACAATCAACCTTCGTTCTAGCCACCCGCACAAAGCACTGCACCCGGGCGCCTGGTAAATCCGCCTTTGCCGCTGGCGAATAAACTGCGTTGCCCGGCAATTTTACCGATCAACCACCGGATTATTCTCAGTAAATACGCTTCGGCCGTTGCAACGATACTGGAAAAACCGCAAAAATGTGACCGCTTTGGTTTATTCTTCCTGATTATAACGGATACCCTCTATACAATGATTTGTTTTTTCCGGGAAATTTAAGCCTGAACCGGCTTTGCATTGTTCAAAATCAGTGCATTTTGTGATAAAAATGTCAGTACATCAAAAAAACCTACTCTAGCCCGCATTTCTCACCAGGATCGCGGGAGCAGACGCAGGATTCGTGTTCGTAGGCGCCGCTCTGGAGCGAAAGTCATAGCCGTAGCTATGGCTTGAGTGAAGAGCAAGCCTACGGACGCGAAGACCAGTCTGAACCGC
>DATCIR010000337.1:0-6970 GCA_036507695.1 Gammaproteobacteria bacterium
GCGGCGCCGGTATCTCATGCCGGGGGACGCCGCAAGTACGTCCCTGTAGGCTCGACTGCGGCTATCCCTGGCCGCAGACGCCCCCGGCAAGAGACACCGGCGCCGCTTTAACCTATGCTGCACACGGGGTGAGTAGTTACCGCTATCGAGTAATTTCCAGACCTCCCGGAACGCGATGTTAATCACCTATTCAGGGGAAAATCAGGTAAAATAACGCCCCTGTTCATCACTGCGATTGAAGTATCATGCCCGTAAAACCCATGTCTATAAAACCCATGTCTATAAAACCCCTGTCCGTTAAACCCGAGCTGCTTTCCCCGGCCGGTTCCCTGAAACACATGCGTTATGCGTTTGCGTTTGGCGCGGACGCTGTGTATGCCGGACAGCCCCGCTACAGCCTGCGGGTGCGCAATAACAGTTTTGATTTGCAAAACCTGGAGACCGGTATCGCCGAAGCGCATCAACAGGGCAAACTGTTTTATGTGGCGAGCAACATCATGCCGCATAACAGCAAGGTGAAAACTTACCTTGCGGACATGAGGCCAGTCGTGGATATGCAACCGGATGCTTTGATCATGGCCGACCCCGGGTTGATCGCCATGGTGCGGGAACATTTTCCGCAGATACCCATTCACTTGTCGGTGCAGGCCAACACCGTGAACTATGCGGCGGTCAAGTTCTGGCAATCGCTGGGGCTGACGCGGGTGATTTTGTCCCGCGAACTGTCGCTGGATGAAATCGAGGAAATTCGCCAGCTGTGTCCCGATATGGAACTCGAAGTATTCGTGCACGGCGCATTATGCATCGCCTATTCCGGCCGCTGCCTGTTGTCGGGTTATTTCAATCATCGTGATCCCAACCAGGGAAGCTGCACCAACGCCTGCCGCTGGGAATATAAGATGCATGAGGGCAGCGAAAACGATGCGGGTGATGTGCGGGTGCAACTGGAAAAAATTGATTTCAACGCCATGGAGGCGATCAACACGCCCGAAGCGTTTCCGGATATTCAACGTAGCCGCCGGCATCCGCTGGCGGACAAGGTGTACCTGATCGAAGAGGGCAACCGGCCCGGCGAATACATGCCCATCCTGGAAGACGAACACGGCACGTATATTATGAACTCGAAAGATTTGCGCGCCGTGCATTACGTTGAGCGCCTGGCCAAAATGGGTATCGATTGCCTGAAAATCGAAGGCCGCACCAAGTCCCACTATTATGTGGCGCGCACCGCGCAGATTTACCGCCAGGCCATTGATGACGCGCTGGCGGACAAGCCGTTTAATCCGGATTTATATAAGCAGTTGGAAGGCCTCGCGAACCGCGGCTACACTGACGGCTTTTATCAGCGGCATGCGGATCAGGCTTACCAGAATTATCTGAATAATTATTCCGATAAAGGCGTGCAGCGTTTTGTGGGTGAGATCCTCGGCTTTGATCAGGCCACCGGTATGGCGGAAGTCGCCGTGAAAAACCGCTTTGCCACCGGTGACCAACTGGAAGTGATCCTGCCCGGCGGTAACTATCAGTTCGCGGTGAACCACATTGAAAATGATAAAGGGGAGAGCATGGATTGCGCGCCCGGCAGTGGTTATGTGGTCAGGATACCCTTGCCGCTGGATGTGAACGTGACCAATGGTTTGTTAGCCAAAAATCTCTAACACCGGTTCTGTTCGTTTCCTGCGTTTATCCCGACGCCAGCTTGTGCGCCCAGCGGGTGGTTTCCGGCAAGCGGTATTTTGTTGTGCAGCGCAGGGTGTAATCGATGGCGGTTGGTAAATCCACCTGGTGTCCAATCGACACATAAACCGGATTTACATTGGTGCGGGTGCGCACTGCCGCGCCGATCACTTCTTCATTGTCCAGCAGCGGTTGCCAACTCCCTTTCTCCACAGCCACCTCTTCGTGGGTTCCGATCAAGCGCGACTTGGCGACCCCGATACTGGGCAGGCCGGTCCATAACCCGAGATGACAGGCAAGTCCAAACCGGCGCGGATGCGCCAGGCCTTGTCCGTCGCACAATAACAAATCCGGCGTGATAGCGAGTTTTGCAAATGCTTGCAGGGCGGCCGGCACTTCCCGGAACGACAAATAGCCGGGCACGTAGGGGAACCGGGTGCGGTCGCGCACCACCTGTTGTGCGGCCAATTCCAGTTCCGGAAACGTCAACACGGCGATGGCGGCCCGGGTAATCGCGCCCTGCGCTTCAAAACCGATATCGATTCCCGCCACGTGCCGCACGGTGTGTAAGCGGTTGGCTGTAATGACGCGGTTTCGAAACGTTTGCTGGATCTGTTTGGCTTCTTCAACGGTGGCAGGCCAGCGGTGTAACGGGGTAAGCGGCATGGAGTTATTATATACGACGCAGGATGAGGCGGGGGAACTCGAGCGGCTTGCGAGCCATCTAACCGTCGGGCCGGTGTTCACCGCGTTTTAATGATTGCTCAAAATCATCCCAAGTTACTGTTTTCTCAACGGGTAAAACGCTGAAAGTGGCTATGAGACAGGCGCAAATTCGGGTAGACTGTACGCCTCAATTTTTCCGGCCACAGGAAATTACGGTTGCCAGCGGAATTGCGGCGATCTTCAAAAAAATTACCGGTTCGCACTGACGCTAACACGCGCCCTTATTTATAAATAACAATTACTACGAACAATACACAGGCCAGTTTTTTAAATATGTTGTTTCACCTGATGCAAGCGCTTTTACAACGGCAAACACAACGCCAACTCATTGCCATTTTCGCGGTTATACTGGCGCTGACCGCCTGCTCCAAAGAAGACGAGCCCGATGTCACCGCGCCCAGCATCGAAATAACGTCTCCTCTACCGGGCGCCAATGTGGCCGGCAGTAGCGCCATTACCCTGCAAGGTATAGTCAGCAGTGATACGGTACTGGTTGAGATTACCCACCGCATCAATGCCACAAACACCATCGATGTGTTCGACGCCGACCTGAACGGCACGGACTTCAGCGCCGATCTCACGCTGGGCAATAACGCCAATACCATTACCGCCACGGCGAAAGACGCGGTAGGCAATAGCGTGGCGCATACTTTTACGTTGTTTTATCCGGTGCTGGCGCTCACCAATGGCATGGCGGCGTCGTTCGTTATCGGGCAAAACACCTTTACCGAAAATCTCGCCAACCGTGGCGGTGCCGTGGCAGCGAATACATTAAGCGGCGTGCAGGGTTCGCTAATCGAACGCCAAAACACGGTTTTGTATGTGCCCGACACCGGCAATCACCGCATCCTGGGATTTAATCCGGTTCCGGCCGCCTCGGATGCCAGCGCCACTATAATCATCGGCCAGACAAGTTTTACCACGGCCAGCGCCGGCGCCTCGGCAACGCAGCTCACCAGTCCATCCGGAGTATTCGTCACCGATACACAGTTTTTTATCGCGGATACCGGCAACAACCGGGTATTGGTCTGGACGAGTATTCCCGCCAATGGCTCAACCGCCGCCAACTATGTCGCCGGGCAACTGGACTTTACCACAGCAACTACCGCTTGCAGCGCCAGCACCCTGTCGGCGCCGGCCGCGGTGTTTGCAGTGAACGATAAACTGGTGGTCGCCGATAATGGGAATCACCGGGTGTTAATCTGGAATACCATTCCCGTGGCCAACGGTATGGCGGCGGATGTGGTGGTCGGCCAGCAGAATTTCGACGTCTGCCTGCCCGATGACAGCGATGGGGATGGTGCGACGGACACCGTCAGCGCAACCACCCTGAATAATCCCGGCGGGATCTGGACCGACGGCACGCGCTTGTTAGTCGCCGACACCGCCAATCACCGGGTATTGCTCTGGAACACCTTGCCCACGGTGAGCGGCCAGGCGGCGGATGTGGTGTTGGGGCAGCTGGATATGACTTCCGCGGCGGCGCAACTCAACCAAAGCGGCTTGAATAGTCCGAAATCCGTCACCAGTAACGGCAACCAGGTCGTGGTGGCGGATAGCGGCAATGCGCGGGTGTTGCTCTGGAATACCTTTCCCGCGGCAAACAATGCTGTGGCCGATATCGTGATCGGACAGGATGACTTTGTGAGTAGCGTAACCGGCACCAGCGCCACGCGCATGACCAGTTATGATAATGTTTTTGTCGACCGGAAAAATCTGTTTGTTGTGGATGGCAACCGCATCCTGATGTTTGCGGACCCATCGCAGTGAGTCAATGGAGTATTTGTCTATGCCAACCTATGATTATCGTTGTGAAGCCAACGCGCAAATCGTGGAAGTAAAACATGCCATGAACCGTGACGTTACCACCTGGGGTGAGCTGTGCGAACTCGCCGGTATCGATCGTGGAGCGACCCCGGCGAACAGCCCGGTGAAACGCCTGCCCACCGGGGGCAATATCGTCAGCAAATCAGCCTTGAAGAATAACGCACCGCCTTGCGCGAGCGGCCCGTGTTGCGGCGCTGGCAACTGCGATTTCAGTTAATTCGGATATTTCCCTAAAGAGTCCATCTTTATTGGCCTGGCAGCTTCCGCAGCCTGGCGTGTTGGCTGGCAGCGGCGCCGGATGAACTTCCCCGCTATGCCTTGTCAGCCATTTCAGCGCGCTTGTTTCAGGACGTTAGTAGCGATTTTCCCGCGCGTTCCTGTAGCCGGCTTATTGGTTTTCGAGATAAATAATCGCTATTTGGTAATTTAAGCCAAGGATTGAATAATGCCGGCGGCCGCAATGGTGCTGGCCGTTAACCCCAATCCATTGAGCCGGTTACTTATCTTAGCGGCCTGAACGATGTTACCCGCACTTTCGTACCGAACAGGCGCGCAGCCTCAAATTTTCCCGCTTATCGTCGATATATAAACTGGATCACGTTAAAAGTGTACTGATTGTTCGTACTCAGTGACTGGAGAACTGTCATGGGCCTGTTAGACGACTTACGCAAGCAAAGTGAAAGCAAACAAATAGAAGAGCAGCACGCCAGTAGCCGCAAGGAAAAAGCGGAGCAGTACTATCGTGAAAAAGTGCAGCCAAAGCTTAATGATATTTATACGCATTTTAACGAGCTTGCCAAGCACCTGAACTATGTAAAGCCGAATACGCTGGCCAAGTACACGGTCAATGCCGCCGGCCTGGAAGCCGAGTTCAAACAACAGGACTACAAAGTTCAGGTCGACAGCATGACCGACACTAACTTTATTTCCCTGCGTTGCACCTGCGCGCGGCCCACGGATGTGGAATTTGTGGTTGACGATCCCGCCGTTATTAATAAACACAAGCACTATCTGAATCAGAACAACATGAATTATCAAACCTACCCGCGCAACAATGGCGAACCGGGCGCCCGGTTTACCGTTAAGGCGGAGATCCCCATCGAGTTCCTGTTTAAAGGCGACCGGGAAACCGGCCGGGTAAACCTGCTGGTCAGTAATTTTGATAACCTGGGGCGCCGCAATCGTGAATTAACCGTGCAGGAAATCAATGATAAATTCCTGGATGCGCTGGACCGCTACCTGATCCGGGAAAATGACGATTTTTTCAAACTGAATATTAATGAAAAAGCCAAGGAAGAGATCCGCGCCAAGGTCCAGGAGGAACAACGCCGGCGCACGGAAGAGCTGAAGGAAATGGAACGCCTGGCGCAGGAGGAACAGCTGCGGGAAAAGCTGGAGAAGGAAAACAAAGGCATTAAAAAAGGACTTAAGTTGATTAATAACATCCCGGCCAAAAAAATCTTCAAAAAAACCTGAGTAATCGCGCGTGGTGGCCGTTGTGCCGGCCGCTAGGTTATGAGGCCAGGACAGGGAATAGCGGCTTGGCTTAAGCCAGATCAGGTTATCGAACCTTGGTTATCCAACCCGGGTTATCCAACCCAAGTTATCCAACCCAAGTTATCCAACCCAAGTTATCCAGCTCAAGTTAGAGAAAGAAAGCGCAAACAATCCCCGGGTAACAGTTCCCCGGCGCGTTGCAGAATTTGTTGTTCCTGTGCCGCGCTCAGCAGGGCTTTATGATCACCGGTCCGTCCTTTGCGGATAAATCCGCCCGCTTTAAACATCGACTCGCCGGATTCAAACCGGGTTACAAATTTATCCGCATGCTGTTTCATCCAGGCGAAAGAACAGTGTTCCAGGACTTGGCGGCGATTGGCGGCGGCCAGCTTCCAGTCCAGGAAATCAAGAATCCGGTCGCTTGCTCCATGTCGATTGTTGAACGTGGGCAATGCGCAATTAACCGTGGTGATGCCCGCCCGGTCCGTGCACATGACCATGCGTGAGCTCTTCCTGCGTGGCGTCACGCACATCCACCACTTTCACATCGAAATTCAAGTGATAACCTGCCAGCGGGTGATTGGCGTCTACCGTCACTTCATCGTTGGATATGTCCACCACGGTCACCGTTAAATGCCCGCCATCCGGGCCGGCGGCGTGGTAATGCTCTCCCAATTTGATTTCCCCGTCGCCAAACATGTCGCGTGGCACCGCTTGCCGCATGGAGTCATCCCTTACACCATAGGCCTTTTCCGGTGGAATACGCACTGAAATTTCTTCACCCACCGACCTGCCATTCAGTTCCGATTCCAGTCCGGGAATGATGTTACGGGCGCCGTGCAAATAAACCAATGGTCCGGCGCCCTGCGACGTGTCCAAGATGTTACCGTCATCATCTTTCAGGGTGTAATCAACACTGACGACTTTATTGGCCTCAATTTTCATTCAATTCCTCCGGTTGTAAGGCGTATATGATTTCGTCCACTTTTCTTCACACGCAATGAGGAGATAAGAATGGAATTTCAGGACCCTGGTCAAAGGTGCGCGAGAGCAGATAATAGCGCCGTACCATACCATGAAAAGTGGCTGCTTAAAAAGGGCCAATTACGTATTGCCATACCGGATAAGCCGGTACGCTAGGCCTCAGCAGCGCCGGCAGAAACCTAAATTGTCGATTTCAAACCGCTCTGGCGCTGTCCGGATCCCGGTTAAGCGCGCAATAAAGCTGCCTTGCGAATCTCCG
>DATCIR010000338.1:0-2830 GCA_036507695.1 Gammaproteobacteria bacterium
GCAGTGAACCGGTGAAATATGTTCAGGAGATTCGCGACCGTTATGACGCCTATGTCAAATTGACACAACTGGCACAGAACTAATGTTTATCCGCCGGTATTTGATATTTGGCGGCCGTTTGGTGAGACATGCGGGTTAGGCCCACCATTTATCATAGTGAATGTGATCTTCATTGATACCGAGTTTCCCGCGCAGTTCCTGCAGTACGTTCACGACGTTATCCACCATTGGCGGCGGACCACAAAGGTAATAGTTGGCGTTTGCGGGCAGGTTGATCGCCCGCAACATTGCTGCATTAATTCTGCCGCTGAATTTTTCCTGATGCTGCGCCGAGCGGCTCACCGTGACGATGCAGCGAAAATCCGGATTGGTTTTTTCCAGGGATCGCAATTCTTTTTCAAATAAAAATTCTTCAGGCGCGCTGATGCTGTAAATTAACGTGACCGGCGTTTGCGGTTTGTTGATTTGTATATGCTGGATCATGCTGTATAAGGGCGTGATACCGACCCCGCCCGCGATAAATACATACGGCCCCGTAATCGCTTTTGTTAAATAAACGTCACCCTGGGCCTTTGATATAAACACCTTGTCGCCGGCCTTACTGGAATTATGCAGATACACAGTAAGTTTTAATTCGGGCGCCAGCTTAACAGCGACCTCAATGGTGTGACTGGACGATGGTATGGCGGTAATTGAATAACCGCAGGTATGGGTTTCATCGTCAATGCTCAGGTGTATGTCCACCCATTGGCCAGGGTAAAAATCGAAGTCTTGCGCGCCGTAATCCAGAGTAAACAGTTTTACACGGGGGGTTTTTTGCTGGATTGCTTTTATGTGGGCGGCATATTGCATGGGATTATTGATAGGCTGCGAATCTTGTTGGCAGCGTTCAAATGGATACCACAGAACCGGTCTCAACAGGTGTGTCCGGGTTGTTTCCCCAATCCGACCAGGCGCCGGGATACCCTTTCACATCCTTAAATCCCAAATGCTTTAAGGCAATGTAGGTAAGAGCGGATCGATGGTGGGATTGGCAATACACGACCGTGGTCTTATCCGGCGCCACGCCATGCTCGTTAAGTAACGCTTGTAGCTCTGTGTCACTTTTCAAGCGCAGGTTTTTCTGCCGGTCCATTAACAGCAACCAGTCGATGTTGAGCGCTCCTGGAATGTGACCGCCTTTATCGGCCATTTTTCTGGCTCCGGTGAATTCGCCGCTGGTACGTGTATCAATGAACTGAACTGAGTCATCATCAAGATGGCTGAGAATAAATTGCCGGGTTGCAATCGGCTGCTCTTGCAGGTTGGATTGATAATGGCTGGCCGGTTTGGTGTTAGGTGTGGATTCCAGGGGATAACCTTCGTTCGCCCAGGCATGCAATCCGCCGTTGAGTAAGGAATATTTGTCATGCCCCATTATATCCAGGGTATACAGCAGGCGCGCGGCTTTGCCGCCGCCTTCATCGTCATAAGCAATTATATGGCAAGCGGGCATCGCGCCGATTTGTGACAATACTCCATTCAGCTGCGCGATATCAGGGACCAGTCCCATTACCGGGGGCAGGGCGGTGACGATCCGGCTATAATCCAGATGCACAGCGCCTGGCACATGCGCCTGGAGGTAAGTTTCCGCTTTGCAAAGATCAACGATCAGAATGTTTGGCTGCTGTAGTACCGGCTGTAATTGCGCCGGTTCGATTAGCAGGGGTAATCGAGTATCGTTCATGATGTTTTTAGATACCGTTAATTATTTTGTACCGGCCGTAGACGTTGAGTCCTCAACATTGGCTGGCTTGGGTTTGGTTTTGTTATTTGCGCCTTGCACTGAGAGCCGGATTTGCAGGCGCATATTGCTGACGGAGTTGGCGTAAACCAACGCCGTTTCTTCCGTAATTCTGCCGTTGCAGAATAAATGATACAAAGATTGGTCCAGGGTGCACATGCCGGAGTTGGTGTCTTTTTCCAGCACATCATGTAAGCCGCCAAACTGGCCGCGCGCGATCAGATCCGCAATGCGGGGTGTGTTGATCAGTAACTCCGTGGCAACAGTGCGTTTGCCGTCGATGGTGGGCACCAGTATCTGGGAAACCACCGCTTTGATGTTATGGGACAGGCCTATGCACAATTGCTCATGCTTGTCTTTGGGGAACATATGAATGATGCGGTCAAAGGCCTGGGCGGCATTATTCGAATGCAAAGTCGCCAGGCACAGGTGGCCGGTATCGGAAAACTCAAGCACATTTTCCATGATTTCCCGGCCGCGAATTTCGCCGACCATGATGACATCGGGCGACTGCCGTAAGGCGTTGATCAGGGCGTTATGATAAGAGTTGGTGTCGACGCCCAGTTCGCGCTGATTCACGATGCATCTTTTGTGTTCGATCACGTATTCGATGGGATCTTCAATAGTAATGATGTGGCTAATGTCATTGTGATTACGGTAATCAATCATGGATGCGAGTGTTGTGGATTTTCCCGAGCCGGAGGGTCCGACCACCAGCACCAGGCCACGTTTCATCATTACGATGTCGCGCAGCATGGACGGTATGCCCAGGGTTTCGAAATCCGGCACGCTGGACGGAACCGCGCGCACAACCATGGCGATTTCGTTGCGTTGCTTGAAGATGTTAAAGCGAAAACGGCCGATTCCCGGGATGGTGCAGCCGATATTCGCTTCGGGATTTGCATCAAAGCTTGCAAGTTGATCTTTATGCATAATCAATTGAGCCATCTGCGCTGTGCGGCCGCTGGTCAGGGGCGGGATGTTCACGGGGCGCAACTTTCCGTTAATGCGGAATGCCGGGACCGAACCGGTGCTTAAAAACAAATC
>DATCIR010000339.1:0-4259 GCA_036507695.1 Gammaproteobacteria bacterium
TCCCTGGCCGCAGACGCCCCCGGCAGAAGACACCAGCACCGCTTTCACCTAGGCGGCACACGGGGCGAGTAGTTACTGTTTGACTACTGTTTTCAACTGAAGTATTTTTTCCATTGATCGGCGAGCGCAGGTGAAATCGCAGTGCTTTTGCCAAAACATATTTTATTTTTTATTTCTACCGGGTGATCTCATGGATGCCAACTCACCTCCTAACCAGCCGTCAAATTATTTAAACGTGCAGTTTCGCACGCTACAGCTGGCCATATTTTCGGTCGGCCTGGCGGCCATGATTGTTTCCGGCTGGTATTTAGTTGAAGGCATGCTCCACTTCGCCGGCGATGATACCTCCAAGCGGATTTTTATTGCGGCGGGCATTATATTCCAAATCACCGAATCCATTTGTTTTATCTCGGCGGCGGCACTCAGCAACAAACATTTTTATTGGCGTGTGTTGCTGTTGCTATTGGGCGGTGTGCTGTTTGCATTCAGTATCACGGTGATGACACTGGCCCAGAAAGCAACCCTGAATAGTGGCGAAGTGGAAACCTCCGCGTTAAATGAACAAATTTCCGGGGTAAAATCACAAATCGCGAGCCTGGATGAAATGATCGCCGCGTACCGGCTGAACGCGGAAAAGCAAAGCCAGTCGATATACGCCAACAGCCGGGAACTGGGTCAGGATTCACTGAATCGCGCAACGGAATTGGAAGAGAAAAAACTGGCGCTGGCCGAAAAATTGTTTGCCTTGAGCAGCGCCCGCAAACAAACATCCAGTGATTTTTTCCAGCAGCTTGAAGAAATCGTTTATTTTCCGGCCTTACAGATGGAATTTTATTTCCTGGTAACACGTTCGTTATTGCTGGAACTTTGCGGCATTTTCCTCCTGTCATTTGCCGCTTATTTGAAACTGCCAAAACACCACGCCATGACTGAAACCGCTGGCAGTCATAACATTCAACTGCCCAACCCTCCAAAACAACGCCAGGCATTGCTGACAAGAAGCGGGCAAACCGGGCCCGGCGGTTCACGGATTAGCAGCGGCCATTGGGCCAGTTCACACATTCAATCCTTGAAACGCAAGAATCAACCACCTGAAAATTAGGGAACCGCCGATTAAATGTCATTTCGAGCCATGTCCCGAGCGAAGCGCGGGAGCCTGCGATAAATCATGGCAGTAAAGACTACTTTTGGCTTCGACTTTTATTCCGCCAATAAAAAAACCGCCTGGTGTTAAGCCAAGCGGTTTTTCGCACGTCCCAATTCAGTAAATCGGCTGCAATCAAACTGATAACATCAGGCGTTATGCAGGGAATAACCTCGCAGCGACTGGGCAAAGTCTTGCAATACCTTGATGCCGGTTTGTTCCGCCTGTGAGCACCACTCCTGCAATCTTGCCAATCGTTTTGCCTGGTTTTCACTGGAGCGGGCCCAGATTTCCTTGAGTTGCTGTTTAAACTTATATACCGTCTCCAGCGCATTACTTTCGGTCAGCGCTTCCTGCAGTATCGCTTTGGCCCGAACGTCCAGCTTGATATCTTCCCGGATCATAAAGTGCTTGGCGTTCTTGTAAACCTTGTTCAAATACTCGCTGGCCTGTTGACGCTCCTGCTGGATCACTGGAATTATTACTTTGCGTCCGTAAAGCGCCATCACATCCACCCGGTTACGCACCACCGCTTTTACCGTATCGAGGTCAACCTTGACTTTGCCGGCTTCGAATTTCGCCTTTGGCGCCACTGTGCGTACCTTACTCAGCCGGAACAGTTGTAACAAACGAATGTAGAACCAGCCGATATCAAACTCCCACCATTTATTCGATAAGCGGGCAGACGCCGCATAGGCGTGGTGATTGTTGTGAAACTCTTCGCCGCCAATCAAAATGCCGACCGGCATGATATTGCGGGCGGCGTCCTTGGTTTCAAAATTGCGGTAACCCCAGTAATGACCGATGCCGTTGATAACACCGGCGGCCCAAATCGGTATCCATAACATTTGAATCGCGAATACGGTAATACCCAAGGCGCCGAACAGTAACACGTCAATGACCGCCATGACAGCAATACCCAAATACGGAAAACGGCTATAAACTTTTCGCTCCAGCCAGTCGTTGGGTGTGCCGTGGCCGTAGTTATTGATGGTTTCTGCATTATTCGCTTCGGCACGATATAATTCCGCCCCTTGCCACAACACTGTTTTCAAGCCCCGGGTTTGCGGGCTATGCGGGTCATCCGGTGTTTCACATTTCGCGTGATGTTTACGATGAATCGCCACCCATTCTTTGGTGACCATTCCCGTCGTTAGCCATAGCCAGAAGCGAAAGAAATGACTGACAATCGGGTGTAATTCCACGGCGCGGTGCGCTTGATGACGATGTAAAAAGATCGTAACGCCGGCAATCGTAATATGGGTGAGAATTAATACTGCAATAAGTGTTTCATACCACGTAAAATTTAATATTCCGTCTACCATGAAAATTCCTTGCTTATGTTTTAAAAAAACTCACAGCAACCATAGAAAAAGATCGTTCTTTTACAACAGTTGAGATGAAGATGTAGTGACTTTTGACCTGCCAGATCTGTCAGTTTTATCGGTCCTGCGCGACTAAAAATGAAGCAACAAGTAGTAATATTCTAGTTTTAATTTCGCTAATTTCAACTATTAGAGTCAAACAGGTAAATGCGGCCGATTGGATGTTTTGTTATTAAACCAGAGCCGTTAAACCAGAGCCGTTAAACCCTATAGATATTACCAGATTAGGACAAGTATCTTTTACCACAGTTGCACGGCATTGAGAAACAATATTGAGAAGCGATATTGAGAACTGATATTAAAAATTAAGGAATCGAAAAACCGCCCATTATTAATGTAACATGTCGTGCATCGCTACAATCAACCCGCCGTGGGTATCCGTGATGAACAAACCATTCGCATTCCAAACGGGTGTACTGGCAGTGCTTGCATGCTTTTTGTCAGTACATTCATTAAGCGCTTTTTCCGCGGAAGCGGAAAACCGCTATAAAATTGAAAACCAATTCGTCAAATTCGGGCTTTCCCCCCGAACCCCGGAACAAATGGCCGCTTTTTACGAAGGCCGCGAATTCCCAACCCAAGCCGTTGCCGCGACCACACAACATTGCTTCATTACCGTGGGCATGCGTAACGTCGGTAAGACCAAGATCTGGTTGGACCTGAACCGCTGGCGTATCTACAACGCACAAGGCCCTATCGAACGCACCGGACGCGACCAATGGAAAGCGATATGGCAAAAACTGGACGTGCCGTTGGCCAGTCAAGCCACTTTTAGCTGGACGCTGTTACCCGAGTCACGCGATCTCCATCCCGACGAGCCGGTCGGCGGCAACATTACCCTGCAACCAACCGATACCTCGTTTACTATTGAAGCGATATTCGCGACAGGTGATGATCAGCACGGCAAACCACTGGTGATTAAGATTGACAATGTACGTTGTTTGAAAAATGGTGAAAGTAATTCATGAAGCAGCTAATACACTTAGGCTTGCATTTGCACTTGGGCTTGCATTTGCACTTGGGCTTACATGGCGCCGTGCTTCTGGCGTTGTTATCCAATCCCGCATTGCTCCAGGCGCAAACGAGCGTGCCGGAAGGGATTATAAAACTGGATGGGCGAAACGCGCCTGCATTAAAGCTCGAGGATCTGGACGGCAACAGCTACGATATCAGCCAATCCCGTGGCAAGTGGGTATTTGTGCATTTTTGGGCGGCCTGGTGCGGTCCGTGCCGGCGGGAAATGCCCACGGTGCAACGCATGGCGGCGCAACTTGCCAAGCTCCCCATCGATATCGTGTTGGTGAATACGGCGGAAAGCGATGACGTGGTATTTGGTTTTTTAGGTCTCGTCGCGCCGGATATGCCCACACTCATGGATCGCGACGGGCTGGTCACCGAGCGCTGGCAACCCCGCGGTTTGCCCGCCAGTTTTATTGTTAGTCCCGAGGGAACGCTGGAATATATCGCGCTGGGTGGACGCCAGTGGGATACGCCGATGTTGCTGGCCTTTATTAGCGAGCTGACTAAAAGAAAAGCCGCGAAATAACTGACCGGAACGCCATGCGGCAAGCGCCCGCTTTTATATTAAGCTCGACCGGCCTTTCCAATCTTGATCGCCTAGCCCGCATTTCTCACCAGGATCGCGGGAGCTGGCGAAGGATTCGTGTTCGTAGGCGCCGCTCTGGAGCGAAAGTCATAGCCGTAGCTATGGCTTGAGTGAAGAGCAAGCC
>DATCIR010000340.1:0-4736 GCA_036507695.1 Gammaproteobacteria bacterium
GGCGGCACGTAAGAGGTAAAGAACGTATAACCCATAATGGTGCCCGCCATGGACAGCACTTTTTCGCCGCGGGGTAAATCAAAATACCAGCCGCGAGTGATGGTGGTTTCCGGTGCGAGTATATTGGTGTCGGTTAACTCAGTGGTGGTGATCACACTAAAATCCTCCGGCAGCGGCGTTCTGACGTATGAATCCCGCACCGAGAAAAACCGCTCCTCCGCGGCAAGATTTAGCGGATTCGACCGGTTGCCTGAACCGACATTAAGGTGCAACAGCGGCTGGAACCCGGATGAGCTATAAGTGTAGACCAGGTCCGCCGCGTAATAAAAGCGGCGGTTGCCGCTCCGTAGGTCCGCGAACAGCCGGCCCTGCGGTAGATAAGACGTGTTCGCCCCCGAGGTCTGTGTGGTATTGAAGTCGATGCGGAAAATCTTGCCGGTGATGTCGGTGGCATAAATGCGGTCCGTCACGCCGTCGGAGTTAACGTCCACATAGGTCAGCTCGGAGGGAATGGCGTCGGTCAGTTCCGGAATCAACAGCGACGCTGCGGTGGCCGATGCGGCGCCTCCACCGGCGGACCATTGCAACACGCCATCGCTAAGGTTTACCGCGTAGATGGCGTTGCCTTTTAATCCGTCAGTCGCTGTTGTGCTAGAAAAGCCCGCGTCGTCATATTGTGCGTCATAGCCGCCGGCAAACAGCACCACGTCTACCTGGCTGGCCGAACTGAAATTGCCGATATTGAGTTTGGTGACGATGGGTTTGGACCAGGTTTGTCCCAGGGCGGCGAAATCACCGCTGCCACCGGTGATTTGCCATTGCAGGCTGGGGCTGGCGGGATCGGTCACGTCGAAGGCAAAAATCTGGTTGCCGCCGCGGCGCATGGTGACAATCACAATCACCTTGTCTTCGCCGCTCGCGGTGATTTGCCCGTCACCGTTGGCATCCTTGCGGTACACCGTGATGGGGCCATCCAGGCCATAGGGGTGCCTGCTGCCCAGGATATCGTCCTTGAAGGTTTTCAGGTTGCCCAGCAAGGAGCGGGGAATCAGGGCGAATTTTTCCAATCCGGTTGCGGCATCGATGGCATGTAAAAAGCCTTCGTTGGTGCCGAAGAAGATGAGCGAGCCGATCGATCCGCCGTAGTTCACCACTTGCGGCGTGGAATGCAGCGGATCGCCGATCGGTTTGGGACGCAAACCGCTTCCGTCGTCGGTTTTGCCGCTGGCCCAGTTCATGATGGCGGTTGTTTCAGCGGCGTCGGCCGCGCCGAGGTCGGCCTGGCTGACATTAGCCGCATTAAATTCGACAATGGCGTTAGATGTATTTTGTGTTTTTAGAGTTCTTGCCAGGCCGATGCGGCTCGCCGCGCCGCCCGCGCCGATTTCAGCGCCATCCACCGCGGCGCTCCATTTGCTGCGGGCAGCAGCGGAAATTTCACCTGCATCATCCAGCGCCGCAATTGGCGGTTCGGAAAAATCGACCAGTTCACCGTCTTCGTCAATTTGATAACCTTTTAAATTGCCGGTCCACTTGGGTGAGGCGGAGGGTTCGAACAGGCTAAAATAAAGATTATTGTCATGCACGAAACGGTTGGTGTCGCTGAGAGAAACAGCCGGGCTGACGAATGATTTGGCGGACGTATCGACGTTGCGGATGATTTCCGCAATCGCTTCGGAGAGCTGGGTGGCGTTCGAGGCGGGCAGGAAAATACCGCCCCCATTTTCCGCGGTTTGTTGCAATAATGCCACGGCATCTGCCTGGTTAAGATCGAAAGCGATGGTGTGGGTTTTAACATTTTGCACGTCGCGGACGTTGGGCAAAAAATCCGTGTCATGTAAATACTGGGCCACTTGGGGCAAACAGTCGGTTCCTGCTACATTTCCCTGCGACTCGGTAAAACTGCAGCTTAAACCGGTGAGGCCATTAATCAACTGGTCCGCAGCGCCATCACTAGTCGGCATACCATCGGTCAGTATGACCAGGTGGTTGTTAATGCCGCATTCGCTTTGGGACGCCTGATTAGTAAACGGTGACCGGTACCTCGCGCCGTTCAGGACGCCGGCGTCATTGGTGCCCGGGCTGCTGATGTTGCCGAAGTGGGGTTTATCACCCCGGAAATAAAGGGTAGCTTCATAGGCGGTTTCCGCGAGTGGGGTCGATCCGTCGGCCGTGAGGCTGCTAACCTGATTCCATATCGGCAGCTTGGTTGAGTCACTAAGCAGTTGCAGCGGGGTGAGAAAATAACCGCCATCGCTGGCGCCTTGGTCAAACCGCATCAGGGCGAAGTTCAAGCCCTGGTTATTGGCATTAATTGTTGAATGATCGGCGGGATTGTTAGGATCAAAAATCAGTTTTTCAAACACATCCTTGACGATTTGAATTTTGGTGGGGCTGTCGCTTGCTGCTCCCTGTGGCTGGTTTTTCATACTGCCCGAGGTGTCCAGGATAAACACCACATTGGAATTGGGTGAGGCCGCGGTATAGGCGGTAAAAATCTCGGTATCGTCCGCGCTTACGGCGCCGCTCGCTAATAATAGTGTTGCCAAGGCGGTTGTTACCGCAAAGCGTACTGTGTATTCCTTGTTGTTAGTTGTCATCTCCCACCTCGCTTTATTTATAAATAATGGTTTTATTCATGTTGGTTACATACATCCCGCTCTGGTGTAATAACAGCAACGGTTTGCCTTACTGCGGCAGGTTTTTTTTGACGCCCAGTATATTGGTACGGGTAACATTGGTGTTATTGACCGTGCCGGAACCTGCCACCGTCACCACTTCCGCGCCACACAAGCGCACACTGCAGTTCTCACCCAGGGCCGGACCAGCGTAGCTCACGGTTGCATCCAGCGTAGTTTGACTGATGGCGTCGGGATTCGCGCCGGGGGAGCCGCTCGCCATCACATGCGGCCCGGCCGTGGGCCATACCGGATCGTCATCGTTTGCCCGCGCTTCTTCGTCTGCGCTTATCGCCGCGTTCACCAGGGTGTAATTGGTGGCGATGGTGGCAAAGGTGCGGTTAACGGAGGATTCCGCCGCCTGATAGGCAATATGCCCGGTTTGAAAATTGGAGGCCATTTTCTCTTCCATCACCGTGCTGTTCAGCGCCGTGACGCCAATGATGGTCAGTACCAGCAGGATTAATAAACTGATAACCAGCACCGAGCCGTGTTGTTGGTATGTGTTCTTCATAGTCATAGTCATGGTCCGCGTTCCTTTTCTGCGTTAAGCCGTTAAGCCGTTACGGACCCGGCGGTGGTCCATTGCGAAGTGCACCATTGCGAAATGGAATGGTGGTGGTGACGACCTGGCGCTTGAGCCGGTCGTTTTGCTGTACGTTGGCGTCGAGCAGGGCAATGTTTTGCAAGGCGGCCTGTTGCTTGATTGACCCTGCGCTGCGCGTCAGCAGCGCGACCCGGACGCTGGCGATGGGGGCAATATTGGCTGTCGCCGGATTGACGTAGCGGTCGGCGGTGGGGTCGGTGATGGAGTTATTGATGGCGTTTTCCCCCAGCAGGATTTGCATGTTTTCAATGCCGTCGGCGATGGGTTGCGCCACGATGTTCCCATTGCCCAGGCACATGAGCTGCAGCGTGTTGGGATCAATAAAATAGTTGTTGACCGCGAACCCGCCTGTCTGCGCGCCCAGACAATCCGTGGCGGCTGTATAAGAGACGGTGATGCTATCGCTGTTGTTGGCGCCGCCGTCCACCACGGTAATGACCGGCGCCGGCAACGGGTCGCCATTGTAGGGCACGAAGCCGGTTCTGCTGATGTCCCGCTGCAAAAACTCAATGGCGATGCGCTGATTTTCCTGTAGCCGCGCCAATTCACTTTGTACCCGGAAGGATTCCTTGCTACTGAGATAGATCTGGATCACACCGGCGATCAGCACCAGACTCAAGGCGATCGCCAGCATGATTTCAACAATGGTGAAACCCTGTTGTTGAAACGCGCAACTACCCAGACCGGTGCGGTGTTTCATGGGCGCAGCACCATGCTGACGGTCTGGAATTGCGAATTGCCGCCGGCATCCGTTGCTTCCGACCAGTTGATATTGATCGTCAGCTCCGAACCAAACGGACAACCGGCCGGGTTGCACGTCACCGTGGCCGAACCCAGCGGTAACGCATTGTTTACACCACCCGCGCCGTCGAGGCCGCAGGCAAATTCAAAAATATCGGACTGTGCCATGCTGCCGCTGGCGGCCGTGCCCGGGCCGCCAATGATGGTGCACACTGGCACTTCCGGGTTGCCGGGTGAGGCGCTGCACAGAGTGGGGGGGTTGTTGCAAACGACAGCGGCGGTACTGATGTCCGAGTAATGGGTGTTTTGTCCCCCGTTGATATGATTCACGCCGCCAGGATTGGCGTGGATTCTTTCCGCTAGGTCATTGGCCATGATGGTCGCATCACTGCGCAGGGTGGAACTGGTGGTGCCGCGCAGTCCCTGTAACTGGATACCCGCCATGCCCAACAAGCCAATGGACAAAATCACCACGGCGATGAGTACTTCGATCAGGGTAAAACCGGGAACTTTTTTGTTCAACATGTTCATATCGAGTGTTACTTGTTGTTTTGGTTTAATCTTCGTTGCGGCTCAGCTCATGGGCATGCGGCTAGCGCGATGGCTTGCGCGAGTGCGCTTTGTTCGTCAAGAACCTGTGCACGGCCGGAAATTGCAAGGTCAATTCCACGTTTGAAATTATTGTTGCCAGAGGGATCGCAAAGCGTCCA
>DATCIR010000341.1:0-10193 GCA_036507695.1 Gammaproteobacteria bacterium
TGGGTATCCGGACTGAATATTCCAGCCAGCGGCTAAACAGCCGAAACGATCGTCACACGCTGACACTTTGCTTCCCTTTTTATATTGAAAATAGTTTGTACTATTAAAAATAATATTGATAGCTCAATTGTAGCTCTGAAAATTCATCGACATCCTGCCACTCGTAGTTTGCCAAAACCTTAACTGAATGCGCCGTGCTGATCACGAAATTTTGCCGGTAACCCGCCCGCAGGCGATAGTCACTATCGATGAATCGCTCCCCGCTAAACTCAAGGCGCGCGGTTGTTGACCCAAAATGCTGCAATAATCCCGCCGCAAATCCGATCGCGGGCTCTATCGCTCGTTGCATCTGCGCGTTAACTTCAAGACGCCCGGTGGTCAACGCATACAACTGGTTGTTCTGAAACAGCTGCCAGCTGCCGCCCGCACCACCCGTGACATGCCCGGTGAGCTGGTCAATACCTTTTGTCAGCTGCCGCTCTAGTCCAGCATAGACTTTCCACGCGAGAGGCTTAAAGAATCGTGTCCGGGGCGTCAACGAAAAAATATCGACCAGATCAAATTTGTACAGGCTAACACCTTCATTCTCCTCGGCGCGAATTTGCACATTAAAAATGTTAATTTGTGCGCCGCGCAAAAAGCCTTTCTCGTTATCCTCAAGATCATGGAACGACATTTTAAAGCCTAGTTCGGCATAGCTATTGTCGAGCCGCCGCCCCAGGCCAAATGCGAAGCGTTTACTGCCATGCCCCCGCTCAGGGGCGACAGGAATAGCAATTGCTGCCGTACTCGCCGCGCCCTTCAGGTAGGAATTCAATAGCAGCAGCAATTGGTGCCGGCGTTTTGCAACAACGGGATCACGCCCTTTGTTGACCTGCTGGTAACTTAAATATTGGTAAGCCATATCCACGATGGTTTTTTGCCGATTCGCAGGCAGCACGGTAAAAGCATCCTGCTTTGATACTGAGAAATCTTCCGATAGATTAATAATCAGATCGTGGTCTTCTGCTGGCACCTGATCCAGTAAATGCATTAAAACAGTGAATTGCGAGGGCCGGTAGGTTGCTGACTCGATCATATTGGCTTTGGCAATGGCGCGGACAGTATCAACCGGTATTGCGGTGAGTTTAAACTCCTCGGTCAATTCAGCTCCCGGGCGGGCCACTTCAAGCAGTTCCAGCAGACGGTACGAACAGTTCTCATCAAAATAATAATAATCAAATTGGATATCCTGCAACTCCCAAAGATGAGTAACGATGCGTTCAGTTTCCGCTGCGGTGAGGTTCAGACGGTACTCCCATATATCACGGTGTTCGATGCGGTTATATTCCTGGATTTTTTTATAATAGTGATCGCTGACAAATACTCCGGAATAACCTCCCACCAGGCCTTTGTAGGCATACAGGATTGAATTATCAGCTTCTGTCACTTTGGCGCCGAAATTAACCGCCGTGGATAGCCAACGGGAATCACCTTCATCTTCCGCGGAATCCAACCGTAACAGCGTGTGTCCGAACATGGATGAAGGACTATTCAGGTGATAAGCAGGAAAAACCAAGGTCACCAAGTCAGAGCGCGCGTGTTTGCGCCATTCGATGTATTTATCACAAGGGACAGCAGGTAACGAATTTGGATCAAAAGCAAGTTTTTGTTTTAACCATGTCAGCCTCGCGATAAATCGACACTGTGCATGTACATTATCGCTGACATCGGTTCGATAGAACGCAGCGATGGTGGCAAGCAACTCGGACTCCGGATTGGTTTTACCGTCAGGGGCCAAGAAAAAACGGTCATCTTTAACGTGACTTTTATAATTAATGGATAAGTCGCCTTTGCCATCATGGTGGAGTAGATTTAGCCATTCCACGTTTTGCCAGAGGCGTTGCTTTTGCGCTTGTTCCTGCAAGTTGGCAACGTAGTTGTTTTCGTCAGCTTGTGCTGTTGAAAGCAACGTTGTAAAACTGATGAGAAACACACTGCGAATAACGCTTAAACATAACGTTGTGCGTAATGGCATTGTTGAACCTGGAGCAAAAGCGTTGTATGTGATTAATTGCTTTATGATTGGTTTAATGTTATGTGTGCAATATACACAAATAAAAAGGCCCCGCAGTGTTGATGCAGGGCCCAGTCAAAACACTTAGTTAAAAAATCAATTATGACTTGAGGTATTTTGCCAGTGTGGGATCGGCTTTCATAAGCTCTTCAATAGAAGCAATCATTTGATCCGCGGTTACATCTTCACTCGGAAATAGTACAACAAAATTTTCATGCATCACTTTGGCAAATGTTTTGCGATCTGGCTGCTCAACACCATAAAGCACGGCGACCGTGTTCAGCGCATCACCTTCACCCCGGGCAACATCTTCTGAAAACTCATTCATAATGGCGCTTACCGCGGCTTTGCCGCCGTAGCTCAGTTTTCCAGAAGTATCACAGCCATTGGTGCCGGTTGTCATGCCAAAGGTGTTATTGCCAAATAAAGCGTTAGTTATCCCAGCCATAACATGAGACGCCGTACCGGCTGAATCTTTAAACAGCGCATTACCCCAACCGCAACCACCATCACCGCCTGCTGCGCCGGCCATCGCGACTGATGAGGCTGAAAACAGAATCAAACCTGAAACGATTTTTTTCATGTATATCTCCTTATATTATCCTAGAGTGCGGTTATTATTAGAAACCTAGATATTAGAAGATGTACTATGCCAAAATCAAGGAGATATCTCGCTTGTACAGAAAAAACAGGTCCGTGGAAAATTGCCCATGCAGATGCTTGCTTGTTTTTATTACAATATGAATATTAAACAACTTATTATTGAATTCAATGCCGCACCCGGTTACCCGCTTGATGATATGAAACGCATGCGCATTCTGATCTTTCTAGTGCTGGTACAGGTGATGGGTTGCACCAACCTGCTTTTTTATCCCATGAAGAACCAGGTCATTACGCCTGATCAACTGGGTATACGTTATGATGATGTTTATCTTTCAACGGAAGATAACCGGCAATTACATGGCTGGAAACTTTATGCCGTTACACAGCCGCTCGGCACGATATTGTATTTTCACGGTAACGCCGAAAATATCAGCACCCATTTTGCCAATGTTAGCTGGTTAACCAAACACGGTTACGATGTCTATTTATATGATTACCGCGGTTATGGTAAATCGGAAGGCCAAGCGGATCTTGACCTGATCATTAAGGATGCGGAAGCGATGATTGGCGATGTTGTCGGCCGTCAGGCTGTCGAGAACATCATTGTAATCGGCCAAAGCCTCGGCGCCAGTATTGCGATTTATGCAGTAGCCCACACCAAGTACAAGAAAAATATAACAGCCCTCATTTCAATATCGGCGTTTAGTGACTATCGTGCTGTAACACAGGATGCGCTGTCTAAAAGCTGGTTATTCTGGTTGTTTCAGTGGCCACTCTCGTACACGATCAGCAATCAATACAGCCCGATAAAATCCGTTGCCGATGTGTCGCCAATACCTATTTTCATCATGCATAGCCCCGATGATGAAATGATCGATGTCTATCATGCAGAACGCTTGCTAAAAGAGGCAGACGAGCCCAAGCAACTGTTGGTACTGCAAGGCGGGCACAATACTATTTTTAACTACGAAAACAACCGAAAAACACTCTTGGAATCCCTTGACTCGTTGAACTGAAGCCCTGGCGGATATGAAGTCAAATTCGCCCCCCCGTTGCGCTTCCCGCACTTTACCCCAGTGACTCTGAACCCGAATTTTGACGCTTTCAAGTAACGAATAGTCAAAATAAATTGCTTTGTGTTATCCTTCGTCCCCAATATTTACAAGGGCCTGACCAAGACGCCTTGTAAATGTTGAGGGCGGAATGCGTGGAATTATCGCTCTTTGCTGAGAAATTGTTGTTTTTACATAGGCATGGGGCTCTAGCGTAGAGCACACGCATTTATACGCTTTAGGTAAACGCGGCTACGGCCGCCCTTTTTGCCTAAAACTACTTATTAATCAACAGTTCAATGGTGCCTCATATCGGTCCCCTCGCAACGAAACGCTGTGAACCCCGTCAGGCCCGGAAGGGAGCAGCGGCAGCAGCGGCATCGTGTGCCGGGGTGTGGCTGGTATGAGTCACCACCCTACTTTGGTTTCACTATTACACTGGCGTTTCGCTATTGCACCGGTCGCCGCGCCAGTGCGATCATACAGACCTTGACGAATTTAACTAACCTTGACCAATAACGCATCGGATTCATGAGTTACCAAGTACTCGCAAGAAAATGGCGCCCGCGGAATTTCAGCGAACTCGCGGGTCAAGAGCATGTGCAACGCGCCCTGATCAACGCACTGGAAAGCGAACGCCTGCATCATGCCTTCCTGTTTACCGGCACGCGCGGTGTGGGCAAGACCACCATCGCGCGCATTCTTGCCAAATCCCTCAACTGCGAGAAAGGCATCACTGCCACGCCCTGCGGCGAATGCAGTGCGTGTACCGAAATCAGTGAAGGACGCTTTATTGACTTGATAGAAGTTGACGCCGCATCCAAAACCAAGGTTGAAGACACGCGGGATTTACTGGAGAACGTGCATTACGCGCCAAGCCGTGGCCGTTTCAAAGTTTATTTGATCGACGAAGTTCACATGCTTTCAGAGAAAAGCTTTAACGCCTTGTTGAAAACCCTGGAAGAGCCACCCCCGCATGTGAAGTTTCTGCTCGCCACGACCGATCCGCAAAAACTTCCAGTCACCATTTTATCGCGTTGTTTGCAGTTCAATCTTAAACGTCTGCCCCTGGATTTGATTGCTACCCATCTGGAAAAAATTCTGCGGCAGGAAAACCTGAAATTTGACAGCGACGCCATCCGCTTGATCGCGGACGCCGCTGACGGCAGCATGCGGGATGCGTTAAGCCTGCTGGATCAGGCGATCGCCTACGGCGCCGGCGAACTGAAAGAGCCCGAAGTCCGCACCATGCTGGGCACCGTTGACCGGTCCCAGGTGTTCGCGCTGTTACAGGCCCTGGGCGAGCGCGATGCAAAATCCTTGTTCGAAAGCATCGCGCAATTGGCGGTGCATTCCGCGGATTTCACACTGGTGTTCAATGAATTGTTAAGCTTGTTGCACCGGGTGGCGTTATGCCAGATCGCTCCGGATGCCCTTGATAGCCAACATCCTGAACAACCGCAGATCGCCCACATTGCAAGCTTGTTGACCGCGGAAGATACCCAGCTTTATTATCAAATCGGACTGGCCGGCAAACGGGATTTAAGCCTGGCGCCGAATCCGCAATTGGGGTTTGAAATGGCCATGTTACGCATGCTGGCTTTTCAACCCGGCATGGTCAAAACCGCGCAACCAGCACCCGCCACGGGCGGCACACAGAGCCGGATACCCGGCCAGCCAGCCGCTTCCATAGCCAAACCACAAGCGCAAACCCCGCACGCTAAAAGCCAGCATCTGGAAACCATCAGCAAAACGCTCGGTCAAACAGCGGTTAAAAAAAAACTGAGCAGCAAGGACAATGATAATTCCACAGAGTTAGTCAATCCTCAGTTAAATACGAACACAAAATTTTCCGCCGAAAGCAATCAAAGCGAAACAACTGTTCCACTACCTGAAAACAACGCTGGATGGGAAATTTTGGTCAACAAGCTTGCGTTGAATGGCGTGGCGTTGCAACTCGCCAAGAATAGCGCGTTCGTCAGTTGCAGCGGCGATAATCTGGCGCTGGCGTTGTCAGCAGCGCACCGGCAATTTTCCAACACGCAGCGGGAAGAAGCGCTACAGAAGGCCATTAACGAACGCACGGGCAAAACCTTGCGCCTGAGCGTTACGATTCAGGAACAGGTTAATGACACGCCGGCGCTACGGGAACAGCAACGGGCGCGGGAACGCCAGGCGTCCGCTGAAAACGCCATTTATAATGACAGTATTGTCAAAGCCATTGTGGAAACTTTTGACGGCCGGATTTCCCCGAAATCCATACAGCCGATCGATTAACACGGGACGGCCAGTTACAGGCTGAGCTATAATCGGCATTACCCTTGATCATTAACCTGGTGTTTAGATTGAATTAGCCACCCATTTAGTCAACAGAGGAACCGGCAATGAAAGGCGGACTTGGAAAATTAATGAAACAAGCGCAGGAAATGCAGGCGAATATGCAAAAGGCGCAGGAACAACTCGCGAACACCGAGTTTACCGGACAATCCGGGGGCGGCCTGGTGACCATCAAAATGAACGGCCGGCATGACGTCACTAAAGTCAGCATCGATAACAGTCTGTTAAGCGATGATAAAGAAATGCTGGAAGATTTAATCGCCGCGGCGGTTAATGACGCGGTGCGCAACATCGAGAAAAAATCCAAGGAGACTTTCGCATCGATGACGCAGGGATTACCGCTCCCAGGCGATTTCAAATTGCCATTTTAATAAGAGTACCCGCCAGTGCAATTCAGCCCCTTAATCAATCGCCTTATCGAGGACTTGCGTTGCCTGCCCGGCGTTGGCCCCAAATCGGCGCAACGCATGGCGTTTCATTTGTTGCAGCATAACCGCGAAGCCGCCCGGCGCCTGGCAGAGACGTTGTTAGAAGCAGCGGAAAAAATCGGCCATTGCCGTTCATGCCGCACCTTGACTGAGTCGGAATTATGCACCGTGTGCGCCAGCACCAAGCGGGACAGAAGCAAGCTGTGCGTCGTTGAATCACCGGCGGACGTCAACGCAATCGAACAAGCCACCGATTACAATGGATTGTATTTCGTGCTCATGGGCCATCTGTCGCCCCTGGACGGCATTGGCCCGAAAGAAATCGGCCTGGATCTGCTGGAACAGCGCCTAAGAACCGGCGTGATCGACGAAGTCATACTCGCCACCAATCCTACCGTGGAAGGCGAAGCCACCGCGCACTACATCAGCGAAATCGTCAAGGAACGCGGCATCAAGCCAACCCGCATCGCCCATGGTGTACCCGTTGGCGGGGAACTGGAATACGTCGATGGCGGTACTTTATCACACGCGTTCAGCGGCAGACGGGAAATATAACCCGGCAGAGTACCTTAATTCGTTTTCGATAATAGCTGCCCCATTGCAACTATTCAGTACTATACCCCGCAGCGCTATACTAACCCGCCGTCTACAAACAGCGCTTATTACGCTTTTTTATAAAAAACAACTCTGCAATTAAAACCTGTGAACTGCGTCACACTTTTGATGAGTTGCCATTCTGGCTCATCACCCATACTCAATTTTAACAATCCCCATTGACTCCGCTATGCGGCGTGTTTTTAACGACCAGCGTACTAAAGGTTTCCCCCGCAACGCCGAATAGCATGCAGTTGTCCAGGTTTCGTTCATTAACAATGATTGTTAAACCAGCTTTAGGCTGCAAGGAACTGAAATGTACGATAATTTACATGCACGCGCGCATGACGAACTCGTGACTCAATATGCGCCTCTCGTCAAGCGTATTGCCTACCATCTAAAGGCAAGGCTGCCCGCAACAGTCATAGTGGACGATTTATTGCAAGCAGGCATGGTGGGCCTCCTGGAGGCTTCCCGCAAATATGATTCGGAACAGGGCGCCAGTTTCGAAACCTATGCGGGTATTCGCATCCGTGGCGCAATGCTCGACGAGTTGCGCCGCAATGACTGGGCGCCGAAATCCGTTCACCGCAAGGTGCGCGATATCACCGAAGCGATACGGGAAATTGAAAATCGCGAAGGCCGTGACGCCCGCGATGAAGAAGTTATCAAGTCGCTGAATATCACTAAGGATGAATATTACAAAACGTTACAAAATATTTCGTCCCACAAGGTGATGAGTTGGGATGATTTGGGAATCGATGAAGATGCCATTCGCTGCACCGTCGGTGACCAGAAAAATGGACTGCATGATGAATTGGAAAAACATAATTTCAATGAGAAACTCGCTGAAGCGATCGCCTCGTTACCGGAACGGGAAAAACTGATCGTGGCGCTATACTACGAATCAGAGCTGAATTTGCGGGAAATCGGTTCGGTACTGAACGTCAGCGAATCACGCATAAGTCAGTTATTAAGTCAAGCCCACCTTCGGCTGCGCGCCAGAATGGAGGATTGGATCAAGGATGACGACTAACCCAAAATAATGCTACCTTAATACCCATGGGCAACTTAATCCGGCATCCCAAAAACCTGACCGTGGTGCATGAAGCCAACTACGCGAAAACACGCCGCGTATTACCCTTTATTGAAGCCATGTATTGCAACGCCATGATATGGGCGCGCACACCGGTGCATCGCGTGGAAATCAGGATTCTCGACGTCACACCCTACACCACCATGTTTTCCTTCAATATCGATTATGTTGGCGAACATAAATGGCTGCCACAGATTCATTTGACCGTACGCTGTTATCATGACGCGCGGGTGGCGGAAGTCGTGAACTTTCAACATCACAAACAGTTTCATGCGCGCTATTCCTATCCCAATCCCAATATGTACCAGAAAAACGAGAAACAGCAAATCAATCGTTTTCTGGGCGAATGGCTCGACTATTGCCTACGAACCCAGTGCACCTTCCAACCCTACGTGGTGACTCTCAACGCGTAATCCCCGCGCCTGCGCACTATCCGGCGGCAAGCCGGCCATGGATTCGTTGCGCGCTCCGGCCATTAATTCAACTTATAACCTGCCCGGCACCAAGACTGTAACAAACTGGTAAACACCAATATATAACATCAGCTTATCTGTTTTCACCTTTCTATAATTAAAATTTCTGCCCACTACTCAGAATGCTACCTCCTCCCCTGCCATTCACCTGTTTTGCTTTCTAATGACGTGAATTGGTTAAAGTTGTAACAACTGGAACCCGATAAATTCTTTAAGACAGCTCTATTGGCGATAATCAATTTAAGGCGATTAGGATGATGTTAAGGAATTTCATTTTATTTATTTGCGTGGTACTGCCAATAACAGCATTGGCTTATAAAGACGACTACGTGTGGCAGGAGAAATTCAGTCAGCAGCTGCCCAAAGCGGAAGCGGGTGACGTGGAAGCCCAATACGACATCGCTATAATGTACGAGAAAGGCAACGGTGTGTCCAAAGACATGGAAAAGGCATTTGAATGGTTTGGCAAAGCAGCCAAGCAGGGCAATGACAAGGCCGCCTTTAAAGTGGGTTACAGCTTTTTGCGTGGCGAAGGCGTTGCGCAAGACTACGACAAAGCGCTGACCTGGCTGACCACCGCGGCGGAACACAAGAATGTCCGCGCCTACTACTACCTCGGAACCATCTATGAAAAAGGACGCGGAGTCCAGGTCGACCTGGATAAAGCGCTGAACTGGTATTCCCAGGCCGCGAAAGGCGGTTACATCTTCGCGGAAGAGCGTATCGCCGCCGTAACCAATGAACGGAAAAAAGAACAACAGGAGGTACAGGTTGAACTGGAACAGCAAAAACGCCTGGAGCGTCAAAAGGTAGCCTTGACCAGTAACCCGGAACCCAAACCCAAGGAGAAAACGAGTCTCAAGGATCTGTTGTTGGAAGGCGGCTGGTCCAGTCAGGATAAACCAGCGGAATACTTGCCGTCCAGGCTGACCAAGTGTATCGACAAAGGCAAGACCATTGAGTGCGTTTCAAGGGAAATTACACGCAGCATTGGCATGGCCGATATTAGTTATACCACCAAAGCCGTGGTCTACGGTATCAATGACAGCGGTGAATTCAAGGTTTCCTACCGTAACAACGTGGTGGATATCAAAGTTACCGATCCGGAGTTCGTAGAATCCGGTGGTAAAGTGCCGGTTCAAATGGGCTGGCAGGATGCGGAACACAAGCTTGACTGCTCCGTGGAAAACAGCGGTCAACTCAAATGCAATAAAAACAATTTGCGCAGCATGACGTTTTATCGTAAGTAAGCGTTTCCCGTGTCATACTCCAACAGTGGCGCTTGCGCGGAATTCGCGGGTAGTTAATCCCTCTCCCCCTTTGTCATTTACTCCAAGGAGCAAGGACGCAAAGGATTTCTGTAAGGTCGCTGTACACGCTTGAATTTTACCTTGACCGGAGCGTTAAATGTGATTGACGGCTCGAGGAGAAATTACGAAGCTAGGGCTGATTAATACGCGGCGATCAAGGAATAAATCGGCGTGATTGCGCCACTGCGTTGAAGATTTTCTATTCCCCAGGGACTCACGGATTTTTCTGAGAACCCTTATTCCG
>DATCIR010000342.1:0-9892 GCA_036507695.1 Gammaproteobacteria bacterium
CGGTTCTGGCTTGTCTTCGCGTCCGTAGGCTTGCTCTTCACTCAAGCCATAGCTACGGCTATGACTTTCGCTCCAGAGCGGCGCCTACGAACACGAATCCTTCGCCAGCTCCCGCGATCCTGGTGAGAAATGCGGGCTAGAGCGCTAAGCCGATACGCGAGTCCGCTGAAATCCCCGACAACTGTCCGTCTACATTGATTTTTTTTACGCCAGCGGTTAAGCTTCCTGCCCGTTTTTGACGAAAGTAGAGGATGTATAATGCGGCAACCATTAGTAGCGGGAAACTGGAAATTAAACGGGACCCGACAATCAATAAACAGCCTTTTGCAGGCCATTCTGGGCGGTATGCAAGATGTCAAAAAAGCGGAGGTCGCCGTATGTGCTCCTTACATCTACATTCCTCAAGTTGCTGAAATGCTTAAAAAATCCACTATTGCGATTGGCGCGCAAAACGTCAGCGAGCATGCGTCTGGCGCCTATACGGGGGAAATTTCCGCCCCAATGCTGCACGAATTCAGCTGTAAGTACGTTATCGTTGGCCATTCCGAACGCCGTTCGATTTATCAGGAATCGGATCAGCAGGTAGCCGACAAGTTCGTGGCCGCGCAGAAGTTTGGCATTCGGCCCATATTATGTGTGGGGGAACTGCTGGAAGAACGTGACGCCGGTGCGACGAATAATGTAGTAGCTCGTCAATTGGATGCCGTTATCACAACGGCGGGAATTGACGCATTTCAGCAGGCGGTGATCGCTTATGAGCCCGTGTGGGCCATTGGCACGGGTAAAACCGCATCACCTGCGCAGGCGCAGGAAGTTCATGCATTTATTCGGCAACGTCTCGCGCAGAAGAGTGCGGAAACCGCCAATGCAGTACAAATACTGTACGGTGGAAGCGTGAAGCCGGATAACGCTCAAACACTGTTTGGACAGAAAGATATTGATGGTGGACTGATTGGCGGTGCGTCATTGGATGCATCCGGATTTTTGTCGATTTGTTGCGCGGCAAACTGAAAAGCAACAGCGCAAAAAATATTGGTTACATAACGATTCTATAAAGGGCTGCTTCTTTAATTTTATATCTCGAAATACAAGGACTTGGTTTTAATGACTACGACAATTCTCACAATAATTCACATCCTGGCTGCGATTACTATTATCGGGCTGGTGTTAATCCAGCATGGTAAGGGCGCGGACGCTGGGGCCGCATTTGGCGCGGGTGCCGCGGGCGGTGCGTCAGGTTCGGTGTTCGGCGCGCAGGGCTCCGGCAATTTTCTATCGCGTAGTACCGCGATTCTCGCCACCCTGTTCTTTGTCACCAGCCTATCGTTGGCTTACTTGGCGCAGAGCAATAAAGAACCCACCAGTTTACTGGAAAATGTGCAAACGCGAACCGTTACCGATGTGCCGCCAACAAAGCCTGATGAGCTTGCACCGCCTTCCACGTCAGCAACAACGCAAGATGCAGCAACCGGCCAAAAATCGGACGTGCCGGATATGCCCGCGGGAAGCAGCGATAAGTCACCGGATAAACCAGAAGATATCCCAGCGAAACCTTAACCGGACGTTGTCTGAGTCTATGTTATTGTAGCGGCCGCCTATTAATTTGGTTTTTCATTAAGTGCTAATAAACTTGCCGATGTGGTGAAATTGGTAGACACGCTGTCTTGAGGGGGCAGTGGCGTAAGCCGTGCCGGTTCGAGTCCGGCCATCGGCACCATTTGTAGATTGTATGTGATTGTAGACTTCACAGGTTACGATTTTTTTTCAATAAGAATTACATATTATGAAGTCGAACCGGCGCTTATCCAGTTCGCATAACCATGCGCTCTCGGCAACCTGTTCCGGCGTGGCTTACTTCGCACATCCACGACATGATTGTGCCCCAGGCACGCCCGGAATAATTCCCGATTTGGTCAGCGCCACCCAACATTCTCGTCCATCCTGATAAACACCTACATTCAGCATTCACTTTCGATATTTCAAAAACGCCGCATATTCCTGTGCCGGCACGTTGGCGGATGTATCAATTAAGAAACGGTGTTCCTGCACTCATTGTTTATTTTATAGCGGTATAACCACAAGCAAAAATTAGTAAGCAATTCTTATAGTTATTACAGATTGTCGGGTTTAGTGTTCTTGACAAGCGTCGCGAGAGTAGCCTAGACTCCTGAACTGCTTCCGCGATTGACTCGTGTTTGTACAGGAATGAACTGGAAAATCTGAACGCTAAATTTAATTGTAAGCAATGAAATAAGTAGCGAGTGAAGCCGCGGCCGGCTTGTCTAATTATTGCAACTGCTTGTCTAATTATTGCAACTGTAAGTTATTGCAATGAGAGTTTTACACGTACATGGGTATTGCATAGCGTGCGCCCTGTCGACCGGCGTAAAATATAAAGAGCCTTAGCTAAACGTAGTTAACATAAAACATAAGCTGTTACTAAATTATTGTGTGACACATGGGAGGGTGATCCGTAAGAGTCTCTTAACTCTTACACGAGTGTCGCATGCACGAGTATCACATGCACGAGTGTCACATGCACGAGTGTCACGTCGAATTTCGAATACAGTAACCACGGCTATCAAAACCAAGCCGCACATAAATTAAAGTAAGTTAAAGTAAGTTTCACAAGATAGCCACAGCCAGAGAACAATAATCATGCTGCAACGGGGTCAAGGCCTTATTTATGCTTGAAAATTATTTACCGATTTTGATTTTTCTGGTGTTAGGTGTGGTCTTCGGTGTGGTGGCAATCGGCGCCGGTTATTTGTGCGGACCCAAGAAACCTTATAGTGAAAAATTATCGCCCTATGAGTGTGGTTTTGAGGCGTTCGAAGATTCGCGCATGAAGTTTGATGTGCGTTTTTATCTGGTCGCAATCTTGTTTATCATTTTCGATCTGGAGATTGCGTTTCTGTTTCCCTGGGCGGTGGTTTTACAGGAAATTGGCTGGTTTGGTTTTACCACGATGGCGGTGTTTCTGGGAATACTGGTAATTGGTTTCATCTATGAATGGAAGAAGGGAGCCTTGGAGTGGGAATAGAAGGCGTACTGGAAAAAGGTTTTGTAACCACCTCGGCAGACAAGGTCATTAACTGGGCGCGGACCGGTTCGTTATGGCCGATGACGTTTGGTCTGGCATGTTGTGCCGTGGAGATGATGCATGCCGGTGCGGCGCGTTATGACCTGGACCGTTTTGGTATTGTATTTCGTCCCAGTCCCCGTCAATCCGATTTAATGGTGGTTGCAGGCACTTTATGCAACAAAATGGCGCCCGCCTTGCGTAAAGTCTATGATCAAATGCCGGAACCGCGCTGGGTGATTTCCATGGGTTCCTGTGCCAATGGCGGAGGCTATTATCACTATTCCTATTCCGTGGTGAGGGGCTGCGACCGCATTGTGCCAGTGGATGTCTACGTCCCGGGTTGCCCGCCAACCGCCGAAGCATTGTTGTATGGCATTATCCAACTGCAGAAAAAAATCAAGCGCACGAACACGATTGCTCGTTAATTATAATTATAAAACGCCGAGAATCAGCTTATGAGCAATGCCATCAACACATCTCTAACGGAGCGCCTGACACGCCGCTTCACGAATGCCCTGGATATTCACTTCGCTTACGGCGAGACGACCATGGAAGTCGTGCCACGGGATATCGTGAAGGTTTGCAGGTCATTGCATGATGAAACTGAATTTGCGTTCCGCCAGCTTATCGATTTGTGTGGCGTCGATTACCTCGCGTACGGCGATGTTGAATGGGAAACCATCGATGCCACGGGACAAGGGTTCAGCCGGGGAGTGACCCGCATGCTGGACGGTACGCCCCCGCCGGGTAAAACCGGAGACAACGCGACCACCCGCCGTTTCGCGGTCGTGTATCATTTATTGTCAATTCAAAATAACGAACGCTTGCGGGTAAAAGTTTATTTACCGAATAAGGAACCGGTGATTGATACCGTAGTGAATATCTGGTCATGCGCTAATTGGTACGAACGGGAAGCGTTTGACCTCTATGGCATATTATTTAAATCCCATCCCGATTTGCGCCGCATACTGACGGATTACGGATTTATCGGCCATCCGTTTCGCAAGGATTTTCCTTTAATCGGGCACGTGGAAATGCGTTATGACAGCGAAAAGCAACGCGTGATTTATCAGCCGGTGAGCATTGAACCGCGCACCTTGGTGCCGAAAGTAAAGCGTGATGATCACCGTTATCTGCATGTAGAAACGGAAGGGGAAGAATAATGGCGGAAATACGCAATTACACCATTAACTTCGGTCCCCAGCATCCATCAGCCCATGGCGTGTTGCGCCTGGTGCTGGAGCTTGATGGCGAGACGGTGGAGCGTGCTGATCCGCACATCGGATTATTGCATCGCGCCACCGAGAAACTGGCGGAATCCAAGCCGTATAATCAAAGTATCCCTTACATGGACCGCCTGGATTATGTGTCCATGATGTGTAACGAACATGGTTACGTGCTGGCGCTGGAAAAGTTACTTGGGGTAACACCGCCACTGCGCGCGCAATACATCCGTGTGCTCTATGACGAAATTACCCGGATTCTGAATCACCTGATGTGGCTGGGGGCGCATGCGCTGGATATCGGCGCCATGACCGTATTTCTATACGCGTTCAGGGAACGTGAGGATTTGTTCGACGCTTATGAAGCGGTTTCCGGCGCCCGCATGCATGCCACTTATTATCGTCCTGGCGGTGTTTACCGGGACCTGCCGGATTCGATGCCGCAATACAAGCCTTCCAAATGGCATAACGCCGTCGAAGTGGCGAAAATGAATGAAAACCGCCAAGGCTCATTGCTGGATTTTATTGAGGACTTTGCCAATCGATTTCCCGCCTGCGTGGACGAATACGAAACGCTTTTGACGGATAATCGTATCTGGAAACAGCGTACCGTGGGTATCGGCGTGGTATCACCCGAGCGGGCACTGCAAATGGGTTTTACCGGGCCCATGCTGCGCGGTTCCGGTGTGGAATGGGACTTACGCAAGAAACAGCCGTACGCGGTTTACGATCAGATGGATTTTGATATTCCGGTTGGTGTTACCGGCGACTGCTATGATCGTTACCTGGTTCGGATCGAGGAAATGCGCCAATCGCAACGCATCATAAAGCAATGCCTAAAATGGTTACGGCAAAATCCCGGCCCCGTCATGCTGGAAGATCATAAGCTGGTGCCGCCAAGCCGCGAGCATATGAAACTGGATATGGAATCCCTGATTCACCATTTTAAACTGTTTACCGAGGGCTATACCTTGCCGGAAGGCGAAGTTTATACAGCCGTTGAGCATCCGAAAGGTGAATTTGGCGTTTATCTCGTATCGGATGGCAGCAACAAACCGTATCGTCTCAAAATCAGGGCGCCGGGATTTGCGCATCTTTCCGCGCTGGACGAGATGACCCGGGGGCACATGCTGGCGGATGTGGTTGCGATTATTGGCACACAGGATATTGTATTTGGGGAAGTCGATCGATAATGGCTATTGATGCGGTAGAGCAAAAAGGCGGGCTGGCCGAATCAACGCAGGCAAAGCTGATTTCTAAAGGCAGCTATGCGGCAATCGACAAGTGGATTGCGAAATATCCCGCGGAAAACCGCCAGGCGGCGCTTATTCCGGCGTTGCATATTGTGCAGGACGCCAATAAGGGTTTTTTAACAACCACGTTGATGGACGAGCTGGCGCACTATCTCGGCATACCGGAAATCGCCGTTTATGAAGTGGCAAGTTTTTATTCCATGTTCGAGCACAAGCCCGTGGGCCGGCACAAAATCAGCGTTTGTACCAATATATCGTGCATGCTGCTGGGCAGTGAGGAAATAGTCGAACACCTGAAAAAAAAGTTCGGCATTAAGTTAGGGCAAACAACCGCCGATGGAAAATTTACCATCAAGGAAGTGGAATGTTTAGGCGCTTGCGTAGGCGCCCCCATGTGTTTAATTGACCGGGATTACCACGAGCATTTAACACCGGAAAAAATCGACGCCATACTGGAAAAACTGGATTAATCCCCATGGCTAATGAAGTTTGTTTTAGCACATTGCATCTAAAAAAACCGTGGACGCTTTCCACCTATGAAAGCGCGGGCGGTTATAAAGTATGGAAGCGGATTCTGAAAGAAAAAACATCCCCGGAAGAAATTATCAGCGAACTTAAAACCTCGGCATTGCGCGGCCGTGGCGGCGCCGGGTTTCCAACCGGACTGAAGTGGAGCTTCATGCCACGCAACACCCCGGGACAGAAGTATATCGTCTGCAACTCGGATGAAGGTGAACCGGGGACTTGCAAGGACCGCGACATTCTGCGTTATAACCCCCATGCACTGATTGAAGGCATGGCCATTGCCGGCTATACCATCGGCGCAACCGTGGGTTACAACTATATGCGCGGCGAGTTTTATGAGCCGTTTGACCGTTTCGAAGCCGCGCTGAAGGAAGCTTATAAAGCCGGTTTGCTTGGTAAAAATGTATTGAACTCCAAGATTGATTTTGACTTGTACTCCCACATCGGCGCGGGTGCTTATATATGTGGTGAGGAAACCGCGTTACTGGAATCCCTGGAAGGTAAAAAAGGCCAACCCCGGTTCAAGCCGCCATTCCCGGCCAGTTATGGATTGTTCGGGCGACCGACCACGATTAACAATACGGAAACACTGGCCTCGGTGCCGTATATTCTGGACAAGGGCGGCAAATGGTTCGCGGACCTCGGCAAGCCGAACAACGGTGGATCGAAAATATTTTGCATGACCGGCCACGTTAAAAATCCCGGCAATTATGAAGTGCCCATGGGAACACCCTTTGCCGAGTTATTGGCAATGGCCGGTGGCATGCGTGACGGCAAAAAACTCAAGGCCGTGATACCGGGCGGCTCTTCGACGCCGGTATTGCCAGCGGCCCTCGCCATGGGCATGAACATGGATTACGATTCCATCGCCAAGGCCGGTTCCATGCTGGGCGCGGGTTCAGTGATCGTGATGGATGAAACGACTTGCATGGTGAAGGCCTTGGCGCGCCTGTCTTATTTCTATTATGAGGAGTCCTGCGGACAATGTACGCCATGCCGGGAAGGCACAGGTTGGTTGTCCCGGGTGGTTAACCGGATTGAAAAAGGCAAAGGCCGCCAGGAAGACCTCGACTTGTTAGTCGACGTCGCCAACAAAATCGGGGGACGCACGATTTGCGGCCTGGGTGATGCGGCTGCCATGCCGGTAACCAGTTTCCTGGAACATTTTCGCGATGAATTTCAATTCCACGTCGATCATCAGCGCTGCCTGGTTGGCGGCTGACGTGTGACTGGATAAATAATTCGACCATACATTTAACTCAACGCATAAGGTTTTGAAGTGACGATGGTGCACATCGAAATAGACGGCAAAAAAATAGAAGCTCGCGACGGGACTATGGTCATCGAGGCCGCCGACGAAGCGGGTATCTATATTCCCCGTTTTTGCTATCACAAAAAATTATCCATTGCGGCCAATTGCCGCATGTGCCTTGTGGAAGTGGAAAAAGCGGCTAAGCCCTTGCCTGCCTGTGCGACCCCTGTTACTGACGGTATGAGAGTTTTTACCAAGTCTGTCAAAGCGATCGATGCTCAAAAAGGCGTGATGGAATTTCTGTTAATCAATCATCCGCTGGATTGTCCTATCTGTGACCAGGGTGGAGAGTGCGAGTTACAGGATATCGCCATGGGTTATGGCAGTGATGTTTCCAAATATGGCGAGAAAAAACGTGTTATTAAAGATAAAGATCTCGGTCCGCTCATTGCCACTGATATGACCCGTTGCATCCATTGCACCCGTTGTGTCCGGTTTGGCACCGAGATTGCTGGCATGCGTGAACTGGGTGCGACCGGCCGCGGTGAACATATGGAAATAGGCACCTACGTCACTCGCAACGTAACCTCCGAGATGTCGGGCAATGTAATTGATTTATGTCCGGTTGGCGCGCTGACCTCCAAGCCGTTCCGTTTTTCCGCCCGCGCCTGGGAACTGGTGGAGCGTGATTCTGTTGCGCCGCATGATTGCATGGGTTCCAACCTTAAAGTGCATGTGCGCAATGGCAGGGAAGTGGTTCGAGTGGTGCCCCGTGAAAACGAAGCGATTAACGAGACCTGGATTTCCGACCGCGACCGGTTCAGTTATGAGGCCCTCAATAGTGATGAACGGTTGAAAACACCCTTAATAAAAGTCGAAGGCGAGTGGATACAAACTGACTGGGAAACCGCGCTGCAGGCAACGGTAAGCGGGATTAATCGCGTGATTGCGGAATCCGGCGTTGAACGTTTTGCCGCGTTGGCGTCTCCCACTGCCACGATGGAAGAACTATACCTGCTACAGAAGCTGCTGCGGCAATTACGGATAAACAATATAGACCATCGCTTCCGGCAAACGGATTTTACATTTAATAACGAAGACCCGGTTTATCCCTGGCTGGGGCAGGACATTCCAGGTTTGGAAAAGAATAATGCGGTGCTGCTGATCGGATCGAATATTCGTAAAGATCAGCCGATCGCCGCGCATCGGTTTCGTAAAGCCTGCCACAATGGGCTGAAGCTGATGCACCTGAATGCGGTTGACTACGAATTTTATATGCCGGTGGCAACAAAACTCATCGTCAGTCCCAAATCCTTTAACAGGGAGCTGGTGGCAATAACGCAGGCTTTATTAAAAACCACCGGCGCAGCCGCGCCCGCCGGTTTTGATAAGCTCAGTGCGGGTATTGAAATAACGCCTGCGCACCAGCAGATCGCCGGCAATTTACAAAGCGGCAGGGTAACGTCGGTGCTGCTAGGTCCTCAAGCAATGAATCATGCCCAAGCTTCATCCATTCGAATGCTGGCGAACCTGATCGCCTCGTTAAGCCAAAGCCAGTTGGGTTATTTACCGGAAGCGGGAAACACGGCTGGCGCCTGGATTTCCGGTTGTGTGCCGCACCGGGTTGCCGGCGGCGCGCGTTCTGATGCGGTGGGACACAATGCAGCACAGATGCTGAATCAAGCCATGAACGGTTATCTGTTATTGAATGTTGAACCGGATATCGAGTCCGCCAATCCCGCGCAGGCCGTGGAATCACTGGGCAAAGCCGATTTTGTGGTCGCGTTGAGTTATTTTGGCAGCGAGAATATTAAACACTACGCGGATGTGATTCTGCCGGTTGCGCCCTTCACGGAAACCTCGGGAACATTTGTGAACGCCGCCGGCACCTGGCAAAGTTTTGCGGGCGTGGTGCCTCCCGCCGGTGATGCGCGTCCCGCCTGGAAGGTATTCCGGGTATTGGGCAACTTATTCAACTGCGATGGTTTTGACTATGTGACTTCCGAGGACGTGCTGAAAGAAATCAAACAAAAAACAGCAAACTTAATTGCGGATAACACGCTTGTATGGCGTAGCCCGGAATTGGCAGCCGCGGATAAAGGCACGGCTATTGTGCGTATCGCGGAGTGGCAGATGTATGCCGGTGACAGTTTACAACGCCGCGCCCACGCTTTGCAGGACACTTTTGACGCCGATATCGCCGCGATCCGGATCAACCAGCGCTTGGCGAAAAAAATTGGCGCGGTTGACGGCGCTAACGCGGTGGTCACACAAAATGGCGCGCATGTCACCTTACCGGTGATTGTTGACGATCTGGTGGCGGATGAAGGGGTGCTGATTCACGCCGGACTGCCGGCGAGCGGTAGTTTGGATACCAGCCTGACACCGCTGACGATTGCACCGGCATGAGTACGGGTGAATCCTTTATTACATTTACAAGTACAGTAACAAGGTATACACATCATTCATTTGGAACTGCACAGGCATTAATACGCGGACATTGATTTAAATGGTAGAGCTTTTACAACAATCGTTAAACTGGCTGCCCGGCAAC
>DATCIR010000343.1:0-21784 GCA_036507695.1 Gammaproteobacteria bacterium
AAATACTGTTGCAGGATGCAGGAGATAAGCTGGACGGTGAGAACCAGGAACATCTGCAGCGGATTGTAAAATCCGCGGTACATATGGCAGCGCTTATTGACGACATATTGGAACTTAGCCGTGTATCCCGTTCCGATATGCGCTTGGATGAGGTTAACTTAAGCGGCATTTGTTTGGAACTTCGCAAAACTTTTATCGCATCAACTCCGGAGCGGCGCGTTGAATGGAATATCCAGCCTGGCTTGGTGGCGCGTGGTGACTATCAATTGCTATACGTGACAATGAGCAATTTACTGAGCAATGCGTGGAAGTTTACTCAACATCAATCGCCTGCACAGATTGAATTCGGTCTTATGGACAAAGCCGGTGAAAATGTTTATTACGTGCGCGACAATGGTGTTGGGTTTGATATGAAATACAGTGAAAAAATGTTTGGATTATTTCAGCGCCTCCATCGCTCTGATGAGTATGAAGGAACAGGCGTCGGCTTGGCCACCGTGGAACGAATATTGACACGTCACAACGGCTGGGTCAGAGCAGAAGGCGAAGTAGGCAAAGGCGCCACAGTCTATTTTTCACTTCCTGAAAAAACTGACTCAATCAAGCCTGTCTAATACAGCGAATCATTGAATTCTATGCTTGATGGGCAATTTATTCGGATAATAACAAGCAAATAATCATCGAGAAAATCTCTCCCCCTGGCGCCAACGCCCTATCATTAAGTACGTTTCCGCCAGCACTTATTAAAAAGATATTGATTTGACTGTCACTGCATTAAATCACACGCTTAGATTTGGCTCGAACAACTGCTTATAAATCGTGTCATATTGACGGTCAGTCAAATAGAAACTAACCTGCCTTACAGGCTCTTATTTGATTAACAACAACCATGATAACGCCGTTCCTGATTAATCCAGACAACACTAGCTTTGAGTTTCCCGATGTATCCCTGGCATTGGATGATCCCAATGGGTTGCTGGCCGTGGGCGGTGATTTGTCGCCGCAAAGGCTGCTCAATGCGTACCGGCACGGTATTTTCCCGTGGTTTAATCCCGGTGAACCGATCCTGTGGTGGTCGCCCGATCCGCGTGCGGTGTTATTTCCCGGTAACATTATTATTTCCCGCAGCCTGGGTAAGACGCTGAAGAAAACCTTGTTTTCGGTAACAGTCGATCAGGCTTTTAATGAAGTGATGGCGGCTTGCCAGGCGCCGCGTGTAAAACAGCGGGGCACTTGGATAACCGCTAAAATGCGCCTGGCTTACAACGAAATGCACCGGCGCGGTTATGCCCATTCCATCGAATGCTGGCAAAACACCGTGCTGGTGGGAGGTCTTTACGGCATGGCGATCGGCCGGGTTTTTTTCGGTGAATCGATGTTTTCAAAAGTGAATGATGCATCCAAAGTTGCATTAGTGGTTTTAACTGACAAACTTATGGAATGGGATTACCAGTTAATTGACTGCCAGGTACAATCGGAGCATCTTATCAGTCTTGGTGCTGAAACCATTCCCCGTGGGCAATTTTGCGCTTATTTAAACCAATGGTGTCAGCAACCCGTAGCGCGGGATGCCTGGAATAACGAACACACGGCTAAGTAGCTAAGCTTCGAAAAAGTAGCAACGCTTTTGAAAAACAAACATCACTGACAATTCCAGATTGAGTCAACACGCACCCTGATTGCGCTATGGATTCGATAGACACCAAAAAATCCGTTAACTCGCTGGCGTTCTTTGCCAGCGAACCACACGCGTGCAGTTACCTGGATAACCGTACTTCGATCTCATTGTTCGCTGACCCCACGGTTCCCATGACCATGCCGGTTTACAGCCGTCTGGCGGACTACGGATTCCGGCGCAGCGGTCCCCATATTTATGCGCCTAACTGTCCTCACTGCCAGTCCTGCATACCGATTCGGCTTCCGGTCGATCACTTCAAGCCAAACCGCTCGCAAAAGAGGGTGCTGAATAAGAATGTTAATTTAACCGTAAAGTGCCTGCCCGCGGCGTTTCATCAGGAGCATTTTGAACTCTACCAGCGTTATCTCAGTTGCCGGCACGCGGGCAGTTCCATGGAAAATCCCAGCGCGGATGAATATTTAAGTTTTCTTGCCAGTGACTGGAGCGAAACCTACTTCTATGAGTTTCGAGAAAATGACCGCCTGCTGGCAGTCACCGTCGCGGATAAACTTACTCAAGGCCTGTCCGCGGTTTACACTTTTTTTGACCCGGCATACGCAGCGCGTGGCCTGGGTAACTTTGCTGTACTGTGGCTGGCGCAGGAAACACAGTCGTTACAATTGCGTTGGCTCTATCTGGGTTACTGGATTCCCAGCTGCCGAAAAATGCAATACAAGTCTGACTTTAAACCCGCGGAAATTTTCAGCAACGGCCGTTGGACACCCCTCACCGGCGCTTATCTCGCGAATATCTAAAAATTAATCAACTTTTAGTTTTACCCTTCAATATCAATTAGTTGAATCATACTTACGCGCTAAAGAAACACCCCCCTACGGACGATATAAAATTCAAAGCAGCACAATATGATGACTTCTTAGGACCAATCTGGTCTCGCTCTGGCGGAAAGGTAAGGGAGGACCCCCTAATAAGCATTCCAATTCCAAGAACAAGTGAAGAGGCTTGATACCATGCTCAGCTATATCTACAGTGTTGCCAAAGAATTCGAACGCGAACACGGTTTCAGTCCTAACCTGCTATACATGAACTACGCGCATCTGGAATGCCTGAAACAGCAACTTGAAGATCCCAACGACTTCAATTCCATTCTGGTTTTCCTTGGTATGGAACTGATTTTACAGCAGGAAGCCGTACACCCTTCGGTCGCCTGGGCCCATACACCCTGGAAACAAGCCGTTTATATCTAAATACCGTCGTTCATTCACGCCAATACCGGTTATTCCCGGCCAATTTACGCTAATACTTGGTTAGCGTAAGGTAAATTTTGAAAATTTGCTCCAGATCAGGCATTATGTGCCACGAATTACCGTAACTGGCCCATTTCATGGGCAGTTTGTAATCGCCCGTTCATTCTGTCTTATCAGTCTTTGAGTTTAGGAATCTATGCCGAAAGAAGAACATATAGAAATGGAAGGTACTGTCGTTGAGACCTTACCCAACACCATGTTTCGTGTTGAACTGGAAAACGGACATGTCGTTACCGCGCATATATCCGGAAAAATGCGCAAGCATTACATTCGTATTTTGACCGGCGATAAAGTCACCGTACAATTGACGCCTTATGATCTAAGCAAAGGCCGTATTGTGTTCCGCGCTCGTTAATCCGTCCCCGTTAATAAAATCCGATCCTATCCTTTGGGTTTAATTTTCCGCACAGGCATATTTCCGGCAAAACAAATGACGCAGCAGGTTGCTGCGTCATTTGTTAGGGGTCACTTGTTGGAGATTGTTACTGGCGGAAAAACCGTCAGCTAATAGCCATTAGCTGACAGTCAATTTCTCACGTTTTTCTTCAACATCAAATTCAAAGGTCAACTGGTCATCTTTGACCGAGACCCTGACTTCACCGCCATCCGCCAGTTTGCCAAACAACAGCTCCTCGGCCAGCGGTTTCTTGATGTTTTCCCTCACCACCCGCGCCATGGGGCGGGCGCCCATCTTGGCATCATAACCATGCATTGCCAGCCAGATACGCGCATCATTATCAATCATGAGTGTTACTTTCTTCTCCAGCAGTTGGGTTTCCAGTTCACAGATAAACTTGTCAACCACATGCGATATGGTCCGTTCGTCCAGGGGCTTGAACTGGATTACGGCATCCAGGCGATTACGAAACTCTGGCGTAAACGTACGTTTGATCGCTTCACTATTATCGGTGTTATGATCCTGGGTGGTAAAACCAATCGACGGACGGCTCATATGTTCCGCGCCCGCATTGGTGGTCATAACGATAATGATGTTGCGAAAGTCCGCTTTACGCCCGTTGGTATCCGTCAGCGTTCCATGATCCATCACCTGCAATAGCAGGTTAAACACATCCGGATGGGCTTTTTCAATCTCGTCGAGCAATAACACCGCATGAGGATGCTTGTTCACTTCTTCTGTTAACAAGCCGCCTTGATCGAATCCGACGTAACCGGGAGGCGCGCCAATCAGACGCGATACGGTATGGCGTTCCATGTATTCCGACATGTCGAACCGCATTAATTCGATACCCATGATTTGCGCCAACTGCCGGGTCACTTCGGTTTTGCCAACACCGGTAGGCCCCGCGAAAAGAAACGAGCCAATCGGCTTTTGTTCATTACCCAGGCCGGCACGGGCCATTTTGATCGCGGACGCCAGGGCGGAGATGGCTTCATCCTGCCCGTAAACCACCAGTTTCAGGTCCCGCTCCAGGTTGCGCAACCCTTCCTTATCGGAACTTGAAACCTGTTTGGGAGGAATGCGCGCCATCTTGGCTACGATTATCTCGATATCCTTGGCGTTAATGGTTTTCTTGCGTTTGGAAGGTGGCAGCAACCGCTGACTCGCACCCGCTTCATCAATCACGTCGATGGCTTTATCCGGCAAATGACGTTCGTTGATGTAACGCTCGGAAAGCTCCACGGCAGTCTGTAATGCCTGACGCGTGAACTTCACCTGATGATGTTCTTCAAAACGGGATTTCAAGCCATTGAGAATCTGCACCGCTTCTTCAACCGTGGGTTCAGACACATCGATCTTCTGGAAGCGGCGCGCCAGGGCGCGGTCTTTTTCAAAGATTCCGCGGTATTCCTGATAGGTGGTGGAACCCATACATTTGATGTCACCGGATGCCAACACCGGTTTGATAAGATTGGATGCATCCATGGCGCCGCCGGATGCCGCACCCGCGCCGATAATGGTGTGTATCTCGTCGATAAATAATATGGCATGTTGTTCGCGGCGCAACTGTGACAATACCGCCTTGAGGCGTTTTTCGAAATCACCACGGTATTTTGTTCCCGCGAGCAATGCGCCAAGATCCAAGGAGTAAATCACGGCATCGGCAAGCACTTCGGGCACTTCACCATCCACGATTTGCTTGGCCAATCCTTCCGCCAGCGCGGTTTTACCGACACCTGCTTCGCCAACAAACAAGGGATTGTTTTTGCGGCGGCGACACAATACTTGCAGGGTGCGCTCGATTTCGGACTTGCGGCCAATCAGCGGATCAATCTTGCCCTGCATTGCCAACTGGTTGAGGTTGGTCGCATAGCTTTCCAGGGGGGTCTTGCTTTGGGTTTCAGGTTCCGCCTCGTCTTCAGTATGCGGCAACACGGAATCCCGCTCGGATTGGTCGTCAATCTTCGAGATGCCATGGGCAATGAAATTCACAACGTCAAGCCGCGCAATATGTTGTTTTGATAACAGGTAAACCGCTTGCGATTCCTGTTCACTGAAAATCGCCACCAGCACATTAGCGCCGGTGACTTCCTTGTTTCCGGAAGACTGCACCTGGAACACGGCGCGTTGCAGGACTCGCTGAAATCCCAAAGTCGGTTCAATTTCACGATCATCGCCGTCCTGAAGCACCGGCGTGGTTTCCTCTAAAAACTCTTCCAGTTCCCTTTTCAATTGAATTAGGTTAGCGCCGCAGGCACGCAGAGCATTATTGCTCGTCGGATTATCCACCAAGGCCAACAGTAAGTGTTCCACGGTCATGAATTCATGACGCTTCACACGCGCTTCCTTGAATGCAACATTAAGAGTCTGTTCTAACTCTTCACTCAACATTTTGACACCTCTCGCAAGACCTTGAACCTCGCAAGACCGCCTACACGGTTTCCATCGTACACAGCAAAGGATGCTGGTTGGTCCGGGAGTACTCGTTGACTTGCGCCACTTTCGTCTCGGCGATTTCCCTTATGTACACTCCACACAAACCTTTTCCTTGCGTGTGCACATGGAGCATAACCCGAGTTGCTTTCGCACGGTCCATACGGAAAAACTTTTCTAACACATGAACGACAAACTCCATGGGAGTAAAATCGTCGTTTATCAGTACTACCTGATACATTGGCGGCCGTTTTAGCTTAGGTCTTGACTCCTGGACCGCTAAATCTTCGTCCCTTTGTGAATTATTTCCAGTATTCATCGACATAAGTTTAGACAAAACGGTTTCCGTTTCCTGTAACTTAGGATATAGACAATGGAATCAATAAAAAAACTCATAAACCACCATACATGGCCAATCGAGTGCTTCCTTGATGTTAAAGCAAATATTATGACTTTGTAAAACTTTAGTCAAAAATCCACGTAAAAACATAGCTTTATGACACCAACCGAAAGCAATAAATAGCGCTGATTAATTCGGGCTGACGACAACATAACCATACACGGTAGCGATATTACCGAAGGCATCGCTAACCTATTGGTGTTTACGGGCTAGTCCGCCGGGTGACCTGTATTGATCGCTGCCGAGGTTGGCTATTACATATGTTTAATAACCGCCTGAGCAAAACCGGAACAGCTCACCAAGCTGGCTCCGCTCATCAAGCGTTCTAAATCATACGTTACCGTTTTTGCTTTTATTGCACCTGACATTCCCTTAATAACCAGATCAGCGGCATCTTGCCAGCCTAAATGCCGCAGCATCATTTCACCCGAGAGGATCAATGAACCGGGATTAACCTTGTCCTGCCCGGCGTAGCGCGGCGCCGTGCCGTGAGTGGCTTCAAACATGGCGACGGTATCCGACATATTGGCGCCCGGCGCGATACCGATACCGCCCACCTGCGCGGCCAGTGCATCAGAAATATAATCACCGTTCAAGTTCAGTGTCGCCACCACGCTATACTCCTTGGGCCGCAGCAAAATCTGCTGCAAAAACGCATCGGCAATCACATCTTTAACGACAATGGGCTTGCCGGTACGGGGATTGAGAATCCTGCACCACGGGCCGCCATCGATTTCTGTCGCCGCAAATTCGGCTTTGGCCAATTCATAGCCCCAAGTCTTGAACGCACCCTCGGTAAATTTCATGATATTACCCTTGTGCACCAGGGTGACCGAATCACGGTTATTGTCGATGGCATACTGGAACGCTTTGCGCACCAGGCGTTTGGTGCCTTCGCTGGATACCGGTTTGATACCGATGCCTGACGTCTCGGGAAAACGAATTTTGGTTACGCCCATTTCGTTTTGCAGGAACTTGATAACTTTTTTAACGTCCGGCGTTCCGGCTTCCCATTCAATGCCCGCGTAAATATCTTCGGAATTTTCCCGGAAAATGACCATATCCGTGTGTTCCGGTTCCTTGAGCGGACTGGGTGTACCATCGTAATAACGCACCGGGCGCATGCAGACATACAAATCGAGCTGCTGACGCAAGGTGACATTCAATGAGCGAATCCCTCCACCCACCGGGGTGGTCAGCGGACCTTTAATTGACACGACATAATCCCGAACTGCCTCGAGGGTTTCGTCAGGCAACCACACATTGCTGCCGTAAACCCGCGTCGCTTTTTCACCGGCATAAACTTCCATCCAGGCAATGCCGCGCCGCCCATTGGAAGCCTTGGCGACGGCGGCATCAATGACTTTGCGCATGGCCGGGGTCACATCAATGCCGATACCGTCGCCTTCGATAAAGGGAATAATGGGGCGATCCGGTACTTGCAAGCTATTATCCGAATTCACCTGAATTTTGCCACCATCGCAGGGTACAACTATTTTTTCAAAGGCCATGGACACTCCATATAAGTTGGCATATCACCGCACACGAAGTGCGTTATCTTAGCATTTTTCCGCAAGTCTGGAAGTTTTAAGAAAATACGGGGTGGGTGAGGGTTTGCGCCAAAGCGCCACACGGCTAGCGCGTGTATTACAGTCCGAATTGTTCCAGGTTGCCTTTAAGAGACACTTTAATCTTACCATCACGCTCAGCGCGTCCCATGGTCCTTAGCGCATTCTGCAGGTCAGGGTTCGTGCCGCGTGTACCGAAAGCGCCAGTAAATTCATAGCTCCTATCGGCGCTCAACTGCAGAACGCCTTCCGCGGTCAATGGCCCACCCTGGTCACTCAAGACTCCCCTTACTCCGCCTTCATGAGGTTCGAGTGCAACATCCAAATCCCCCAGCACCAGTTTTTTTAACACTGTCAATTCGGCGCCATGCCAGGCAATATCACCTTTGGCCGACACCAGCGTATTATTATCCAACTTGACGTTACTCAATTTGATATCCAGCGCCCCGCCCGGCTTGAACACCGCGGCCTTAATAAGGCCTTCAATTTCGCTCAGGGGCAGCCAAGCTTCCACGTTATTAAGATAAGCACCCCCAAAAATACCGAACCCCATCACGCCTTTCCCATAGCCGTCAGTCACCTTGAACTCAAAATTCATTTCCACAATACCCAACAACAAGCTGAGAGAATTAATATCCCAAGTTAGCGCATTAAGTTGCCGGCCGTTGAGGGTGGCCTTAGCCGCCTGGCCAGACCAGACGCTCCCGCTAAGATCACTGACGGTAAGGGGCACTTCATCGCCGCCAAACATTGTTTTCCAGTAACCATAGGCAAACGCCGCCGGCATGGTTGACAGCAGGAATACCAGGTAGGCGATACCGCCGAAAGCGCTGTATTTTATGGCTGATTTAATAGCAGGTGACATGAATTCAATATTTGGATAATTACAGAGTTATAAAGCAAGTCAATCATTCGGCCAGGCCTTCCAGCACCAGGCGCGCATTCACCAAGCCGGGCTCCTCCAGTTTCTCAATAACGGAGGTGACAATGTGAATCCCCTGTTGCCGCTGCAGGTTCTCCAGCCATTTAATGGTGTCATTGAATGGCGCGTTTTCCAGCCATACCCCTGCCTTGGATTGCCCATCCGGTTGCACGCGTTTTACCGATTTGCCAAGATTCTCGGTTTTAGCGGTCCGGTCAATGATACCCAATAAAGACTGGCCCTTGCTACTGCTCGTCGGATTATTGGACCTGAGTGTGGCCTGCAATTTTTTCGCTTCTTCCGCCGACTGTTCCATCCATACCAGTAATTCCTGATTTTCCTGGTTGCTCTTTTCCAGGGACGCTATTTTTTTCGTAAACGGCGCCCAGGCCAGTAAATACAGTAACGCCACCAGCAATACCGCCGCACCGGCAATCAGAACACGCCGTTCTCTGGGCTCCAACTTATCAAACCATTCCTTCATGCACCCCCCTGCTTTACCGCGTTACCGGCGCCGGCTTTTAATTGCATGCGGCTTTCGACCTTACCTTGTTTTGACGATGCCGACTGAATGTCAACTTCCATATTGGCTTCATTAATCAAGCGCACCTTAAGTTCATCCAGGGATTGCAAATCCGAGATTTCAAAATCCATATCCAGGGTTTCTTCTTTGAACCGCAGGGTGCGAATCAACAAAGTGTCCGTGTTACTTAATACTTCGCCGGCCCTGGCCAGCAACATAAACAGATCCGCGCCCTGGTTGGCCAGTTTACGCAACTCGGCCAGTTTTTGATTCATTTGCTGTTTCGGGTCAACAATGTTTTTCGTGTCCGGAAATGCGTCCCGGTAAACTTCGGTTATTTGCTCGCGTAGGGTCCTATCCGTCGCCGCTAGTTTTTGATAGTCAAAAATCGTCAATCCTATTTGCAGCACTAACCATACACCGGCAATTGCCGCCGTGGGAAACCACGGCCGCAGCAGTTTCTCCATACGTTCCCGGCGGCTATAGTCTCCCTGCAACAAATTTATGCATTTGGCCTCGTCAAATTGTTGCGCCAAGTAAACCAGGAAAGGCTGTTCGGGATGATGTACCTCAATATTATATTCCAGCTTGGTTCCCACGCTTTGCAGTTGTGTAACAATAGCGCTCAGTTCGTCCAGCGCAGCGGGATCTGTACTTTGTTGGCTCTCTGCAGGTGCTTCGGGATGTATGCTCTTGCCGCCACATACTATAACGTCGAGTTTTTCCGGTTTTTGGGTTTTCGGGGCGGACTCGAGCATGCCGCGCACCAAGGGCACCACGTTGGCGATATCCAATGCGATGCCGGCCTGCAAATTATTGCGTAAAATGGCCTTGGATCGGGACTGTTTGTCCGCCGCTTTAAGCAGCAATGTCCAGTTGTTGTCGCTATGCGGAATGCCGAGTACCTCGGTCGTCAACAGGTCCGGTTGAATTCCCACTTCATTCAGACTATGCAGCCACATTTCAATAATCTTGCGTTCCACAATGGCTACGTTGACTTTATCGGCTTGCTGGCGTTCACCAATGGCAAAATGGTTGTCTTCCACGTCGTTCGCCAGCAGTTCTTCCAACGCAAATGGAATCGCCTTCAGCAGCCGCTGTTTGTTCATGCCGGGCAGCGCCACGTCAGTCAGCACCACTTCAACGCCGAAAACAAACACCACGACGCGGCACCCCAACGCATGATTGGCGGCGGTTTTCAGGTCGCCATGATAGACCGGACCCGCCACCTGGCCGGGTTCCTGGACAAACCAAAACACCTCATTCGGCATTGCGCCGGAGAGGGTTGGATCACCCAAATGAATGTAAATCTGCCGCTTCACTAGTTAACCCCGATACTGCGTTGCACAGTGGCCACTTTGTTGCCATCGCGCTTTAATAAACTCATCAGCGTCAGTTGCATGCGGCCAATCTGCGCCGTTGCCGTCACTTCGAAATACTGACTGCCGACACTTAATTTTATTTTATTAATCGCCTCATCAAATTCCCGTGCCTCTTTGTTGTTTTCCGCCGGATCAAATGTAATCTCCTTTTTCATGGTAGTCACAAATGATGTGATATCTTTATAACCCTCTTCTCCCCGGCCTTCGATCAATAGCTGCAGAATTTTATCGTCAATCTTGGGATGAATGCTTTGCAGTATTTCTGGCGGCGCCGTATTCACATTAATCGCCACATCATGCGCGTTGATGGCGTTCACCAGCGGCGGCCTCTGGCCATCACCGACAAAACAGTTATATTCTTCGGCGATGATTTTGCTCATCGGCCGCAGTTCGCTGATACTGGCCATCGATTGGTTGGCGGCGCGATACGGGCGTTCCAGCCTCAAGTACTCCGCGTCTTCCGCACCACCCGCATTGACCTGCTCGTCCTTGTCAAGCCAGTCCAGCACCACGTTGGCCAGATCCGGATTAAAACCGCCCTGCTCGCCGCACTTGTTGCCGCTGGTCACGTAATCCACGAATCGCTGAAAAGCCATAACGTATACCTCTTGTTTTTCCCCGTTGGCATTCACCAGATTGTTAATGGGAAACCGGGCGGTGGCGTCCCGGATAAACCCGGCAATGGTACCGCCTTCTATTTCTTCCGCAAGGGGTAATGCCCAGGGTTCCTTTTCGTGGTCAACGTCCTTGTTATCATCCGCAATCAGGGCCTGCTTCGCGGTAATTTCCGCAGCCAGAGCGTACATGTAGGCCTGGTCAGAATGCAACATATTCTCGGTACGCCGGATATCCAGCGTCTGACGATCCGCCATGGCAACGGCGGCGATAGTCACCAGCGCGAAAATAAATAACGCGGTAATCAACGCCACGCCGGATTGCCGGTTTATCGGTTTCATCTGCGCTTACCGCCCTACCCGCAATAACCGGGAAATCTTTCCGTATTGCTTGGTGTCCACGTTCACTTCAATAGCACGGGGAATAACTTGCGGACTGGCGCCACCGGTGGTTGACAATTCCGGCCAACTGCTGCGCCATTCGTCATCCGCCCCCAGGTAACGGATTTCCATTCCTTTAACCCCATCCAGCAAAATATTTTCATACGGTTTGCTGTCTTCCGCCCGGTCCAGCATCCACCAATAGGTTCGCACCAGCTTTTCGTCCCGAACCGCATAGGCCACCCGCTGCAGGTGACTGCGCGCCTGATTGGCCGGATTGCGCCAGCCACCCCGGGTTATTTCCAGCAAATAACCTTCAAAGTCATTACCCACCACGGGCGGCAATACCTCACCGTATTCATTGCGCACACCACGATCGATAATTTGTTCGACATCACGGGCAAGCCAGCCCATGGTCAGTTGCAATTGGTGTAACTGCTCCGCATGCGCTTCGGTTTGCTGACGGGCGATTAATACGTTGTTCAGGCCACTATAGGCGATGGCCGCCATGATGGCGAAAATCGCCATGGCCACCATCAGTTCCAGCAGGGTGAATCCCCGCATATTTTCCCTGGCTTGTCGCGGCACTAATCGCATACTGAATTATTGCGAGGGTTCCTGCACAAATCCGATCAGGGTCGTCATCGGATATTCATCATCTTCGTTAACGCGCACTCTGATATAGACTTTTCGAATCTTATCCACAGGGGTCTTTTCTACCTCCAGTTCCCAGTGCCATTCATGCTCGGCCATTAACGCCGTTCCGGTGGATTTTCCGGTGGGCGGCCATTCACGATCATTTGCGATATGCAGCTCAGCCATCCGGTTCATCGCCACCCAATGGGCAAAGGTGCGCTCTTTCAATCCCGTTGCGTTACGCACATTCGCCGAGACGGTCATCATCACCGCGGCCATGGCGGTTGCTATTATGCCAAGCGCTACGATGACCTCGATCAAAGTAAACCCTTTTTGCCGTTTGATCCTAGCCCGCATTTCTCACCAGGATCGCGTGAGCTGGCGAAGGATTCGTGTTCGTAGGCGCCGCTCTGGAGCGAAAGTCATAGCCGTAGCTATGGCTTGGGCGCTCTCGCCCATCCCTGGGCTTCGCGCCATAAGTACTTCCTGTACAAAAGTGAAGAGCCAGCCTACGGACGCGAAGACAAGCCAGAACCGCGATAGGCCGAAAGTTGAAACAGAGTGTTAAAGGATTAAATTGCATAATCGTTTGTATTTCCATCTCATCTTGGCTTTTGGTGGCCGCCTGGTGAGAAATGCGGGCTAGCCACCAAACGCATCCTTCGCTTCCGGTTGTTGATAGGTGATTTGGCCCGTTAAATTACCGGTAATGGTGTATTCGACGCTGCTTTCGCCGCTTAATACCAGTGTAAACGGTGTAACCTCGCCACTGGACAATAAATAGATTTGCACCGGTTTTTCAGGATTCGTGAGGCTGACGTCCTCATCATATACTTTCATTTTAACTTTCAGGTTTTCAGGAAACTCCCGTTGGCGAAAAAACCGATCGTCCACGATCGGTTCCCATTTCGGTCCTTCCAGCTGTGCAAAACTGTACCCTTTGTTGGTAATGAGAAACGACAGCTCCTGCGCGCTTAGCACGGCCTCTTCGGTGGCGAGCCTGATCAGATGATGAATTCGTCTTGCTTCATCTTCCACATACCGGTCGCTGTGTTGACTGATCGACAAGCTGCCAAACGTGACAATAACCCCGATGACAAATACCACTACAAGAATTTCAAACAGCGTGAACCCGCGTGATCGACCAGGCAGGAATAAAGTCGCCGTTTTCATTAAAATAAACCAGGTATCGGGTTTGCGATCTTGAATGAGTTAATCAACCAGGTTTGTTACTCGTAGGTAAGGCGGTGGTTACTATGAGAACGTCTGTTAAACCTGACTGCGTTTACTATAAATTCGCGTTGCTGATATCCGCATTTACACCTTCACCGCCCGGCTGACCATCGGCGCCTTTGGAGGTGATCTGGACGGATCCTTCCACGTCGAGATACTGGTAAGGCTCGCCCCAGGGATCCTTCGGCAAGCGGTCCATGTAGCGTTTCCAGTTTTTGGGTTCGGGTGTGCCTGATGGTCTGGTTACCAAGGCCTCGAGCCCTTGGTCCGTCGTGGGGTAAACAAAATTGTCCAGTTTATATAAGTTAAGTGCGCTTTCCATGGCGCGAATATCCTGTTTGGCCTTGGTAATGCGGGCATCATCCGGCCGATCCATTACCCGAGGCACCACGATGGCGGCCAAAATCCCTAAGATGATGACCACTACCATGACCTCGATGAGGGTGAAACCATGGCTGGTATTTCGGGTGATAACAGGTTTTGATTGATGCTTGCGACGTTCTCGATGCACAATTGACTCCAATGTTTAAGCGGTTAGCTGACGTGGGCTTTCGATAAAATTCAACAAATTTCCATCATGTAAGGTGTTTCTAGTTTTCTGGATACGATACACTACGTATGCCAATGGTAGCAGGAAAAATGCTATTTTTGTGCATTGCCACGGTTAATTATTAATTCACTTAACGTAGTCTTAACCTACGCGTAACAGTAAGAATATTAAGAAGTTTATAGCTCAATGGTAAACCCCCGCGCTCGAGCAGAAAGCAAATTAAAACCTTTCGTGAAACGGCATAGCCTGCCGATTGCGATCGCGCTGTTTGTGACATTTATAGGCCTTTTTGGTTCAGACGTCACCCTTTGGTTGCGTTATGACCGGAACGCCATATTGTCCGGACAAATCTGGCGAATATTCACCGGACATCTCGCCCACTTGTCCTGGTCGCATTCGTTCATGAATTTGCTTGGTTTGTTTCTCGTTTGGGGCCTATTTGACCGTCATCTACCCGCCAAGCGCTGGCTGCACGTCATGCTATTGAGTGGTTTTGGTATTAGCCTGTTATTAATGATTATCGATTCCCATTTACTTTACTATGTGGGACTGTCTGGGGTATTACATGCCCTATTCATTGTAGGCTGCCTCTACGATTTACGCGCCGGCCGCTGGGATTCGAAATTGCTGTTAACCCTATTCATTATCAAATTAATGTGGGAGCAATTGGTTGGTCCTCTGCCCGGCTCGGGCATATCAACGGGCGGCACTGTTATCGTGGACGCCCATTTGTTCGGCGCCCTCATGGGGCTGATTACCTATTTGATTTTCCGCCGCGGCAACAATAGCTCCGTTGTCGCCCCGACACATTCCTGATCATTGGCAGCGAGACTTCGGCGGCAAAATCTAGGTGATTTGCGCCATCGCCGCCTGATACATTGCAACGTCCCCATGGCTGTGACAACAGGCGATTATCCTGTCGAAACGATCTTCGTATTCCTTCAACACGCGCAAAGCGATCCGTGCGGCTTCCGGTTTTGGATAGCCATAGACTCCAGTGCTGATCGCGGGAAACGCAATGCTCCTGATATGATTTTCCAATGCAAGATCCAGTGAGCGGCGGTAACAGCTTTCCAATAAACCGCTTTCATCCCGCTTGCCGCCCCGCCAGACAGGCCCTACCGTATGGATGACAAATTTCGCCGGCAATTTAAATCCCGGGGTTATCCTTGCCTCTCCGGTTGGACAACCACCCAGCGGCCTGCAGGCTTCAACCAATTGCGGTCCTGCCGCCCGATGAATCGCGCCGTCCACACCGCCGCCACCCAGCAAACTGGAATTAGCCGCATTGACGATGGCATCAACCTTTAAAGTGATAATATCCGCCTGGATTATTTCTAACATTGCTATTTAATAACGCGCAGCCTGCGCTGTTTCGTTTTGCCTTTCAGTTTAACAATGTCTCCGCCCTCGCTGGCGCCACCGTTATCGGGGGTTGGCGGCGAATCATCGTCATCCGTAAACACCATGCCACGGCCGTTTTCCTTGGCATAAACCGCCATTACCGCCGGCATCGGTACGCAAACATACATGGGGTTGCCGCTGAAACGGGCGTTAAAATTTACCCCGGCGTTACCAATCTCCAGATCGTTCACCGCTGCAGGCGCCACATTAAGTATGATCTTGCCATTGGATACGTACTGGGCGGGCACAATGACGTTTTCAGCGTTGGCATTTACCAGTAAATAAGGCGTCAATGCGTTATCAACAATCCAGTCATAAATTGCCCGTAATAAATAAGGTCGACTGCTGTTCATGCCATACCTGTTTTTGCGAAATGTTGAATTGATTATGCTTTTGGTAAACAGCAGGCAGGCCGCTTGTATAAACTAGAATTTCCTGATCTTTTCACTAGCGGATTACTGTTGGATTTCGCGTTCAACATCCGTCAAACTTGCCTGAAAACAATTCAAATCAAACAAACGTTCCGCATAATTTTTGATGGCTTTGGCTTGCGGCGGCAGCTCAATGCCATACGCCGGCAACCGCCACAAAATAGGCGCGACCGCGCAATCCATGAGGGAAAGTTCGTCGCTCATAAAATAAGGCTTTTGTTCGAATATGGGGGACACAACGGTGAGGCTCTCGCTTAATTCCTTGGCGGCTTGAGCGATATCCCTGCCGCTGATGATTTGGTCTACCAAAGTATCCCAATCACGTTGAATACGGCGCAAAGTCATGCGCGTTCTGCCGCGGGAAACCGGATCCACCGGCATCAATGGCGGATGGGGAAAGCGTTCATCGAGATACTCCATGATGACCTGGGAATCGTAAAGCACCAGGTCACGATCCACCAGCACAGGCACGCCGCCATAAGGATTTAACTCCATTAAGTCTTCCGGCGGATTACCGGGGTTGACATCCACGACTTCGAAATTGATACCTTTCTCGGCTAATACGATTCGCACACGGTGGCAATGTATATCGTTGTCGGATGAAAACAATGTCATTACCGATTTTCTATTGGCAATCAAGGCCATCACCACCTCTCTGGACTTCGACATAATTGAACTCACTGTTGGAGATAAAACGAAGCGGGCATTATACATGACAATTTTAAAAATGCCGGAAAATTGATGGTATCTTATTGATACAAAAAGGGTTATTAACAGGATACGCCTTAACGGGAAGACACCGAAAGCAGCGTGCAGGATGCGGAACGGCTAGTGAACGTCTTTCCAATATTCTTTTTTAAGTAGCCATACCACAACGAAGAACAACAACAGGTAAAGCAACACCCACTTACCCAACTGCAAGCGGGATTGTTTGGCCGGTTCACCCATATAGTGAAGGTAATTGACAAGATCCCGCACCGCCGCATCATATTGGTCTGTTGATAACTTTCCGGGTTCAAGGGGTGCCAGACCGGTGATGACTTGCCGTTGTATACCCTCTTTATCGGTGATCACGTCAAATTGCGGAGCTTGAAGACCCTGTAATTCCCATAGCACATGAGGCATGGCAACATCTTTAAATACCGTATTATTCACACCCCAAGGCCTGGAATCATCCTTGTAAAAGGAACGCAGATAAGTATATATCCAATCAACGCCGCGGGAGCGGGAAACAACGGATAAATCGGGCGGCACTACGCCAAACCAGCGCATCGCTTCTTCCGGCTGCATGGCAATTTCCATCAAGTCGCCAACTTTTGCGCCGGTAAAAATAAACAGGCTTTCCAGTTGCGCCTCATCGTATCCCAAATCCCTGCCGATACGGTTATAACGCATTAACGCGGCCGCATGGCAATTAAAACAATAGTTGGCAAAGAATACCGCGCCCCGGCGCAGCGATTCAGTATCCACCGGGTCAATGTTCGCTTTATCGAGATGATATCTTTCGGCGGCGCCAACCGTGCCGCTGACGAGTAACAAGGAAATAATCAATAAATAGTGTTTCACTTACCTGACCCTGTCCGGCAGCGGTTTAGGTTTATCATACTTGGTATACACCGGCATTAACAAAAAGAAAGCGAAATAAATGATAGTACCGATCCTGGAGAAGGTTGTCGCGATCGGAGTAGCGGCGACCGTGCCTAGATAACCCAGCGCAATAAAACTAACAACAAATATCGCCAGCGCTGCTTTATAAATCGGACCCCGGTAGCGTATGGACTTAACAGGGCTGCGGTCAAGCCACGGCACGACAAACAATACGGCAATCGCCGCGCCCATTAACACGACACCCAGAAATTTATCGGGCACCGCGCGAAGAATCGCATAGTAAGGCGTGAAGTACCACAATGGTGTGATATGCTCCGGCGTTTTTAATGGATCCGCGGGAACAAAGTTGTCTTTCTCGAGAAACCATCCGCCCATTTCCGGGTAGTAGAACACTACCGCACTGAAAATCATCAAAAACACAATCGCCCCCAGCATATCCTTGAGGGTGAAGTAGGGATGAAAAGGTATGCCATCCAGGGGGATACCCTGCGCGTTTTTCTTTTCCTTGATTTCGATGCCGTCAGGATTGTTTGAGCCTACCCGGTGCAGTGCGATGAGATGAAACGCCACCAGGGCAATCAACAGCAGCGGAAACGCAATAACGTGAAATGCAAAAAAGCGGTTCAGGGTGGCGTCCGCTACAACAAAATCGCCACGAATCCATAAAGCCAGCTCATTACCGATAACCGGGATCGCGCCAAACAGGGAAATAATAACTTGCGCGCCCCAATAGGACATTTGTCCCCAGGGCAGCAAGTACCCCATAAACGCCTCGGCCATCAGCAACAGAAACAGCATTACGCCAAACAACCAAAGCAATTCACGGGGTTTTTTGTAGGAACCATAAAGAAAAGCACGAAACATGTGCAAATAAATGACTACAAAGAAAAATGACGCCCCGGTGGAGTGCATGTAACGTATCAACCAGCCCCAATTCACATCCCGCATAATGTATTCAACCGAAGCAAACGCGGTTTCTGCGGTAGGTTTGTAGTTCATGGTCAGAAAAATGCCAGTAATGACCTGAATCCCGAATACCAGCATCGCCAGGGAGCCGAAAAAATACCAAAAGTTGAGATTTTTCGGGGCGTAATATTTAACCAGGTGATCTTCCCAGAATTCCTTGAGCGGAAACCGGGATTCAATCCATTCTTTTCCCAAATGCAACCATTCCCGCATCAGGCGCGCTCCGGATCCACGCCAATCAGTATTCGCGTGTCAGTGACAAAACGATAAGGAGGGACTTTCAGGTTTGACGGCGCCGGCACGCCTGCGTAGACCCGGCCCGATAAATCGTAGCGTGACCCATGGCAAGGACAAAAGAAACCGCCTTTCCATTCCGACCCCAAATCCGCCGGCGCCAGTTCGGGCCGATAGGTCGGCGCGCAACCCAGGTGAGTACAGATGCCTTCCATCACCATGATGTCCGGCTTTATCGAACGGTATTCGTTTTTCGCATAGTGTGGCTGTTGAGACAACTCATCGGAACCCGGATCGCGCAACTGGCCGGCAATCGTTTGCATGCGATCCAGCATTTCCTGGTTGCGCCGTAAAATCCAGACAGGTTTGCCCCGCCATTCAACCGTTAGCAGCTGGCCGACCTGTAATTTACTGACATCCACATCGATGGGGGCGCCGGCCGCTTGGGCCTTGGCGCTGGGTTCCATCGAGAAGATAAACGGGGTTGCGACATACGCTACACCAATCCCGCCGACAACGGTTGCCGCCGCTGTCAGGATCCGGCGTTTCCGGTGGTCGACTATGTCCTCGCTCATTACTTACTCCTCAAGTGCGAGTTTCTTCCAGGTTAAGAAAGCTCTCGCTGCTGGCTGCCATTACGTTGTGAAAGCATAGCAGAAGCGCCCCCCTATGCATTAATTAAGTTATTAATATTATTATAAACTAATGTTTGTCCCTAATCGCAGCCGCCATTACGCAGCGAAGCACGTAAACTCAAACCTAATTCCCAAATTTAATCGCCTAGATTCAAAAGCTTAACACGATATCAAGGATTGTGAGCCAAGACCTAACCGTGCCCGGTTTTAAACTGTCAGTAAGAGACTATCGTGTGAATGAGTAAAAAAAAAGCCTCTCTATAGAGGCTTTAAGGCGTTTTATAGTTGTTATCTCAGAATATCGATAATTTATAGACCCACACTTAAGCTTTTATAAGTCCATATCGATTTAACGTCCACTTCACGATTCCAAACGCGGCGCCAAACACGACCACGGTAATCACGATGTCCTGGATCGAGGTCATTGGTAAATGATAGTACTGCGGGTCCACGGATCCGGATAGCCAGGTGTAACGCTCAATCCAGGTTCCGACCACGATGCTGGTGGCTATGGTCACAATCACTTTTGGATTATGGCGATTTGGAGTCCAGGTGGCGAAAGAGATAAATGGAACAAGGAATTTCAGAACCAGGAAAGTCCACCACAGCGGCGCCAGGTCATGCTGCATCATGGCATGAAAACGACCCATTTCGTCCGGCAGACGCCCGTACCACATGATGAGATATTGGGTGAAATAAAAGTAGGTCCACAAAATGGTAAATGCCAACATCATCTGCGCCAGATAGTTAAACACAAATGGCTTGATGGGGTTGGTCATTTTGCCTGACGAGTATAAGGCATAAAGCATGATGGCAAAAAGAGCCAGAAAGCAGTGGAACATACTGACAAACTGGTAAACGCCATAACTTGCGCTATGCCAGCCGGGAACCATGGTCATTTCAAAATCCCACGCCACCATGCTGCCATAACAGACATAAAAGAACGGAATCAATAACGCGATATTTCTGAATTTACGTTTAACGGCATAGGATGCATTTTCGTCCGCCGCAAGATGCTGGTACTTGATAAACATCACAAACATACCCGCCACCACCAGAAGGCCGATGATCTGGCGCGCCACTAAAAAAGTATAATTGTGCCAGCCGTTGAGATGATGCTCGCCGTCATGCGCATGAGCCAGCCATTGGAAGGTGTTATCGCCAAAAACCAGTAGAATAATTAATAGCACCAGCGCCAACGGAAACAACGAGAACAAAGACACTGCAAAGTAACGTACTTGAGTCCGCCATTTTCCGTTTACCAAATGCAGGATGGACGCAAACGTGACGCCTGCCAGCGCCATATATAATACGAATAAGAAATTGGTGGTTAGAATTGACCAGCTGCCGAAACCTTCCATCAACCTGTACCCCTATGTTTTCGGTTGTTAGTGTTAAGTTATTGTTGATGCTCGATAGCTAAAGCTATTTAGCTTCAGTTTTCAGGGCGTTTTTCACGTAGTTCACCACGTGCCAACGCTCTTCAACAGACAAATCATTGGAACCGCCCTTAATTGGATCCGCGTTCGGAACCCCATAGGCCGGCATTACAAAACTGCCAAATGTAATCGTGCCCCAAATCCACCCCACCGTGAGGGTGGTTTGCACATAATCGTCCGTCAGGTCAATCGCGCCAATTTTTCCAGAGACCGGTGATTCGGCTTTACCGGTCAATCCATGGCAGGCTGCGCAGTAAATACGAAACAAACGGCGCCCCTGTTTGAGCGACTCGGCGCTGGCGGATATTGGATTTTTTAATTCTTTGGCTGCTTCCCGGTCCGCCACTTTGGTCGGAATGCCAAATATTGGAACCGAGCGTTGAGGAAACGGGATCATTTTACCTTCCTGGGGTTTGATGCTCGGTTGGTTCATCATATCCTGCGACCATGGCCAAGCGAACACCAGCTGTGGCAAAAAGAGGATTGTTAACAAAGTTATTATTCTTGTCATCGCCATTCCTTTCATTACCGTTCCTTTCGTTACCTTCCCTTCCATTACCGTTCCTTTCATTACTTCAGTACCTCGTCACGTATTTCCACCGCCTTGTGCCGCTTAAACAAGTCCTTGATAGGTTCCAAACAGCTTTCATCGACATCGATGAGTATACCGACCTGATCCAGGCTTACCTTTTCACTGTAAAGCGGGTGACGTTTCCTCAATAATCCGGCCAGAAACAGGTACGCAAAAAAAGTGAACCACACAGCAAAAAATATCAGCATTTCGTACATCAATACAAAATTGGAGGGCAGCGGCACCACGGCCTTTCCGCCTTGCGGTTGCACCAAAAAACTCGCCTGCGCGCCGGCGAGGAAAAAGAACCCGAACGTGACACCAAAAATCGCCCCGAGCAGCGTAAACTTCTGCACATGCACCGGTCTTTCCCCAAGCACCTCTTCAATTTCTGGATGTTCAATTGGCGACTTTAACATGATGTCATCCACGGATACCCCGGGCACTTTCGTTTTGCGGATATCGGATATGGCCGCAAACGCTTCATCGAAGTCGCTAAATAAGCCCATAA
>DATCIR010000344.1:0-11833 GCA_036507695.1 Gammaproteobacteria bacterium
GGGGCCAGCGGCTGAACGGGAAAATTATCTATCGCAGTTTGATATTACCTACGCGCTGGCGCTATTTTCAGTGTTGAAACAAATTCCCAACCACGAAGTGCTCAAGTATTTGAAAAAAACCCTGCGTCCGTTTTACAAAAAAGCGGTCAAGGATGTGAGCGGGCATAAAGCCGAGTTGGCAAGATTAAAGGAATTCCAGTCATGAAGTTAGCCATTATCAGCGGTAGCCACCGCAAAGACGCCCAAAGCTTGAAAGTCGCCAAGGTTGTTAAAAGTTACCTGGACAGCGGCATCTGTGATGAGAGCTGGTTATTCAGTTTATCCGGAAATCCATTGCCGTTATGGGATCAGGGTGTATGGGATGGTGATCCACAATGGAAAGAACTTTTAACGCCGATCCGGCAGCAATTGGCATCCAGCGATGGTTTTGTTGTGGTTACTCCGGAATGGCATGGCCAGGTGCCGGCGGGGTTAAAGAATTTCTTTTTGTTGTTCGGGAAAAATGAACTGGGCCACAAGCCTGCCCTGATTGTTTCGGTGTCTAGCGGTGATGGCGGTGCGTACCCGGTGGCGGAATTGCGCATGAGCAGTTATAAAAACAGCCGCATCTGCTATATACCGGAACAGGTGATTGTACGAAAGGTGGAAAAAGTATTAAACGACAATTCCGCGGATAATGATGAACGCTCGGATACCTATTACCGGGAACGGCTGCCATGGGCGCTGAAAATTCTAAAAGAGTATGCGCTGGCCTTGACGTCAGTGCGGGAGAGCGGTGCCACGGTGAGCGACATGTTTAAAAACGGCATGTAAGCCCGGAATTCCTGCCGTGAATAATCTTTCAGTGAATGGGTTAAATAAAAAAGGGGATAGTACATCCCCTTGTTAGTGTCTGGTACACGCTGGTTTTTATCGTCAGAGACGTCAATAGCGTCCCCCGGTTTTATTAATGTAGTTGGCCAGCTGTTGCGTTTCCACATTCATGCGCATCAGGTTGATATGGGTGATGCGGAACAGGCCGCGCATGACTTTGTAAACAATGCGCGGATGGCTATCAAGCAGGGTTTCGAATTTTTCCGGTTCCAGCGTATAGACGGTAGCGTTGCCAACGGCTTTCAGTGTGGCGCGGCGTGGCGCCCGGTCGACGAAAGCCCGGGTGCCGGCGACTTCACCGACTTTCATGTTGTAAACGGTCACGTCCTTGCCGCCCACGATGCTGCTGACCGCGAGTTTGCCGGCGGTCAATACAAACAGGGTGGTATCCCGATCGCCTTCCTTGACCAGTGTTTCGCCATCCTTGAGGTGACGGATCCCCATGACGGTCGTCAGTATCTGACATTCATCTTTTTCCAATTCCTGACCCAGGGAGGAATCGACGATCGGTTCGCACTGGGATGCTTTATTCATGCTCTGATACTCCTGTCGTGCGTTAAAAACTGAGAGAATCCCGGCGCGGTGGCTATTGATCCATGCCTCTTACCGGTTACGTTGCCGCTAAGTTTAGCACGATAAATAACATCGGTTAGCAGAAATCATCGTATGCCACAGCAGATTGTATGCCCGCCATTTTCTTCTAAAAATCATGCAGTACCGGCGTCGTAAGACCGGTTTTGGCGAAAGGCTCAGCGGTGCGGGACGTGGAGAATGATATGGCCAACTGGTTATGTGAAGAACCTGGTGTGGGGTGCTGCGCGCTATCAGTGCGACGGGGGGATTATTGCGCTCAAAATCATCCTGGAAAATCCGCTGGCCGGTGGACGGCTGGTTGATGAATAGGGTGCCACCCTGGAAATCGTGTATGCTGAAGCCAATGATGTTTCCGAGACCTGGTTATTTCCTGCAGATACTACGAGCGTGATGCATTTTACCAAAACCAGCATCCTGGCCGGCTTGCAATGTCATAAACATTTGCATTTGTCCGTTCATCATCCTGAGCGGGCAAGCCGCGTTGTCTCACCCATGATGATTACCGGTGAGGTCGTGGAGCAACATGCGCGGCGCGAGTTTGGGGACGCCGTCAGCGTCGCGCGTCACGGCGCCACCGATCCCGTCGCAATGACGCAATCCTTAATAGCTGACCGGAATATCAAGGTGATTTTTCAGGCTGCGCTGCGGCACGCGGCTGTGGAAGTATTGGTGGATGTGCTGCAGCGGGCAGGCGCTGGCTGGAACCTGGTGGAAATAAAAGCGGCCAGCGGTATTAAGGATTATCACATCGATGATGTTGCCATTCAGGCTTGGGTTGCCTTGAATGCCGGGCTTACCATGCAAAGTTTTAAGCTGATGCATATCAATGCGGATTTTGCATATCCGGGACAGCATGACTATGCCGGTTTATTCTTGATGGAGGATGTGAGCGAGAGAGTCCTCGCGCATTTACCTTTTATAGAAAGTCAGCTGGAACTATTTCGCCACGTTGTGGCGGGACCACAGCCGGATATTCATTTAGGCAGCTATTGTAAACACCCTCATCCTTGCGAATTCAAAACCTATTGTGAATCGGTGGATGCAGCCTATCCGGTATCCATTTTGCCGCACGGTCAGAAACTTATCAGTCAACTGATCGCGCAGGGTATTTATGACGTACGTGACATCCCGGTGGAGATACTACGCAGTGAAATCCACTTGAAAGTGCGTAATATTACCCGCGCGGGCAAAGCGGAGCTGGATTCCCAGGCGGCGAATATTCTCAAGCGTTTGGACTATCCGCGCTATTTTCTCGACTTCGAATGTATCCAGTTTGCCATTCCGGTCTGGGCTGGCACCCAATCCTATCAACAGATACCGTTTCAATTTTCCTGTCATTGTGAATCAGCGCAGGGCGAGTTGTCGCACCGGGAATTTCTGGATGTCAGTGGCCGGGAACCGCGGCGGCAATTTGCGGAAGCTTTGATAACAGCCTGTGGGGAACGCGGTCCGGTGATTGTGTATAACCAGGCGTTTGAAAAACGCGTGATCAAGGAACTTGCGCATCGTTTCCCTGATTTGTCCGGTGCGCTATTGGCAATTAATGCGCGGGTATTTGATTTACTGCCGGTTGTGAAGCAACATTATTACCACCCGGCGATGCAAGGATCCTGGTCCATTAAAAAAGTATTGCCGTGCCTGGTGCCGGAGCTGGCCTATGATGCTCTGGGTGAAGTACAGGATGGCATTGAGGCGCAACAGGCGTTTCTGCGGATTTACAACGGCGATTTAACCGCGCAGCAACGGGATCAGCTGGTTGCGGATTTAAGAGCCTATTGCGCCTTAGATACGCTGGCGATGGTTAAAATCGCGCAGCGTTTACAATCAGCGTAATGCGAATTAGTCCGCCAGGTCAGGATTGCGTATCAGGCATTGGCGCCGATCACTTTTAAAAACGCCGTGGAAAGTTCGCCCCGGCCGGCCTTGTCGAGTATCTGTTCCGTGGTTTGCATTACTTCTGACAACGGCCCGTTAAAAAACACCATGCCCAGTTGCAGCGTGACGGGAATATCGGCAAGCGGATTTTGACTGTTTTTATGCCTGGGCGGCAAAAACACCATGCGGATTTCGCCGACTTCATCCGGAATTTTTTCACAGCCGCCGCCCGGCGCGACAAACGCGAAAAATTCCTCCGGATTATGCAAAGGCACGCTTTCTTCTTTGAATTCCGTGTCGCCGGATTTGGCGCTGAATTCCACGGTGAGTATGGGTTTCATGGCAGTGAATACCTCAGGCAAATTCGCATGGCTAACCGGGAAATAACTATAAAAAACTCCGTCAAGATAATGCTTGATGTTGATCAAGCAAACCGGAATTTTCTTTTACAATGTGTAAATACACAGAACCCACGGCTGATCTTGACGGGATGCAATCCATGGTGGTTTTGTACGCGGGTGGATTTCTAACGCGCGTCTTTAGCTGGATTCGGTTTTTACCGGAAAGCGCAGCACGCGGCATGCGTCGTCATCATCCGGGTCTGCAAATTGTTCTCCCAGTAACAGCTCCATGGTGTCCAGGGTTCGATCCAGTATCATGTCCGCATTGATGTGATACAAGCGCAGCTTACAGGGAATGGGTTGATGCAGGTTTTGGCGGTGTTCGGCGGCGAAATCAGTCCATGCCGCGACCGCGATATCGTTCAGCACACGATCGACGATGATCCAGGCTCCCTTCTCCATGATCAGGTCCAGGTGTTTTAATTTGGGGAGAGGGTAGCGTAAGGCGTTGTTGGTCCGCTTTAAGGCCCGCTGGACGAGGTTGAAATGCAGCGCGCTGATGGCGCTATCGCGCAGTTCCAAAACGGGTATGTCATTCAGGCGGGAATACATATGTTGAAAGTATAAACCAAAGTACAGCCCACCATCGGGATTGTTGAACTTTTCCTGCCTGAAAGGTTGCTATTTGGCGGACTTACTCATCGTCATCGAGCTCAATTTCTGCATTGATTTCAACATCATCGCCACCGATAGACTCCAACTCTAAATCCGGAATTTGTACTTTTTTGCCGGCTGGACCCGCTGCCGAGGATTCCGAGTTGGTTTTACCGGGGCTGCGCCGTGGTGTGAAATCCTTGCGCGCCTTGTTATAGGCTTTCTTTAGCTCATCAGCGATGTCGGATTCCTTGCCATTGAGTTCACGAAGTTTCGGTTCAATGATCGCTTTTTGGTATTCGAGTATTTTGCCCCGGTTAAGATTGTATAGATACACTGTATTGGGATTACCGGTGTCCAGTTTTGGGTCCATTAAAACAGGACTGCTCTTGGTGCCTGCGTCAAGATATCCATACCAGGTCTTAGATTTCTTACTCATTGCAACAGCGTCCTCATCAAAGTTAAGCGTTTAAGAAATTCAATTACACAACAACGAAAAATTTCCTCGTTCACCCGGCGGGCGAAACCCGCGTTCTGCCGTACATCATCTATCATAATCACTATTTAGAATGCCGAGTAATAGAACTACGATAGACAGATAAACAGGGGAAATAGTTTGGATGTTGTTATCTGCTCCCGCGGCGAACGATTCAAGGGTGCGATTCAAACGGCTCAATTCCCCGGGCCTGATGGCCATGGCGTTGTAAAATTAGAGCCGGTTTGCCTCAAACTTCCAAAAGCGAAGCGATTTTGCTTTGGATTTTTCAGGCTGTAAAGTCTTTTATGCCAATATTTGTCGCTTGTTCATATTCTGATTTATCGTTTTATGACCGGCGGTATCCCCAGAGACTTTTAATATGATTCCAAGCGATTCGCGCTAATTCGTTGCCGCCATAGTCATTTTAAAAACATAAATATATATCTATAATCTAGAATTAACTTCAGATCCGGGATACCTGCCATATGCGAGTGCCAATCGCTCAATCCATAATGCCACGCCCCATCGCCAGCTGGCTGGTCACCTTTACCCTGCTGGCAGTGCACGTTCCCGGTTTCGGTGAAGAAAATCTCTGGAACTTCCTCGGGCAACAGGGCAAAGCGCTGGATATCATGAGCGTCAATTCCGTCGCCGGGCACATTGTATTGGTTGGGGCAAAGTATGTCGAAGCACCCTGGCCAACCCCGCAAGGATCGGAAGCCGGGCCATTTTTGCCGCCCGTGGTGAGAAAACGGCTCTATGTTATGAGCGCCGCAGCCAATGAACAACTGGAGTGGCAGCAGGCTTATGAGGCGCTGCCCGATGTTCATGAAATATTTTCCACGGCCGGGACCGGCGACCAGCGGTTGTGCGTGGTATATGGGGAACCTGCCGGCGATGATGAAATTGTATTGGATCCGGTGTTACTGCAAATCGATGCGCACGGTAAGATTTTATGGGCAAAACGCATTTTGAGCTCATCCCTGGAGGCGAAATCGAGTGTACCCGGCGCGGTGGAGCAGATCGCGAATCTCGATACCCTGCGCGTACTGGGCAGTCCGGACAACGGTTGTGTGCTGAGCTACGTAACTCGAACCATTAGCCAGAACGGTGAAAAATTCAATCTGCATGTGATACACAATACAGCCGCTGGCAATATTAAATGGCAACAAACGGTGGATACCCAGTTGTACGGGAAACTGTTTTTCGTGCACAGCCAGGCGGAGAATCGTTACGTGGTCGTGCAAACCAATCAGTCGCGGGACGCGGCGATCGAGGCGATGATGCTTGGGGTACCATTTGTGCCACAAACAGCGCTGGTGGGCGTGGACTATTCGGGGAAAGTGAGCTTTCAAACGGTTGAACCGGCAGAGTTGTCAAAGCTCTGGGTCAAAAATGTGCACTCTGGGGAAGGGGGGTTAATTCTGCTGGCAGGCAAAACCACGGCAGCTTGGGCGGGACTCGTCAGCCATAACGGTGAAATCACGAATCACACCGATGTTTCCGGCCACGAATTCAGCGCGGTTGCGGCCGCGGGTTCCGGCGGATACTTGCTGTCCCGCGGTGATCATCTGACACGAACCACAAGCAAGCTCGACATTGTATCCGATCAGCCCATCCGGAGTGTAACGACCCGGCAATACCTCAACCAGTATCTAACGGCGCGTTTGCCGGACGATTTGCCGGTGCAGCAAATTATTCCACTTCGCAACGATGAATATCTGCTGTTGTATACCCTGGGCGGTAAATTATTAAAAGTCCGGTTGAATAAACCCAAGAAATAGAACTACGCGCCATGCAATCGTTAGAAACAGTTAATGCCCGGCCCACGCGTTCAGTTGGCTGCGCATTCTGTCAACGTGGCTTCCTTCCCAGTAAACTTTGTCACACGCCGGACAATACCAAAGGGGACGCGCCAGTTTACGGCTTTCCGCGGGCACCCGCGAAAGTTTTTCCGCATCCGCCTTGATCAGCAGGGTGTTGCAGTCCAAACAACGGCTGAAAGGATTGCGCAGCCAATTCACACTGAGTACTTTGCTAAGCGCCTGAACGCAGGATTCCGTATCATTGCAATGCAACCAGATCACTGTCGTCGTGGCGTCGCGGAATTCTTTGAGTTTATGGTCGCGGGTAATTAAAAGCCGGTTCTCTTCGCGTGCCCGCTGCAGTACGATGCGGTCCGGCAGTCCGGATTCGCAGACTTGGGTATCGTAACCCGCGGCGCGCAACCAGCGCGCCAATCCTTTCAGCATCTCGTCACATAAAAGTCGAATGTTTTCTGGTGTGGTAGCCATGGTCGTATCGAAGGCGGCGCCGCTTTTTCTCGTTCCCAATGGAGTGCACGTTGACGCGCGCAATTGTCACGCCGTGATGGTGATCCGGAAGCCGCATTTGTCAAAAAATAATCAGGATTAACGGTCGATTCAAGCAATCAATGCAAGCAATTAAATTCACTGATACATGAAATTGTATTTTGCCATTGCTTGGATCACCGGCACTAAAACAAGAGTAGTTGTTACTTGGAAAGCAAATATATATCATACCGCACAATATCAACAGCGCAGCAACATCAGCAGATTCACTTTGTGTTTCCGAACTACCGAAACGACATCATCCAGACCGAGGGGGTACACTATGCACGGGCTTGAAAAAGGCGTAAATCTACTGGCGACGCAAGAAACCAATCAACAGGCGCGCACTAAGGCGATCGACTTACTCAATGGTGTTATCAACGATCTCAAGTCAGGAATCGCGGTATGGAACCAGTTTGTCAACAGCGGAAATCAATCCGCCAAGCCGGGATCATTCGGCGGCTGGGCCGGTTTTTCGATGGATAACCAGTTGTGGGAGCTGGAGCTGGCGGCGCGCGCTAAGGCGAAGCAAGCATCCAATGGCGGTTCCAGCCTGGACGAGCCATTGATCAGTCAGTCGAATGTAAAACTGGCGGAGGATAAAACGGGGGTGGATTGCGCGCGTGATGCGATCGATGCGATGGAAGACCGCATAGCGCGTATAAAATCACTGGTCGAAGTGATTAACAAAACCAAACCGGCCAAGCCTGCCGCGGCGAAACCGGCGGCTAAAGCAAAACCCGCCGCGAAAAAATCCGCGGCTCCCGCCAGAAAGAAATCCACGCAACACAAAGCGGCCGCGAAAAAATCCGCCGCCAAAAAGGCGCCAAGCAAGAAAAAAGCCGGTAAGGCAAAAGTGGCCAAGAAAGCGGCCGTCAAAAAGCCCGCCGCTAAAAAGACAAAGGCCAAAAAGCGCTAAGCTTGGCTGAGATTTGAAAGAACCAGGATTCACTACAGGCATGAAAGAGTGCAAGCCATAACCTCTTATTGTGTTTGTTAATTCACTCAGTCCCGCAGTAGGTACTGCAATAGGGCTGCCATTCAATTGAATGGCAGGCTTATGGCGCCGGTGTTAACCTGAACTCAATTATGCCACCGACCGCTTGTTGAATTTCCGCCAGCGTTAAATGCCGGGAATCCTTTGGATCCTCCCAATGCTGACAGATCAGCCGCCATACCTTCGGTTGCGTTTGTGATTGAAGCTGAAATGACGTGCTCATCACTTCCGCCGTTGGCCCGCCCCCTCTATCGCCAAACAGGCCAAATTCTATGCCGATTGCAGCCAGCAGGGGTAGTTCGGCGGCGACGTATTGGCTTTCAAAGCGAACCTTCGTAACGACAAACTCGTCGGGTTGAAAGACTTGCGCCGTGTCAGCCGGGTCGCGAACCTCGAAACGGCAAATCGGGTACCATTGATTCGTTTGCGTGTAATGAGTGACCTTGCCGTATTGCATAAGAACACCGGCGGACTCCGGTGGAATCGTCAGTTCCTGGTTTAGTTTCAAGATCGAGCCTGGTTTCACCACCTGGTAGGCGGCAGGACCAGGCTGGTAAGGGGTGCCGGCGCACCCATAGACCCAAACGCTGAAGAGGCAAAGTAATCCATAGTTGCGCATGATTCGCGGCTCCGGAATAGGAGGAATGATTGACCTGTTGGAAGACTGATATTGATTTTAGTTAGTTCAGCGTTTCACTGTCGAACAAATTTCTGTTATTGACCCTTGGACGGAGTTGATCGCAGTGACATGCTTCCCATCTCCCGCGGAAAACAGGCGGATACTGCTTTGCGGACGGGTTGACCAAAGCCAGGCGCAGGGACCTTGCAATTGAAATTAGTTACCAGCCTTAACAAGCTGGCGGATCTGTTTGGCGTATCGATAGTAGCGAAAAGGGGGCTTGGCAAATGCTTACTACTATACCAACCATTTGTATTTAAAAATATTTAACAGCACTCAGCCGGTTTTACGGCGTCACAGGTGGCGGTGGTTTTTGATAACCAGCCAAATTCCTTAAGCATTTTAATGGGAAAATTTCAATTAAGAGATTAATATCTGAGCCGATAAAATCATAAGGCGGCAAGGCAACGGATATTTTAGAGTTTTCGCATTTTTCATAACGAATAATGACCAATAATAATCCCGACAACGCGCGGTACCGGTCTGATTTTTCAGTGCGCCGCTACTTTTCCGTTTCATCCTTGGTGGGCATCCTCATTGCTGCGATAGTGTTTGTGTATTTCTATCGAACGGCAATGATGCAGGATCTCGTCGATGCCGGGGAACAGGAACATATTGCGATTACCCGCGCCTTGGTTAACAACCTATGGCCGGATTTTGCGCCGTTTATCGATCAGGCATCGGTCCTGTCTACCGACGAACTGGCTAAGCATGAAATCACGCGGCAAACTTATCTGAAAGCACAAAATAACGTGCTGGGTCTACCCATTCTTAAAATAAAGTTTTTTGATCTGAATGCTAAAACGGTCTTTAGCACCGACCAGGCCGAAATCGGTGAGCGAAAACCGCCCGACTATCCGGGGAGTGTTTCCGCCAAGACTGGAAAAATCATTACTAAAATTACGCAGCGGGACACATTTAGCGCGATCCAGGGTGAGCTGACTGACCGGCGTATCGCATCCAGTTATTTGCCGCTTGTTGATTCGCACGACAACACTGTTCGCGGTGTGTTTGAAGTTTATTATGATGTCACTGAAGGCTACGCGAAGATGGAGCATAGTCTGCTGCTGGCATTCTTCGGTATCTCTATTACTTTGTCCATTTTATACCTGATATTGTTTTTTGTGTCGAAGAAAGCGGATGACCTGATAAAGCGGCAATCAACCGATCTCAAGGATTACCTGGCGAAAATTGAAGAGCAAAACCAGCTGCTGGAAGACCGTGTCAAGGAACGCACCGAAGAATTAAATACCATCGTAAACGAGCTGGAAAAACATAAACTGCACCTCGAGGATCTCGTGTCCGAGCGCACGCGGGAGTTGACCAAAGCAAAAAATGACGCGGTGAAAGCCAATGAGACCAAGAGTATTTTTCTCGCCAATATGAGTCATGAATTGAGAACGCCCTTAAATGCGATTCTCGGATACTCTGAAATTATGCGGGAGGACCACATGGATAATGAACAGATCAGCCAGGATCTGGGTAAAATCTATGTTGCCGGCAACCACTTGCTCAGTGTCATTGACGACATTCTGGATATTTCGAAAATCGAATCCGGTAAGATGGAGACCTATTTCGAGCACGTGAACGTCTCAGAGATCGTAACCGAAGTCGTAAATAGTATCGCCAAACTGACACAAGCCGCCAACAATAAAATAGCCGTTAATATCGTATCAGAGCCGGAATCCTTCATCACCGATTCAACAAAATTTCGCCAAATACTCTACAACCTGATTAATAACGCCAATAAATTCACCAAAGACGGAAATATTACGGTGTCGGTGACTCATAGCAGTTACGGAACAGAGCCCTGGCTGAAAATTGTGGTATCGGATACCGGTATCGGCATGGAGCCTGGACAGTTGGATAAAATATTCCGGAGTTTCTCGCAAGCCGATAGCTCCACAACGCGCAAATTTGGTGGCACCGGTTTAGGCTTGGCCATTAGCAAGGGTTTATGTGAATTATTGGGCGGTATTATTTCAGTGGAGAGCAGCACGGGTGTTGGTTCTTCCTTTATTGTCCGCTTGCCTGCGAATAGGTTGGTAAAGGTACAGCAACATGTGGCGGAAGTCCTGGAGATTGGTCCTAAAGTCGATCCGGCGCAGGTGCGCTTTGGCCAAGAAGGGGAAGACGTTCTCAAGCGGCGCGAAAAAATCACGACCATTCTGGCCATTGACGATGATGCCGAGGTGCGTGATTTGATGGAACGCTTTTTATCACGCAAAGGATTTTATGCCCACACCGCTGCCAGCGCTGATGAAGGCATTGAACTCGCAAAAAAAGTCCGGCCGGATATCATTATTACCGACATCATGATGCCAATTAAAGATGGCATAACGTTTATCAAGGAAGTAAAAACGATCCCCGAAATCGCCAAAACCCCGATTATTGTTTTGACCATCGCCGGCGAACGGGAAACCTGTATGAGTTTGGGTGTATCGTCGTATCTCAACAAGCCAGTTGACTGGAATGTGTTGCTGGATTTCATTCGCCAGGCTTGCCGGCGCGTATACGCAGCACATCAGAAAGCTTCCGCGTAAGCACCCGCCAGAATAGTATTTGGCAATTTCATCCGGATCGACCCGTCAACCTTCATTTTGATTGTTATTCTCCCGGCAAAAAGGAGTTCCTATGCGAAAAGCAAGCGCTCGTCATATTCTGGTGGAGACCCGCTCCCAATGTGAAGCCATCAAATCCGAACTAGAAAACGGCGCTGATTTTGCCGGCATGGCGCAGCAACACTCGTTATGTCCATCCGGCGAGCAGGGCGGCGATTTAGCCCGCATTTCTCACCAGGCGGCCGCTCATTATCAAGAATAGATGTGAAAACAAACGACTATGCCCGATACGTCAATAACACATTGTTCAGCGCTCTGGCCTATCGCGGTTCAGACTGGTCTTCGCGTCCGTAGGCTTGCTCTTCACTCATTTTACAGGGACCGTAAAGGTGTCGCGAAGCCCAGGGATGGGCGGGAGCGACCAAGCCAT
>DATCIR010000345.1:0-3321 GCA_036507695.1 Gammaproteobacteria bacterium
CAATCTGAAACACAAATGAGTGAATTTGATAAATATAAAGGCCTGTTTGCCGAGGAAGGTGGCTTTAATATACCAGCAACTTGGACAGTGGGCCTGGCCTATGCGTTTGCCAACCAGTCAAAATTAACGTTTGATGTCCAAGGCATTATGTATAGTGATATTAAATCGGTTGGGAATCCTTTAAATCCATCATTGACTAACTGCTTTGGTGGATCTCCCTCACCGGATTGTTTGGGTGGTGATAATGGGCCGGGCTTTGGTTGGGAAGATATGACGATTTATAAACTGGGTTACCAATGGAATACCGGATCCGATTGGGCTTGGCGTGTCGGCTATAGCCATGGTGATCAGCCAATCCCGGATTCCGAAGTGTTGTTTAATATCCTGGCGCCGGGTGTGATGGAGGATCATTTTACGTTTGGTTTTACCCGATTTATGGCCGGCAACAAGGAATTTAATTTTGCACTCATGTATGCACCGTCAAACAGTGTGACCGGTCCTAATCCATTAGGCGATGGCCAACAGATCACCCTTGAAATGTCGCAATGGGAGATTGAAGGCAGCTTCAGTTGGTAGTGACTTAGGATGTTTTAAATTTAGAAAGAGAAAGGGCGTGCCATGCACGCCCTTTTTTATTCCCATAACACCACTGACTTTTCTTAACGCAATCCTAAAGCATCACACCAACACCTTACTCGTTGGTCAACAAACGCTTCAGCAAGCCGGTTCCGCCTGAATCGAAGGTGTTAAAAAGCGCCACGACTTTCTGGTGACCTTCGTTCTGCGCCATGGACTGAGCCGTATGGCCCAGCTTATTCACCTGGGTCGTGTTGGCGCCGCGCGCCAGCAACAGGTCAACCACCTTGTGGTGCCCCAGTTCCGCCGCCACCAGCAGTGCCGAGTTGTCGGTTGCATTGGTCTGGTTGATGTTTGCCCCGGCGTCCAGTAAATCCTTGGCAATAAATTCATAGCCACCAGAGGCGGCAAGAAGCAGCGGGGTATTTCCCTTTAACGAAACGATATTCACGTCAGCGCCTTTCTTGAGTAATAACTTCACGATGTCATCGTGCCCGTTTTTCGCTGCGCGCATTAATGGCGTTTGTTTTTCCTTATCCTTGATGTTTACATAGGCGCCTTTATTAAGCAGTAACTCAACCATGGAGTAGGAGCCGACATCCGCGGCATACCAGAGGGATGACCGGCCCAGTTTGTCGAATGTGTCGGGTTTTGCCAGGGCGCGAATGAGCCGGTCCGCAATCGTAGCATAGCCGTTTTTCGCCGCCGTGGTCAGCGCGGTATTACTCTCATTGTCCTGTATATCCATATTCGCGCCTTTTTCAATTAACAGGCTGGCAACGTGCTCATACCCCATGGTTGTGGCCCAGATTAAAGCGGTTTTCCCGGACTTGTCTTTGAAATTAATGTTAACGCCCATGGAGAGCAAGGTTTCAACCGCGGCGCGTTGCCCGTTGCGGGCGGCCCACAGTAACGGAGTAAGGTCATCAACATCCCGGTGGTTGGCATCGGCGCCTTTGTTCGCGAGCAAACGGATAACAGGGGCGTTGCCGCGCCAGGCTGCGTAACTCATTGCGGTGCGTTTATCTTCATCCTGGGCGTTAATGGGTGTTATGCCTTTGCCGAGTATTTCGTTGACGTTAGCTAAATTTCCGCGCCACGCGGAATACATAAGGTCCGTCCAACCGTCGTAGAGCTTAATGTTATTTTCGAGTTCGACCGTACGCGAACCCGCAAGCTGGTCGATCAGCGGCGTCGCCGCCTTAGCTAAGTCCAGGGGTGTCCATGAGCTCACCAATATCAGTATGACGGCGGTAGTCCACCTAAGGTGTTGGAAGTGTCGATTTCCTAACGGTATATATTTGAATACAAAAGGTAAGATAGGCATGATGTAAAAACAAAATATAATTCGGTGGATGATGAAGAATAAGTGATTAATAATATCCTATAGTTGTTCCATGAACTTCCGAAAATTATACTACTTAAGCATTTCCCTACACTATGCTTAGATTTTACTTCTAATTATTTGAATTCATGTTAAAGTTATCTTATTCAGATATAAATTAAAATACGGCCGAACTAAAAATGGGTGAGTTTACTTGAAACGGGTAACACGCTTTTCAGTATTGCATTGCGTCAAGACGCTACTGGTGGGTGCAGTTTTGTTGGTAACCGCTGTAGCAGCATGGGCGGAAAAGCCAGCTGCCGATGAAAGTCTGCCAAGCGCGGTTGTTTGGTATATGGAAATGGCGAAGAGCGGTGATGCCGACGCGCAATATAATCTGGGGGCGGTCTATGAGTCGGGATTTGGTATTAAGCCGGATCCGTTTGAGGCCGTGCGCTGGTACACGGAAGCGGCGGAACAGGACCATCCGATGGCGCAGCTTAAACTGGGCATCTTATACGTGCTGGGTGACGGAACCCGGCCAAGCATTATCAAGGGTACCAATTGGGTTCGCGCATCGGCGGACAACGGCAACCGGTTCGCCAACGCGTTGTATGACAAAGTTCTGTCCCCGAACATTGTCCGCGAAATGACAGCAGAAGAAATTGTCAAAAAGGTCCGGCCATTTGTCGATTTGGGAGAAGAAAAATCGATCGAGCGCTTGATCGCCATTCTGGAGAAAGACACGCAAAAAGCCCAGCAAAAGGAACCGGAACTTGCCGAACGGTTTACCAGCAAATCCAAGAACACCTTGGGCAAGGAAGTTGAAATTGTCACTAAAGTCCCCGAATTCCTCGATGACTCAAAGCCGCCGGTCAATTTTGAAGACAGTAACCTGGCGTTATTGCATCGCGAAGCGAATGCGGGAATCGCCGCAGCACAGTACGAGCTTGGCCGGATATATGATTCCGGCGAAAAAGTCGGGCGTGACCGGCAAAAGTCCATTACCTGGTTCACCAGTGCCGCCAACCAGGGGCACGCCGAATCGCAATACCGGCTGGCGATCGCTAATTTATACGGTATAGGGGTAAACAGAAATGTTCCTGCCGGCGAGAGCTGGTTAAGCAAAGCGGCGAAGCAAAATCATCCTGTTGCAAAACAAATGCTGCCGATATATATGGCTAATCGTGCGGCGAATGTGTCCACTTCCATTGCGTTAAGCTGGTATCTTGAGAAAGCAGTAAAAGGCGAAGCGGACGGACAGTTTGGGATCGGTAATATGTATGAAAATGGTTGGGGTATTAATCTTGATAATACTCAGGCCAGCAAATGGTTTTCCGCGGCGCATACCGCCGGAAGCGAGGAAGCTGAACGGCATATCCGGCAATTAAAAGCCATTGCCGCGTCCCAGGACCCGGACC
>DATCIR010000346.1:0-8714 GCA_036507695.1 Gammaproteobacteria bacterium
AAAAAGACCGCCGATAAAATAGCAGAAGGGAAAGTCATTGGTTGGTTTCAGGGCCGCATGGAGTGGGGGCCGCGCGCGCTGGGTAACCGGTCCATATTGGGGGATCCGCGCCGTGCTGATATGAAAGATATTCTGAATTTAAAAATCAAGCGTCGGGAATCATTCCGGCCTTTCGCGCCTTCGATTTTGCGGGAACAGGTGCCGGAATGGTTCGAAGAAGACGACGATGTACCGTTTATGATGAAAGTGTTTCAGATTCGCGCAGAGAAGCGGGCTGAGATACCGGCAGTGACGCATGTTGATGGGTCGGGTAGGTTGCAAACCGTGTCAAAGACTACTAACCCAAGGTATTATCATTTGATTGATACTTTTCGTGAACTGACGGGCGTTCCTATTCTGCTGAATACGTCATTTAATGAAAACGAGCCGGTGGTGTGTCATCCCAAAGAAGCCTTGGATTGTTTTCTCAGGACCCGGATGGATGTTTTGGTTTTGGGGGATTATTTCATTTCAAGAAAAGCCTAGATTTTGTTAACCTGCCTTAATGCCTAGCATTTCAATCATCACTGCTGTCTACAATGGTGAAAAAACCATCCGCAAAAGTCTGGAGAGTATAAACGATCAGACTATTTCTGCCGAGCACATTATTGTTGATGGGGCTTCCACCGATTCCACCCTTAACATCATAGAACAGCATAAGACCTGTAACACCAAGATCATCTCGGAACCTGATGAGGGCATTTATGATGCCATGAATAAAGGGATCGGGCTTGCAGCGGGTGATATTGTCGGGATATTGAATGCCGATGACTATTATCCTGCTAAGGATGTTTTGCAAAAAGTTAGTGGTGTGTTTGAAGACAAGACTATTGATGCCTGTTATGGTGATTTGCTTTATGTTGACGCAAATGATCCATCGAAAGTGGTGCGTTATTGGCGGTCATTGGATTTTGATCCGAATCGGTTTTATTGGGGATGGATGCCGCCGCATCCCACGTTTTTTGTTCGCCGGTCGGTGTATGAAAAATACGGAATGTTCCGGTTGGATATAGGCACCGCGGCTGATTATGAAATCATGTTGCGGTTTTTATTAAAGCATGGGGTGAGAGCACGCTATATTCCCGAGGTGTTGGTGCATATGCGGACCGGTGGCGCGAGTAACGTGAAATTGGCGAACAGGATTCGGGCGAACCGTATGGATCGCAAAGCCTGGGAAGTAAATGGGTTGAGGCCGTATCCGTGGACGTTGTGGGTGAAGCCATTGAGGAAAATTGGGCAGTGGTTTTATAAATCACCCTCACCCCGGCCCTCGGCTTAGGCATCCTGCGTCGCTCTACCTCGTGCATGGCCCAGGTCTCCCTCAAAAGGGAGAGGGAGATAGTTTTGTAGTGGGGCAGTGGTTTTATAAATCCCCCTCGGTCGCTTCGGCCATGGCCCAGGCCAGCTTCTCGACCGGTTCCCGGTCTTACCTTCTCCATGGCGACTTGAGACACTACACTTTCAGTATGTCGTCCATGTGTTCGTTACCGCATCATATAAGGCTAAGGGCTTGCCATTGCCTAGTAGTTTTACTCAATTATGTTATACTGATTGCCTTGGATAGGTCGTATTCCAATGGATAGTGGGGATCACAAGGGGTTTTGATAAATTCATGCTCGTGATGGACGCGAAAGGCAAATTTACCCGGATAATTAACAGCGTCATAGCTTTTGCCTTTCGCAAAAGTTGCGCCACTTTTGCTTGCTGGAGATTTGCAGCATACGCTTAAAATGTTCGTTAAAACATTATATAAACAGGAATCACAAATGTCTCTGAACCGAATTATTTATATCATTGTAACTTGTTTCTGCTTGCTATCGTGTAGCTTCGCAAATGGCCAATCAATTAAAATACCTAACGACGATAAACAACGTCTATCGATAGAGCATCTTAACTTCACCGGCTCAAACTTTAAAGAAGCCTACATGAGTAATGATGTCGCTCAAAGACGCCTTGCAGAGATGTATTTAATAGGAGTCCTGGATAGTACAGAGGGTAAAACCTGGTGTGGCTACGATATAGCACTCCCTGGTTCTATACAAGAACAGGTTTATATGGGTTTAAAAAAAGCGTCTCCGGATTCACTGAATGGTAGAGCGTCTGAAATAATTAGTTCTATTTTGTCGGAAAAATTGCCATGCAAGGATAAAAAATGAAACCCGCTTATGAGCAATTAAAGAAAAATTACTATTCGTCAAACGAATTTGCAGACAATTTTGTTGATGGTGAGGCGTTGTATTCCGAAATTGGTTATGTCCAAGACGCTCTTATAAAGCAAAATCCAGCCTACGTAAATACATGCGCTACTCGCGTGAGCCTTGCTTTGTTAAAAACTGGTGTGTCATTTAATGGAAGATTATCGATTAAGGCTGGCGAATTCAAAGGGAAAAAGGTAGAGATGGGAGCAAAGCTATTAGCGGATCAACTTATGCTGCCGCACGTTTTTGGAAAACCAAAAATTTACAAGCCATCTGATTTTATAAGTAGTATAAGTGGCAAAAAAGGTGTTGTGCTATTTTGGAAAATCACAGGATATGGAGGTGGTCATATTGATCTTGTCGACATAACAAATTCAGTAGCAATTTGTAATTCCAATTGCTATTTTAATTCAAAGGAAATCTGGTTTTGGGAACTAAAATAATGAGCTACAAGCAGCACAAAGTTTACGTTGATGATTACCGGAAAATTGAAGGCTCTTGGGTATTGAATTCGTATTCTGGTGGCGAGGCGGTGTTGCTTGATTCCATTGGATTGAGTATTCCAATTGAAACAATTTATAGTGATGTGTTGGGCCACATTCTGGACTAACCGGCGTTTTGTCATTTGTCCTTTTACGGTCAACTAACGCAAACGATTTCTGTTTTTCTCCGATATTAATTAATGAGAAGGGCTGAAACAGAAACCTGCACGCCGCCAATCACCCGGCGTTAAAATCCTTCTGTAATATCGTTCGTTTTCCTCGCAGTTTCTCTGCGCAGTTATAATTTCCCGCATCTGGACAATAAATAACCATATCTTAAAATCTCACATACAATTCAAAAATGGGCATACATATTGAATAATTAATGAGTTATCATGCGCACGTTTAGGCGGTTTGTGAGGAGATTCGGTACCGGATAAATGCTTCTTGCCAAGGGATTGGCGGCATTTTATTTTCTAATTACGGTTGTGCTGACGTGTATTTATTAATCAATTAGGTGTTGAATGCAGAATAAGACGTCGTTCACTCATGTCCTGGCGGTACCCTCATTATCTTTGTTATTCGCATTGTCTGTGCTTTTCACTTTGGCTGCGTGCACGATTCCCGGCAGTCACTTGACGACCAGTGGTAAGGAAATTGTCGGCGAGGCGCCGGAGGACGTGCTGGACTCCATCGAGGTCCATCCCATCAATGTGGGTGTATTGCAGGAATTGAAAGTGGCGGAGCTGACGGGGCCGGTTGCGAATCCACAGCTGGATGATGCGTTGGCGGGCTATCAATACCGGGTTGGCAAGGGCGATGTGCTGAATATCACCGTGTGGGATCATCCGGAACTCACTATTCCGCAAGGCCAGTTCCGCAGTTCCGCGGAAGCGGGCAACTGGGTGGATACGCAGGGCAATATTTTTTACCCCTATATCGGCGAAGTCCATGTGGAGGGCAAAACCCTGGAGGAGATCCGCGCCACGCTCGCCAAACGTTTGTCGACCTTTATCGAAAAACCCCAGGTGGATGTCAATATCGCCGCGTTTCGCGCGCATAAAGTGTTTATTACCGGTGAAATCTACAAGCCCGGCACCATTCCCGTGACCAATGTGCCCATGACCCTGGTGGATGCGATTAACCAGGCGGGCGGCTTGAATGAAAAGGCGGATTGGCAGCGGGTGATCCTGCACCGCGATGGCAAGGATGAAGTGTTGTCGCTGAAGGCGTTGTTGCAGAAAGGGGTGATGACGCAGAACCGGTTGATGATGCCCGGTGACATTGCCCATGTGGCGAGTATCGAGGACCGCAAGGTGTATGTGATGGGCAGTGTAACAAAGCCTGGCACGTTCCCCATTTCGCGTAACGGCATGAGCTTGACGGAAGCGCTGAGTAATGCGGGTGGCTTTAAAGAAATTGAAGCCGATGCGACGGGTGTGTTTGTGGTGCGGCGCTTCCCGGAAGGTGCGGAGAAGTTGGGCCGGGTGTATCAGCTGGATTTGTCGGATGCCACGGCGATGATGCTGGGTGTGGAGTTCCCCATGCAGGCGGATGATGTGGTGTATGTGACGACGGCGCCGATTAGCCGTTGGGCGCGTATTATTAACCAGATTTTCCCGACCATCTTGACGATTGATATTATTGATAGCTTGGGGCAGTGAGGGGTTCGGTAGGACGCGCATAGCGGCTGTGAAAGTAGTCGCGTAGGGTGGGCATTGCCCACCATCAGCGGCGTCAGGAATAGCGTGTAACGGTGGGCGGTGCCCACCCTACAACGGGAATAAAATGCGGGTCGGTAATTGGTGCGTAATCGCGTAGGGTGGGCATTGCCCACCATCAACGGTGTCAGCAGGGTAGGATGTGGTGAAGCATGAACCGCATCCTATGGTTGTAAGAATATTATTGTAGGGTGCCGTTGAGGCACGAAGCGCACCATGGGGCTATCGTAACCTCTGGAATGTTGCGGCTCACCACAACCTACAGATTAAGCTTGGAGCGCACCCTACAACTAACATTAAGACCAGGGTTGGTTATATGTTTAAATCTATTTTAGTGGTATGTGTCGGCAATATCTGCCGCAGTCCGGTGGCGGAAAGAATGCTGCAGCGTTTGATACCGGAGAAAAAATTTTCCTCCGCGGGTGTGGGCGCGCTGGTGGGGCATCCCGTTGATGAGCTTGCGGCGAAGGTGGCCGCGGCCCATGGCTTGGATACCTCCGGACACGCGGCGCGGCAGTTAACGCCGGAGATTTGCCGGGGCGCGGATTTGATTCTGGCGATGTCGGAAGAAAACCGCGAGCAGGTTTACCGGATTGCGCCGGAGGCCCGCGGTAAGGTAATGTTGATCGGTAAGTGGCTGGATGACGCGGAGATACCCGATCCTTACCGGCAAAACCGGCGGGTCCATGAAGAAGCGTATCAATTGCTGGATTTGGCGACCCGCTCATGGGTGAATGTGATACGGATACAGATATAATTTGGCAGGATGCGGTAATTGGTGGTTATTGGTGATCGGCTTTGCGGTAAGACTATGCAAGTATTAGCTCCCTCTCCCCTGTTTTGGGGAGAGGGCTGGGGTGAGGGGCAAAGAATTCAAACGTTTGCACCCCCACCCAATCCCTCCCTCTAAAAGAGGGTGTCGTAAAACTCACCGTAGGGTGGGCACGGCCCACCAATGTGCGGCAATTGATTGTGACTATAACGGTGGGCGCTGCCCACCCTACAATAAACCGGGTTTTGCGATACCCTCTAAAAGGGAGCGGGGATTAAACCCGGTAATGCACATTGAGCCGGGCAGGATATGATGAAGGCGCTATTTACGGTGTCATTGTTGCGGTTCGTTCGTCATCGCATGCTACGGGATAATAACATATCTTTGGTTTTTTAGATTTTGGTTTTTAAGATTAATGAACAAAGCACACGAACCTATTTACGAAATTATTCAGGAGCCTGAAGCCGATAACCACAGCGAACTCGGCCGGCTGTGGGGTATCCTGCTGGATGAAAAGCGCCTCATCGCCATCGTGGTGAGCTTATTCGTGCTGGGCGGCATATTTAACGCGTTGTTCACTACGCCGGTTTTCAAAGCCGATGCCTTGTTGCAGGTGGAACAAAAATCCGCGGGCATGTCCGGGCTTGCGGATTTGACCGGCGCGTTTGAAATGGAAAGTGAAGCCACCACGGAAATCGAAGTGCTGATGTCGCGCATGGTGATCAGCAAGGTTGTCGACGAATTGCATCTTGATATCGTTGCGGAACCCCGCTACCTGCCCGTGGTGGGCAGAGGACTGGCGCGCATCTTCGGTGGCGACGGAATCCTGGCTGGGCTGTTTTCGAGTTATGCCTGGGGCGGTGAGTACATTCGTGTCGCCCGGCTGGACGTGCCTGATGAGTTGCTGGGCGAAACCTTGCTATTGAAAACGGGTGAGCAAGGCGCGTATCAGTTGTCTTTGGATGACAATGTGTTAGTGAGCGGTAAGGTTGGGGAAATCGCCGACGGCAAGGGCATTCGCATTTTGGTGTCTGACCTGGTTGACCGTGCGGGTCTGGAATTTCACGTGGGGCGTGTCACTAAGATTAGCGCGATACGCGATTTGCAGGATGCCTTATCGGTATCGGAAAAAGGCCGCCGCACCGGGGTGCTGAGCGTTTCCTTGCAGGGAACGGACAAAGCCAAAACCCGCAAGATTCTGGACAGCGTGGCCAGGCAGTATCTCCTGCAGAACGTGCAACGGCTGTCCGCGGAAGCGGAAAAGAGTTTGCAGTTTCTGGAGGAAAAACTGCCTGAAGTGAATGATCGGCTGATGAAGGCCGAAGGTTTGCTGAACAGTTTTCGCTTGAAGAATGAATCCGTGGATTTGTCACTGGAAACGCAGTCGATACTGGAGCAAGTGGTCAAGCTCGAAGGCCAGCTCAACGAATTGGAGCTGGAAGAGACCAAGCTGAAAAAACTCTTTACCAAGGAGCATCCTTATTATGTTTCGCTCCAGGAAAAGCGCGAAACATTGAATTCCAAAAAAGCCGACCTGCAATCAAAGATAAAAGGTTTGCCGGAAACCCAGCAGGAAATCCTGCGCTTGACGCGGGATCTGGAAGTTAACCAGACTTTGTACATCCAGATGCTGAACAAGGTGCAGGAGCTCAGCATCGTAAAAGCGGGCACCGTGGGTAACGTGCGGATTCTGGATACGGCGGAGCTGTTGCAAGCGCCGGTCAAGCCGAAGAAAACGCGCATCGTGATTGTGTCGTTAATCCTGGGTTTGTTGCTGGGCATTGTGATTGCCTATATGCGCGTGGCGATGCGCCGCGGCATTGAAAGCCCGGACCAACTGGAGCACATTGGCTTGCCGGTGTATGCCACGATTCCGTTGTCCGAAGTGCAGCAAAAATTATCCAGGGAGCAAAAGCGCAAAACCACCAACGGCGGACCCCGGGAACCGTTGATTCTCGCTAAGATTGCGCCGGATGATGTGGCAATCGAATCCATCCGCAGCTTGCGCACCAGTATGCATTTCGCCATGCTGGAAACGCATAATAATATTTTGATGATTACCGGTCCCGGTCAGGAGCTGGGCAAGAGTTTTGTATCGGCCAACCTCGGCGCCGTCTACGCGATCAGTAATCAAAAGGTATTGATTATTGACGCGGATATGCGCAAGGGGCATTTGCATCGCGCGTTTGGAACGGAGCGTGAAAAAGGTCTCAGTGAACTCTTGTCGGCGCAAATCGAAAAGGAAGTGGCGATCCGCAAAACCGAAATCGCGGGATTGGATTTTGTGCCCTGTGGCACCAATCCGCCCAACCCCTCCGAATTGCTGATGCATAAAAACCTGCAGGACTTCTTGCAGTGGGCGTCGAAACAATATGACCTGGTGATTGTCGATACCCCGCCGATCCTGGCGGTGACCGACGCCACTGTGGTAGGGCGTTACGCCGGCGTCACCATGTTTGTGGTGCGTTTTGAGCAAACCCAAAGGAAAGAAGTGGAATTGGCCTACCGGCGTTGTGAGCAAAGCGGTATCAACGTGAAGGGATCGATCCTGAACGGCATCGTGCAGCGCAAGAGCAGTTATTATGGTTACGGGTATGACGGCTACCGCTACGCGCAGTACAAATACTCCGAAGACAAGCAGAAATAGTTAAGTCTCCTCGATTGATGCGGTTCGTTCCTCGACAACTCGATTACTGTTCCAGGCGCAATGCTAACTCATCCATTATCAATGGAGTCGTGTTCCAGACGTTGTCCCGGCGCCTGTTCCAGACAGCGCTCTATGTGTGTTCTATATCTGTATCTATTCGGTTTGTTACTTGAACACTTCATCCAGGCTGTTGGCCGCCAGCAGATTTTCCACCCACTGATCAAGGCGGGCCGCATCGGCCTGGGCAATCCGCTGTTCGGCCCAGTCTGGCAAAGCGCCGAATTTTAACACCAGCATTTTTTTCAGGGTTTTGGCTTCACCAATGCGTTGGCCTTCTTCCCGGCCTTTTTCCAGGCCTTTTTCCAGGCCTTCTTCTAAGCCTTTTTCCAGGCCTTTTTCCAGGCCTTTTTCCAAGCCTTCTTCCCGGCCTTTTTCCAAGCCTTCTTTCCGGCCTTTTTCCAAGCCTTCTTCCAGCCCCTTGAGCGTGCCCTTTTCAATAAACTCTTTTTCCCACTGTTTGATGCGTGTGGCTAACATTTCTCGTACCTCGGTCAAGTCCTGTACATCGCGTTTGTCCAATTCTAACCCTTTATGCGGCGCCACAACATAGTAAATCCATACCGCCATGGCCCGCCGTAAACTGGCTTCGGTCAGCGGGATTTGCTGCTCCAGAATCTGAAGGTTGTCCCGTAACGCCTTAATATCCTTGCTGTTCTCGATCCGGAACAGCGCCCCGGTGATGGAGCCCGCTTTGCCCTGCGGGTAGCGGTTTTCATCCAATAAATAATAGCCGATTTGCGGTTGGTATTTGCGCAGGGGTGAGTTGGCGGGCAGGGCCATCAGGGACTGCAGGTC
>DATCIR010000347.1:0-15804 GCA_036507695.1 Gammaproteobacteria bacterium
GTCTAAGAAAAAACATAACGCGATTTTAACACGGTGTTAAAATAACGTTTTTAACCCAAAAAAGCCTGTTTTAAGATGAAAAATAGGCGTTTTTTTACGTGCTGCTGAACACTATCAGCCGATTGCGGTGGCCTGGCCCTAATGGCGATACCTAACGCCGATGATAAACCGTAAATGTTATGACAAATGGTTCCAGTCTTGGCGATTAATACAATGCAACCACTGTGTATCGGTTTACTTAATTGCTTCAGCCGCGCGTACATAACGTTGCGCAGGCAGTGTCTCTTTGGCATAAAATATTTCGCCTTAATTATAGCGTTGATGTTAAGTAACATCGCTTACGCAAAAGAATGCGTAGTGCTGTTGCATGGCCTGGCGCGCACCGCGGATTCCATGGCGGCATTGGCCAACCGCTTGACTGCGGAAGGGTATGCGGTAAGCAATGTCGACTATCCATCGCGAAAACATACGATTGAGGAACTGGCTACGTTGGCGGTCGAACCGGGTTTGACGCAATGCCGGGGACTGTCCGCGGCCAGGATTCATTTTGTCACGCATTCACTGGGCGGCATCCTGGTACGGGTGTATTTAAAGGACCACCCGCGGCCGGATATCGGCCGCGTTGTCATGCTCGGGCCGCCAAATCAGGGCAGCGAAGTCGTGGACAATCTCAAAAACACGCCGGGCTACGAGTTGCTGAACGGTCCCGCCGGGATGCAGCTTGGCACCGAGTCCACGGATATACCCAAATCCCTCGGGCCGGTTGAATTCGAGTTAGGCGTGATTGCCGGATCGCAAAGCATTAACTTAATTTTATCGACGTATTTGCCAAACCCCGATGACGGCAAAGTATCGGCGGAATCCACCAAGGTCGAGGGTATGGCGGATTTTATTATGTTACCTACAACCCACCCGTTCATGATGAAGAACGATGCCGTGATCGATCAAACGCTTTATTTTTTGCGGCATGGCAAGTTCAAACACGATACACCCTAACACCGCAATCCGGCGGAGCGACGTTGGCCAAGAACGTTGGCTGTTGGTCATGCCGGAATGTTGAAAGTCTAGGCGGCTCAACTGGCTTTTGGTGGCTGAATTGGAGCGGGTGATGGGAATCGAACCCACGTTAGCAGCTTGGGAAGCTGCAGTTCTACCATTGAACTACACCCGCTTGGGATTATAAATACACGGAGTCTTGGCGAAAATCAAGGGGATTGAACGCGCGAGCCCGAGTTGCACTATTTAGAGATGGTTGAGAAGGTTGAGAAGGTAGTGAAGTATAATGTTGATGAAAAACGCCCCCTCTGAATAATCTGCGCGTAGACCAACAGTAACTTTAACGCAACGGCGCTTCGGCACAAACAATTCATACCATTACAATCCATGCTATCGGATGCTCAGGATACGCTCTTGGTCCACCATATCCGGAATCCAAAATGCGATCCGCTCATATTTTTCTAGAAATTATCCGGCGCCCCTCGCGTCACTGCGTCTTCGCGTTTACTAGCGGCGTTAAGTTGCAACGGATGCTTGGGAAGACCCTTCGTTAAATATTTTCAATCTCGGCGATGCTATAAACGAGGAGCCAAAACACCCGTCAATAAAGCCAATGCTGCGCGAACAAATTTGCGGTTACGTGAAATGCCCTGCCCGCTTGACCCATATCATGGCCCCGCCAATGGATTTGCGTGATGATTTTGCTAATATAACGCATTTCTGCCACTGCTGCGAACTGAATAACAATTATGGATAATCCCGCAGTCCATTCGCCACCTGACTCCGCGGACGTGGTATTCCATGCCCACGGTATCACCAAGGTATACCAAATGGGCGAAGTGCAGGTGCACGCGTTGCGTGGTGTTGACCTTGACTTATATCGTGGGGAACTGGTGGTGTTACTAGGGCCATCGGGCAGCGGTAAATCCACCCTGCTGAATATTCTGGGTGGCCTGGATACGGTTACCGATGGGCATGTATTTTATCACGACCGTGATTTAACCCAGGCCAGTGAACAGCAACTCACGGAATACCGCCGCTACCATGTTGGTTTCGTGTTCCAGTTTTATAACCTCATCCCCAGCCTGACTGCGCAGGAGAACGTGGCGGTAGTCACCGAGATCGCGGAAAAGCCCATGCAACCGCAAGAGGCGCTGGAACTGGTAGGACTGGGTGAGCGCATCAATCATTTCCCGGCGCAGTTGTCCGGCGGCGAGCAACAACGCGTGGCGATTGCGCGTGCGATTGCGAAAAATCCCAGCGTATTGTTGTGCGATGAACCCACCGGCGCGCTGGATTCAAAAACCGGTGTGGTGGTGCTCGAAGCCCTGGAACGCGTTAACCGGGAAATGGGCACCACCACCGTGTTGATAACCCACAATGCCGGCATCGCCGCGATGGCCGATCGCGTTATTCACCTGGCGGATGGCCGCATCAGCGAAGTGCGGATCAATGCACGCAAGGCCGCGCCGCGGGACATCAGTTGGTAACCATGGCTGGCTATGAAAGCGCTTGATATCAAACTATGGCGGCAATTGTGGAACATGCGCTTGCAAGCCATCGCGATTGGTCTGGTGATTGTCAGCGGCGTCGGTATTTTTGTCATGTCGCTCAGCACGCTCGATTCCCTGTTCAACACGCGCGAAACCTATTACCGGGAACATCATTTTGCCCATATCTTTGCCTCACTCAAACGCGCGCCCGTTAGTATCGCGCGGCGCATTCAGGAGATTCCCGGTATTGAAAAAGTCCAGGCACGCGTGGTCGCCACCATCACCATCGATGTGGAAGGATTTCCGGAACCGGTCAGTGGCCACTTATTATCTTTGCCCGCGCAAAGCCCCGGGCTTTTAAACCAACTTTATTTGCGCACCGGCCGGTTATTGGAACCCGACCGGGACGATGAAGTATTAGTGAGCGAGACGTTTGCCAATGCCCATGGTTTAACACCCGGCAGCAAGCTGCGCGCGACCATTAACGGACGGCGAAAAACGCTGAACATCGTCGGTATCGCGCTGTCGCCGGAATATATTTATGAAATTGCCCCAGGCGCCATGTTCCCTGACCATAAACGCTATGGCGTGTTATGGATGGCGCAGATACCGCTGGCGGCGGCTTACGATATGGAAGGCGCGTTTAATGATGTGTCCATTACGATTACCAAGGGCGCCAATGAAAAAGACGTTATCGATCGTCTCGATGAATTACTAACACCCTACGGCGGGCGGGGCGCTTATGCGCGTCATGATCAATTTTCCAATCGCTTTCTTTCCGAAGAGCTGAAACAACAACAGACCATTGCCACGGTATTTCCGGTGATTTTCTTTGGGGTCGCCGCCTTTTTGTTGAACGTGGTCATCAGCCGCCTGATCGGCCTGGAGCGGGAGCAAATCGCAATATTAAAAGCGTTCGGCTATAGCAATCTTCAGGTCGGACTCCATTACCTGAAACTGGTGTTGATTATCGTGCTGTTCGGCGTGATGGGTGGTGTGTTGGTGGGCGCGTGGATGGGCCGCAGCCTGAGTAATATCTATATGGACTATTATCGGTTCCCCTTCCTGATCTATGTATTGCAACCGTATGTCATCTTGTCAGCCGCGGCGATCAGTGCGGGTGTCGCGGTGCTGGGCACTATGCACGCCCTGCGGGCCGCCGCTAAAATGCCACCGGCACAGGGCATGCTGCCGGAACTGCCTGCGGTCTATCATGCAACGCTGGTGGAGCGCCTGGGATTGCAACGCTGGCTTTCCCAACCAACGCGCATGATATTGCGCCACATCGAACGCCATTCGTTGAAATCATTGATTTCAGTCATCGGTATCGCGCTGGCGTGCGGCATTATGATGGTGGGGCGTTTTCAGGAAGGCGCGATCAATTACATGGTGGAAGTGCAATACGGCATGAGTCAGCGCGAAGATCTGTCCATTACCTTTGTTGAGCCGGCATCCGGGCGCGCGGTATATTCGCTTGCCAGCATCCCTGGCGTCCAGCACGTGGAAAGTTATCGCGCGGTTTCAGCACGCTTGCGCTTTGCGCATCGTGAATACCGCACCGCGGTGCAGGGCGTGAATCCCGGCGGCGATTTGCAACGCCTGCTCGATACCCGCTTGCAGCTTATCGACTTGCCGGAAGCCGGCGTGATACTGACCGACTATCTCGCCGAATTGCTCAACATCAAGGTCGGCGACCCGTTAATCATCGAAGTGCTGGAAGGCAATCGCCCCACGGTGCAGGTTCCCGTGGTGGGGCTTGTCAAACAATACCTGGGCGTATCGGCGTATATGCAACGCCGCGCCTTGAACCGGCTATTGGATGAAGGCGATGTCATTTCCGGCGCCTACCTGGCGGTGGATGAACAGTACCAAAACCAGGTGTATGCGGAATTGAAGGACATTCCGCGCATCGCCAACATTATCATTCAACGGGTGGCAATCAAGATGTTTTACGAAACACTGGCGGAAACTATTTTGTTTTTCACCTTCATTTCAACTCTGTTGGGCGCTACCATTGCGTTTGGCGTGGTTTACAATAGCATGCGCATCGCCCTGTCGGAGCGCAATCGCGAGCTGGCGAGCATGCGCGTACTGGGTTATACCCGCGGCGAAGTCGCCTACATTTTATTGGGCGAAATGGCGCTGATGACCCTGCTCGCGGTACCGCTGGGTCTGCTGATCGGGGAAGGCTTGTGTGCGTACCTGGCGTTCCGGTTTGATACCGACTTGTATCGGGTTCCATTGGTGTTGCATCCGGATGTCTATGCCTTCGCGGCGAGTGTCGTGATCGGCTCGGCGTTGCTCTCCGGTTATATGATCTGGCGTAACCTGAAGCACCTGGATATGGTAGCCGTACTTAAAACCAAGGAGTAAACAGCATGCGTACCACGTGGCGTCAACACCCGGGCATCTTGGTCACTGCGCTTATCGTGCTCGGGTTGCTCGCCTGGGGATTCTGGCCGCGGGCGGTGCTGGTGGACACGGCGGCGGCAGTCAAGGGCGCCTTTACTGTGACTATCGAAGAAGAAGGGCGCACCCGAGTGATTGATCGCTTCGTCGTTTCGGCGCCCCTGGCTGGTGTCGCCTGCCGCATAAAACTCAAAGTGGGCGATACTGTAACCCAGGGCGAGGTACTGGTGAACATCACACCCTTGCAATCCCAGGTGCTCGATCCACGCAGCCAGGCGCAAGCCAGGGCCAATGCCGCCGCCGCGCAATCCGCGCTGCGTTCCGCCGAACAACAAGCGACGGCGGCAAAGGCCACTGCCGAACTGGCGGTAAAAGAAGAAGCGCGCTTGCGCACACTGGCCGAGCAAGGCTTGGTTCCCAAAGAGGTACACGACAAGGCGCAAACCGGAGTCATTACCACGCAAGCGGCTCGGCGTTCAACGCTATTCGCAGTGGATGTGGCCCGGTATGAATTGCAGGCCGCCGAAAGTGTTTTGCAATACGCCGGCGCCAAACACCGCGAAGGCGCCGCGCAAGCCATTCCGGTTACATCGCCAGTCAGCGGCCAAATATTGAAGGTGGCGCATGAATGCGAAGGCGCCGTTGCCACGGGCCAGGCCTTGCTGGAAGTTGGCGATACCTCGGTACTGGAAGTGGAAGTGGATGTGTTATCCGATGATGCGGTGCGTATCAAACCCGGGATGCGTGTTATCTTCGATCGCTGGGGCGGCGAGCAACCCCTGGAAGGCGCGGTCAGAGTGGTGGAGCCTGTGGGGTTTACCAAAATTTCTGCGTTGGGCGTGGAAGAACAACGGGTCCTGGTCATCGTGGATTTTACGTCCCCAAAGGAGCGGTGGCAGCGACTGGGCGATGGTTACCGCGTTGAAGCGCGTTTTATTATCTGGCAGGAAGACAACGTGTTGCAAATTCCGGCCAGCGCCTTATTCCGGCATCAAGACGGCTGGGCGGTGTTTGCGATGGAGCGTGGTAAGGCGCAAATCCACCCAGTTGAAGTGGGACGGCGCAATGGCCTGCATGCGCAAATCCTTAACGGATTGAAAGAAGGTGACCGCGTCATTGTGCATCCCGGTGATGACATTGAACACGGTAAAAGAGTTAAAGCACGGTAAGCGTAGACCAGTTTTTGGTTGCTGGAATGTTGCCGTTTCTGCATCCCGGTGGATGACCCGTCACCGCGATCAGGAGCTGATCAAAACGGGGCTGTCCGGCAACACCCTGAGCGAATGCAAGGCACCGGGAGAAATTGAGGGGTTGGTGGAACGACTGGAATGGGTGGCCTCATTCCTGAACGCAATAAATTGGAGGTTTTCGTGCATAGGAACATCCAATGCCGCCGGGTTCGGTTCTGAGCCGGACCACGGGTGGTAGAACAGGTGGTAGAATAGTTAAGCGAGCAACCGGGAGGCATAATGAACAGGCGGCCTGTACTGCTGATTATCTTTGATGGCTTTGGTCTTAATCCCAACCGTCTCCATAACGGATGGGCACTGGCGCGCACCCCTCACCTGGATGACTATTTCGCTTCCAATCCCCATACCGCACTACAAGCCTCGGGTCTCGCTGTGGGTTTACCCGATGGACAGTTTGGCAACTCTGAAGTGGGACACCTCACCTTGGGATCGGGGAGAATCCTTGAACAGGAACTATTACGGGTTTCAAGTGCAATCCAGAGAGGCAGCGTGGTGAATAACCCGTCGTGGCAGGCGCTTGTGAAGGAAACCAAGCAGGTACACCTCATTGGTTTGGTCTCGGACGGCGGCGTGCATTCCCATATTGATCATTTGTCCGGGCTCCTTTCATTACTTAAGGATACCGGGGTTGCCCCGGTGATCCACATGATCACCGATGGGCGCGATACTGCGCCGAGGGCGGCGCTCAAGTACCTGACGTCGCTGGAACGGCGGCTGGCTGAACTTGGCGCCGGAAAGATCGCAACGGTGAGCGGCCGCTATTTCGCCATGGACCGGGCGATGCATTGGGAGCGTACGCGGAAGGCTTGGTCAGCGATGGTGTTGGGCGAAGGCTTGCATGCCGGTTCCGCGCGGGAAGCCATTGAAGTGGCCTATGATCGGGATGAAGGTGACGAGTTTATCCAGCCCACCGTGATTGGTTCACCGCCGATACCGGTCATCGGCCCCGATGAGCCGGTGTTTTTCTTTAATTTCCGCAGTGACCGCATGCGCCAGCTGGCGGCGGCGATGGGGCTTGAGGGTTTTCCATATTTCGCGCGCGACATGGCACCGCGCCGTGTGGTATGCATGACCGAATACAATGCCCAGTTCCCCTTTCCCGTTATTTTCCCCCCGCAGCAACCGGACAACGTGCTCGCCGAGGTCATCAGCAACGCCGGACTCAAACAGTTTCACTGCGCTGAGCGCGAGAAGTATCCTCACGTGACCTACTTTTTCAACGGAGGACGGGAAAAGCCTTTCGAAGGTGAAGATCGCGAGATCGTTCCGTCACCTGATGTAGCGACTTACGATCTCCAGCCGGAGATGAGCGCGCCGCAGGTGGCGGATAATATTATTCAGGCGATAGAGTTAGCCCGTTACGACTTTATTCTGGTTAACTTCGCCAACGGTGACATGGTCGGTCATACCGCGATCCGAGAGGCGATTATCGAAGCGGTGGAAACCCTGGACCGGGAGAGCCATCGGGTCATCCAGGCGGCGCTGCAACGCAACTACTATGTCATGCTTACAGCCGATCATGGCAATTGCGATGAGATGATCGATCCCGCCACCGGCGAGCCCCACACGCAACATACGGTCTATCCCGTCCCCTTTCTTTTGTTGGGCGAAAGGACAGCGCAGCTGGGAATCGGCCGTGGCTTGTCCGATGTTGCGCCGACCGTGCTCGATCTATTACAACTGCCACAACCACCCGCAATGACCGGGCGCAGTTTGATTCTTAGAAGTGCATCGGGACCGGAATAACTGGGTTTGGAATAACTGGGTTTGGAATAACCGGGTTTGGAATTACTACGTTTGGAAAATCATGGATTGGAATTACAAGGACTGGAACGGCAAGGATTGAATGTCTTTGACCGGTACCGTCACCATTAAAAACACGGCGATGGACGTAATCGCGCGTGTTCGTGTCATGGCAACACAGGGATAATGTTTCAGCAGGCTGTTAGCAACCGACAGGTGATCCAGCATGGATGAACTGCACGAAGCCCGTTTTTACGAAACACTGCCGGATGGACATGTGCTTTGCACCTTGTGCCCGCACGACTGCCGCATCGCCGACGGCGGGCGCGGCGCCTGTGGCGTGCGCTACAATAAGCACGGCAGACTCTATACGCTGGTCTACGACAGAGTTGTGTCGCGCAATGTGGAGCCGGTGGAAAAAAAGCCGCTCTATCACTTCTATCCCGGTTCAACCGCCTATTCCATCGGCACGGTGGGCTGCAATCTGCGTTGCGCCTTCTGCCAGAACTGGCAGATTTCCCAGTGGCCGAAGGAACACCTGCCCAAACGAATCGCTCCGAACGGCAAGCTGGAAACACAGGAACCCATCTGCCCGCGACTGGCGGAGTTGGAAGCGGCCATTCCGGGTGAGCGCGTCACGCCGCAAAGCATTGTCGATGCGGCACTAAGCGCCGGCGCCACTTCAATTGCTTACACCTACACGGAGCCAACGATCTTTTATGAACTGGCCTACGACACGGCGGTGCTGGCGCGGCAGCAGGGGCTGAAAAATATTTTTGTCACCAGCGGTTATATCAGTGAAGCGCCATTGCGCGAGCTTGCGACGGTGCTGGATGCGGCGAATGTGGATATCAAATACTACAAGGAAGAGAGTTACCGGCATATCAGCCGCGTGCGCATGCAGCCCATCCTCGACGCGATCCGTCTCTACCACGAACTGGGGGTGTGGCTGGAGGTGACGACCCTCGTTATCCCCGGCATCAATGACTCCGATGAAGAGCTCCAGGCCATCGCCGGGTTTGTGCATTCGGTCGGCGCCGGGGTCCCCTGGCATGTCTCGCAATTCTATCCCGCCTACAAGATGCGCGATGTGCCCGTCACGCCCCTGGAAACCCTGCGCCGGGCAGGCGGCATCGGCCGCGCCGCCGGCTTGCGCTATGTCTACGAGGGCAATGTGCCCGGCGAGCAAGGTGAGGATACTTATTGTTATCACTGTAATGCGTTGCTGATCGACCGTTATGGGTTCCATGTTCGGGCCAACCGCATCGTTGGTGGATGTTGTCCCGATTGCGGCGCAGCAATCGACGGTACTCACATGAGCGCGGTCAAGGAAGCAGTCGATTGAACCGCGCTGTGTGCGGAAAGACGCTACACTGGTTGCATACTTGAGCAGGACGACGTTACGCAAGAACATTTTGCATAAAGACAGGGAGCGCCGGTATGTCTGAGGAGACAGTGGAAATAGACATTCAGGAAGATATGGAAGTATCACAACGTTCATGGCTGGTGACGAAACTCGAACAAGAGCAGGGAATTATCGGCGCTTGGTTTGCGGGTGGGGATCACCATCGTCTTACCGTCCATTATGAACGTGGGCATTTCAGCCATGTTACGTTATTGGATACCATCAAGGAACACGGTTTCCACGGCGAGATTGTGGGCGCCTGATAAAGCGCGATAATCACGACCTACTTACATATGATAGGTAGATTGGTTATTTTCAGCCGCATAGGAGGTCATGACACCGTTCAGAATAATGATGGACAGAATAAACAGCTTCGCGAAGGTTATTGTCCTATTACTCGCTTGCCAGGGAAATATTTTTTGTTTACTCCCCCTTTTTTTCCTAAACGGCAAACTAGCGCTAAACAATACCAACCCGGTCTATAGAGTATATAGACCGGGCTTGATCATTATTGAAATGATATAAACCTGTTTTTTTACCGCATAAAGTCCATTCTCATGTTGCAGGTTTGGGGCGTTTTTCATGATGCGAACGTTCGAGACTATGTTCAATGTCGCTATCCGGGATCGGGTGATGTCCCAGGGCGGCGTCTACTTCAAACGGAAATGTGCCGCAAGGGTTCCGTTCGGACATACCGCAACTTCTGATGCTAAAAATGTGGTAGATAGGATCCAAGCCAAAGATGGCTGTCAACATCGGATAAACCATTATCAATATGGCATAGTGGTACCATGCGGGCACGGATGGTTGTGAATACACCAGATATACGAGAAAGCCCATCACCACCGCACCAATTGCAAACCGCAGGGACCGATCAATCCATCCAAGGTTCTGAATGATTTTTACTTTAACCTCTTTCATGATTGCCTCCCGGTGCTGTTGTTCATGAATCAAAAATTACTGCTTCATTAGCCGGCTGTCTGGATCTTTAATTTAACTCCCGCCCAAAACGGGCTATGCACCCTGCAGGACATTAATTCACTGATCCCGGTTATAGCCGTTATCACAACTGCTTTACGCCGGTGAAAATGTTACACATACGGCATTGTCTTGTTTCATGCGAATGGAAATACCGTCGGCCTGGCATTCATAGTCGTTATTAAATGAACACGCGGAGACTTTGCACGCGCCCACGCCCGCGAGCTGCTTGCCCTTGCTGTGCGATGATGCTTTAAAAAACGTATCGCACATGGCATTGACCCCGTCACCTACGGTAATAGCCCGGGCGTGACAAGCGTTCTTAACATTGTATACACAGTTGGTTACTTCACAGTTGCTTACTTGGGGCATTTCAATGGAAAATTTTTTCATTTTCTTTCCTCCGTCAATAATTATGGATGATAATCAACGAATATAACCACGAAGCCGGAAATGCACTGAAAAACAACAACGAACGGAATCTGCTAAGTCTAAGTCGGGTTGCTGCGATGTGAGAAGGATGTGAGAAGTAAAAAAATAATAGTTCATTCGGGCAGGAATTGCATTGATGATTCTCAAGCTTTGGTCATTAATTTTAAAGCATCGATGCATCCTGATGATTAAAATATTTTATCGGCAATGAGGACATGGATAGGCTGGGTCTACGTAACCTGTTGAAAGGTTTCGCTAACAATTGATAAAAGAGGGCAATTCACTCCTTGCGCAGTGATTTAGCGGCCGAGTCGGTAGTTCTAAGATCGATTGCGTACCAGCAATAGTGTGGAACAATTGTGGACAAACGTTGTAGAAATCAAAACGTGGCGTTTAAGTATAACGTTTAAGTATAACAATTCAGGCGATATCCTGGGCATTTATTATTAACTACTTATCAATAAGCCGCGTCAGAAAAATCTGTGGGTATCCAACGCCCAAACAACTTTAAACGCAAAGACGCAAAGAATTCAAACTAGTACAATCCATGCGGCCGCATCGTCAGGATACGCTATTGGACCGCCTAGCTGGAATCCAAAATTCGATCCTCACCTATTTTTTAAGAAATTATCCGTTGTCCTTTGCGCCACCGCGTCTTTGCGTTTAATACCGGTGTTGAGCTGCCCACTGATTCTTCGGAAGACCCGTAAATAGCACTATTAAACTTTTTCCAATCACAGCGCTATGGTGCATTGTGCATTGAACCCATTGTTGTGTTCATCAGGCACGTATCCCCTGGGATTACAGACGACACGGGTGTAATTCACAACATAGTCGAATGCGTCATGGGTGTGACCATGCACCCACAAGGCGATGCGGCTCGCTTCCATTAAGTATCCCAGGTCCGTGATAAACGCGGGAGTCAGTGAATCGCCCCGAAAACGCGGCGCAATAGACCTAAGGCACGGAGCATGGTGGGTAACGACAACGGTCTGGCCATCGAAAGGCTCGCTGAGCGTGCGCTTAAGCCAGTCACGGCTATCGTTGTGAAGCTGAATGGAATCTTCCGGGCTGAAGGACCGGCTGCCGTTTTTAATCAGGGAGAAGTCATTCATGTTTCTTTTCGCATGCTTGATCGCAAAGTACTTCATGCCTGTGCCGTATAATGCAAAATCCGTCCATAGTGTTGCGCACAGGAAGCGCACCCCATCGATGATACACAGCTCATTATCCAGCACCCGCACATTGCCTGCCGCGCTAGCCTTGAGCTGTTCGAGCAGCGAAATGTCATGATGATAGTACTCGTGGTTCCCCGGAACATAGATAACGGGTTTATCCATGCGCCGTTCATTGGCCCACGCCACGCCGTCTCGCCCCACACCAATATCGCCCGCCAGGATGACTACATCCGCGCCGGTTTCTGGAATTTGAAACGGGGCGAATTCAAGATGAATATCGCTGAGAATATGGAGTTTCATTGTGGTTGCCTATTGTGGTTGCCTATTGTGACTGGCTATTGTGACTGGCTATTGTGGCTGTCTACTGTGACTTTGGAACACTTTAATCTAGAGCTAGTGGCGGTTTCGCCGCAATGCTGTTTGAGTCGGCACTGAGGTGCGTTCCATCGTTGCAAAAAGATCTGGTGAAATTCGATCGGCTTTCCCCGTCACCTTACAACGCAATCAGTATAGGAAGGGAACACCAACGTGTAAATCGGTTAGCAACGCTGGTATCCGCTTAAGCTTTCTTAGACGTATCTTTTTGAGGGTGAAAAGTGCGTTCTAAGGCTAAAAATGATGGGTATTTTTGAGTTATATCTTTTAAAGTGAAGAGCTTACGTAGGTCCGACCCAAAATAATCCAAAATAATTATGGATCTTGTTGTTTTACGATGTAGTTAACGGAATTATTCGGCATTATTTAGACTTAGATCGCTGTTGTCGCCGCCAAAAAGGCATGTACGCTATTTCCGTTTCACGCAGCACATAGGTATTGGCGTCGCCTTCTATTTGGCGATACTTGGTTTTTACTCCCAATTTTTCCTTTAGGTTCATAACATATTGCTTACTGCCTACAGCCAAACTGCGCGACCATTTTTCATCTCGTTGTAATGCGCCTTCGTTTATCGCGGCATCAATCCACTGCCGATGGGTTTGTTGCAAGACCCTGCGAGACTTAATGCCCAGTAAGTTCATTAGTGCCTCATGGTCGACAATCCGATAGCGGCGCGCGGGGCGTTGAATTTCGTGATAGCCGCAGTCCGGCCACTCACCGGGATGACGCACAGCTCCCGCCCTCACCATGTTGAGGTCAATGTAGGTGAGGCAGCGCCATAGATGTTCATCGGTTTCAATGGCCGTTGCGTGGTAACGATCTTCCCAGTAGGCGCCTTTGCGCTGCTTACGGTGATTGTATTCCTGGGCGACTCTGCCGGCGATCAGTTGCATGCTGCGCTGGATGCAATCGCGTTGCGTGGCGTTCACCAGCAGGTGAATATGATTGCACGTCACCATATAGTTTAAAACACTCAGCCCATAGCGTTTCCTGGCTTCGTATAACCAGCGGATCCAGTTTTCCCGGTCTTTTTGGAATTTAAGAAGATAGTCTTTTTTATGGCAACGATGGGTAATGTGCCATACATAACCCGGCACAAAATGGCGGTTTGCTCGCGGCATGTCATTACATCCTTATCGTTCGCCCATTTCTTTAGTGTTAATTGCTGAATGGGATTATATGGGGAATTCTCGCCCCGGTAAAATCGGGTATGCTTATTCAATTTCCGGCATTGCTTAGCAACGCCTTTTTGGGCGCAAAAAGTGGCTTCTAAGGGCGTTTTTTGCTACTTATAACGATTGTTATTGTTAATTATTAATTAGTTACGGTGGTCCGACCCAATCTAATCACATTGCGGCAGCGTATCCACGGCGCTCACTACAGACTCGGCGCATGGTAGAGCAGAGTCGCGGGAAATCCGCGAAGCGAACCGCTTGCCGTGTTTATGGATTTGCCAATACAGAAAATACAAGCTGGCGAATTCCGCGTCGCCTACCACTCCGGCCCGCCACGCGTGATCTAATTGAGGGATGTTTTCGAGCATGGTGCGCAATTAAATGAACGTTCAGTCCGCATTTTACCCGCCCTGGGTCAGGCGTTAGTCCGAATATATTATCTATCGCTGCAAACAAAGCCTATGTGAGGCCTTCATTAAAGTTGTCATTTTCCGGGATGGGGAATGAAATTTTTACATCCTGGATTCCATTCCTAAAGGCGCAATAAGAAACGGAGCCTCTTTCATTCATTTCTCGATGGTAATGAGCTTGGTAACCACCACTTGCGCTTTCTCAATTTTTACGGTGTCCGTTTTTTCGCTCTTTGTGGTTTCGCCCGGTTTTGTATAACTCACTTTTACCGCATGTTGGCCAACCGGCACATTTCCCAGGACAAAATGGCCGGATTCGTCGGTAGTCGCCCGAATCTGCGGCGCTTCGGTGAGCAAGACTTCCGCCTTGCCGAGCGGAACACGATTTGCGCCGGTGCCCTTGTCCGCCAAAGACACCGTACCGGTAACGGTTCCAAAGGCGGGCGCAGCACCGGTTTTAGGTGTGATCTTCTCCGCTACCGAGCGTATCATCAGTAAGATCGATTCAGAGGCAAAACCCGCCATGAACGCCAGCACCACGGATGCGGTCACGTCTTTGGGTTGAACCAGGCAATACGCGACCACGGCAATAAAAGGCGCGGATACATATTGGATGATTTGAAAAATTAAATATTCCCGAAACTCATGCTGGGTCAATTTGGGTTGCTTTTCCGTGGCCGCATACCCGGGACTCGCCTGCTTTTGGTATTCCGGAAGCCGCCGGGTCAAACTAATACTGCCGCCCATGAGGGATAGAATAATGATATACAAAGGAATCAGCAACCCGCCTTCAACATTGCAGACCAGCGGCGACCCATTGTTACCGTTGGATCTTTCACACGCTGAAACATAACCGCCAATGCTCAACAGCCAGGATTTTCCGTGGGCTGCCGGTGCAGCGGGGGCGCCAGCCTCTTTTTTAGCTTCTTCTTGTTTACCCTCGCCGGGCTTAATAGTTTGCGGTTTACAACCAATCTCGGTATCGGCGCGCCAACTATCCAAGGAACAACCCACAAAGACCGCGATTGGGCGCTCACGCATAGTGTTGGCATAATTCACAAGATTTTCTTTTTTCTCCGAATGCCATGATGTGGTGAATGGATAAATGGAGACTACCAATGCAAACAACATGAATCCGTAAGCGACTATCATCCAATTACGCCGTAAATATTTCTCTTTTTCCCGGTTTTCTTCCTCTTTTTTGAGTTTATCCGCCTGTTGCATGTCTTCAGCCGGCGGCAATGGAATGGGGGCTGTGAATATATGGACAAACACCACCAGAAACAGCAAGGTCGCGGCATGCCAATATTTACTGGGGGATTCCGAAAAAAAGGGATAACTTAACACCGCGATATAACAGGCAATCCAAAACACTTTGTTGTTTAACCATGCGTCAAGCCAAGTATCGCGGTTTACACTCTTGTGCGGCGCTTTCGGCTGTTGCGGCAGGTCCCCGCTTTCCGCCGTCGCCTGTTGAGCCGGCGGCTTTTTGCTTGACTTGGTTTGCCCCATGTCTTGAGTTGAATTCTCTGTGTTCATCCCCTACCCCCTTCGATACAGTACATGCTGATTTAAGCTATTAGTTTGTTCGGCGATACGTCCAAATAAATATAGATGATATTTTCCGGACCACGGTGTGTTTCCACGTTTTAAAAGATGGTATCGAGAGATAATAAAGGGCCTGGCACGAATGGCACTTACTTAAGCTCAGAACCGCCGTCTTCCCGGCGTCTTTTAAAGCATGCCCCGGCATGTTGTAAGCCGGGGCCGGGATCCAAAATCTACAATAGTGGCAGTTTCATGGATTCCGGCTTCCGCCGGAATGACGAAAATCCAGAAAATTGCGTTAAGTAAGTGCCATTTGGCTCGGGCCCTTATTATTTGTAACCAAACCGCGCAATTAATTACAGTGGTTTTAAAGCCAACTCTTCCGGAGTCGCCTTTATAAAACCGTATTTGG
>DATCIR010000348.1:0-10718 GCA_036507695.1 Gammaproteobacteria bacterium
TCAGATTTATTTTTACTATAGAATTACGTCACAAATCAAGCGACCATCGGCGTGCCTGGCAAACTGGATAACGAACAACGAGTTTGATAAGTTACCGATGTTGCCATGCCGCGACAAACAAGATAAAACGTCAAGATTCAGTCGCCAGCGATGCCATGCAGTAAACCCTGATTCGACGAATGGACAAAAACTTACTGGCGCCATGTCCGCACACTTTGTTGTGTAACTTGTTTGCGTAAACGGCCATGAGCAATCGCGCAGCGAGTTCTCATTTTATAAGCGGCGTTTTTCCAGCCGCTAACCTACGCAATCGGTCAATCATTTGCTGCATGGGTGGCGCGAAGGATTCTTCCTAAGCTCCCTAGCTTCACTTGGGACAGGGCTCGCGATCACACTTAATCCAAGTACTCTAACTGATTTTCGAAGGACATGGTTGCTTACAAAAACAGCAATTGATAAGCCGCAAATTACCGCTAAAACCGTTTGAAAAATCGAAAAGTTCAGCTTAACTATATACACCCAGCCGTAAAATCTACTTATCCCCTCAAATTACACAGGAGGAATTGTGATGAACACTAAACCTTGGTCAATAACCACCAGCGGTACATTATTGCCCTTTTTGATACTAAGTCTAGTGTTAAGCGCCGCACCGGCCCTGAGTCTCGCCCAACCCGGCTCAATGACGCGCCCCATGGATGATGAAATGATGGAACGCATGATGGAAGAGCGTGGTTATGGTCGTGGCTACGGGTATGGACAACATGGGCGCATGGGACCCATGGGTTCCATGACGGGACCTATGATGATGGGTCCTATGGGACATATGATGGGAATGCTCTCCGGGCTTGATCTCAACGACAAACAACGCGAGCAGATCCGCGCTTTGCAGCGCGATATGCGTAAACAGCATTTTGCGCAGATGGAAAAGATGATGGAGGCGTCGGACAAGCTGGAAGATCTTTATAGCGAGGAAAAACCGGATGCCGAGAAGATCGGAAAAGTTTATGACGAATTGTACAAATCCAAACGCCAGATGATCCAGCAGCACATCGAAATGCGCAACAAGATCTATGATATTTTAACCAAGGAACAACGGGAAAAATTCAAAACCAATGACCCCATGGCTCATCGCTTTGGCATGATGTATTGATTGTTCTGGTTACGGGTGTTGCAGGGAAGAGGAAAAACTAAACGGCGTGCTTGATACTTTCAGGGTTGGCTTTCTTATGCGGTAACCAAACCGTGAATACCGAGCCTTTGTTGACCCAGCTCTCCACGGTGATTTCACCGTCCATTTTCTGGCACAACAGCTGGCTGATGGAAAGCCCGAGCCCGGTTCCGCCAAATTTACCGGCGGTGCTGCTGTCCGCTTGGCTGAATGCGTCGAAGATTCTTCCCATTTGCTCAGGCGTCATTCCGATGCCTTGATCGGTCACCTTGATAATGATCCAGTCTTTCCAGTTCTGAAATTTCTTATCCACTTCCAGTTTGATGCTGCCATTGCTGGTGAATTTACTGGCGTTACTCAAAAGATTAAGCAATATTTGCCGTAACCGCATATTGTCGGCCCAGATGTCGATGTTCGCGTCAAAACAGTTTATTTCCAGGCGATTGTTATTTTTATCCACTAACGGTTTAACAGTCGTCGCCACTTCGCGGATCAGCGTATTCAAACTGAAATTGGAATAGGACAACTCAAGTTTGCCGGCCTCGATTTTTGACAAATCCAGGACGTCATTAATCAATTGCAGCAAATGCATGGCGGCGTCTTTGATCCTGCGTATATCATTGAGGCTGTCATTATGATGCGTTTCGTCGAAATCCTCGGCCAGGATTTCACTGTAACCAATGATCGCGTTTAAGGGTGTGCGCAATTCATGGCTCATATTGGCCAAAAACGCGCTCTTGGTCTCGTTTGCCGACGTGGCCTTCTGGCGCGCATCCACTTCCAGCTGCAGTTTTTTGCGGGACAACTCCAGTTCAAACAGCCGGTCCATCAGGCGCGCCGACATGTCCTGAAACGTGCGCGCCAAAGTGCCGACTTCGTCCTGGCGTTTCAGGGTGGTCGAATCCAACACCAGATACTTGTCAGCGGAAACTCTGGAAACCGCGTCAGACAAATCGTTCAAGGGGTTTACCAGGCGCCGGGTAATGACGTAACTGCCCAGGGAAAGAACGATCAAGGCGAATACCACCGCAATGACAATGATGGGTATGGAATCGTCATTAATCATGGACTGCTGGTCCAGATAATACGCCACGTGCGAACTGGCCAGGTGTTTTTGCCCCACAAAAATAGGATTAATTATCTCCTTTACCAAACGATTCTTATACCTTGTAGTGCGCACGGTAACGCTTTCGCTGCCGGCAATCGTGGGTATGGTGAACCCAATCAGGTCGATATCGGTATGGGTCAGCACCTGTCCATTCGGGCGAATCAATGCCGCGTATGCGTAATCATCGGAGGGAATCGCCGCATTAACCCAGCCGCGCAATACTTCAAAGTCGTCCGTTAGCAACGCGTCCAGCACCGCGTCAGCCAGTGTTCGCGCCTGATATTCAGCCTGTACCTTGCGAAATTGTTCCAGGCGCGAATCGGCGTTATAAACCAGCACATAGCCCATCACCGCCAGGGTGAACGTCACGAGCGCAAGCAGGCCGATTAAAAGTTTACCGTGCAGGCCGACTTTCATGGATGGAATTTCTCAGACCGGCATTCTTGATTTGCGAGCAAGCTAAATGCCCGCATCCGCTTTAAGCTTGCGAATCACTTCCATCACGATCGGATCGTAGGTAACAAAGCGATGGATCTTCATGGACGCCATGCCTTTCAGAACTTCTTGCCCCGCTGCGTTGGAATCCATCGCACGAAAGGCATCCGCTACTTTCTGCAACTTTTCCCTGGACATGCCTTTGGGCGCCGCCAGCAGGTTTTCCGGATATTCTTCGGATAACGCGATGGTTTGCAAATCACCGACTTCAATCTTGCGGCTCATTAACTTAAACTTCAGCGCGCACATGGAACCGGCCGCGACATCTTGCAACAAAGTTTTGTGCAACGTGCTTTCGAGATTTTGGGTAAATACCTCTTCAACATCTTTTTTGGTGTCGATGCCATTATTCTGGAACAACGCCCGCGGCGCCACGTAGCCGCCCAGGCTGGTAGGATCCACGAACGCCACTTTCCTGGATTTCAAATCCTGCAAATCATTCACGCCACTGGATTTGTGCACAAACACGGCGCTGCGGGTCATAATACTGCCGAGTTGGTTTTCAACCTGCACCACGGGCTCCACTAAATTTTGTTGCGATAATAAATAAAAAATATAAGCGTCCGCATAAAAGACATCGACCTCCTTGTTTTCCACCGCGCTCTTGATCCGGTCAAAGCCTTTAATTATTTTGATTTCCGCGTCTAATCCCGTGTTTGCCTTCAGGTAATCCGCCAGCGGCTGCCAGACCTGGAAAACAAATTTCGGCGGCGCCGGCACTACCACGCCAATCGTCAGTTTGTTGTCCGGTGATGCCACCGTGATTTGCGCAATCGAAATACACGCCAGCAGCACACCGAGTGTAACAAGCACTTTTTTTATACCCGTCATTGGTCAGCTCCCTTAAACGTAAAAATTAAAGAAAAATCGGCGAGTTAATTCCATTCTATTTTCGGATTAATAGAATTTTTCTTGAATGGTATATGAAAACAAATGGTCATAAAAACAATAATTTGTTCTGGTTTTCGATTAATTAGCTTTGATTTACCCTATCGCGAGTATAGGCGGATTAACCGGTAATTTCGCTGTGGGAAAAAATCCATTGCCAGTCAGCAACTAAAAGCTGTTTGATGAACCGATCTCTATACTGGCTTCGGTATTTTCCAGTATTAGCCGGCTTGCCAGAGAGACACCCCGTCATTCCTATGAAGCACCTGTACCAGCCAAACACTATCACGTGCCGCTTACCTGAACCATGCTCACCAGGCGTATTGACAGCCCGTGTGAAAAGCCTGCCACCGGCGATGAGACAGTTTGTTTCCAGTTCAGCTTATACAACGTAGGTCCTGGTTAGGAATTTTCCGCCGTTGCCTAATCACTATGATTTAGTTGATTAAAGTCAAAGGATAAGGAAGAAACGCTAACTGGGAGGAGAATTTTTTTGCCATCATAGCCCTGCGCTAAAGCAGGGATCCATTGAGGGTATTCATCACTCCGGTCCCGGTCAAGTTACTTGCACGGCACCAGAGCTTGCCCATGCCGCGGCGGAGATGTTATATTGCGGGCGTTCAGTTGAGTGAAAGATTCTTGGCGAAGCATTTACCCAGGTAAGCCGTTCTTTTTTTTAGCATTTTGTTAGCTTGTACCAGGTGTGGCCCATACAAGCTTCGGGGAGGTGACGATCGTGGAAGCAACAGCGGCAGAACAAAAATACAATTTCGACGTTGTCCGATGGTTCACGGTCGCCACCGTCATCTATTTCGTGGTAGGCACCTTGCTCGGAGTCTATATCGCCGCCGAACTGGCCTGGCCCTACCTCAATTTTGATAGCCCCTATATTTCCTTCGGCCGGTTGCGGCCCTTGCACACCAATGCGGTGATTTTTGCCTTTGGCGGCTGCGTGTTAATGGGCACGGCGTTTTACAGCGTGCAACGCACCTGCGGCGTGCGCATCTGGAGCGACAAACTGGCCTGGTTTACCTTCTGGGGCTGGAACCTGATTATCGTGTTGGCGGTTATCACTTTGCCCCTGGGTTTCACCCAGGCCAAGGAGTATGCCGAGCTGGAATGGCCCATCGACATCCTGATCGCCATCGTGTGGCTGTCCTTCGCGTTTAATTTCATCATGACGCTCGCCAACCGCAAGTCCACCCATATTTATGTCTCCAACTGGTTTTATCTGGGCATGATGGTGATGATCACCTACCTGCATGTCGTCAACAGCCTGGCGATTCCAGTGGAGCTTTTTAAATCCTATTCCCTTTTCTCCAGTGTGCAGGACGCGATGATTCAGTGGTGGTGGGGTCATAATGCGGTCGGCTTTTATCTCACGGCGGGTTTTCTCGGCATCATGTATTACTTCGTGCCCAAACAAGCGGACCGGCCGATCTTTTCCTATCGATTATCGGTGTTGCACTTCTGGTCCTTAATGTTCGGCTATGTATGGCTCGGCTCCCATCACCTGCAATACACCGCCCTGCCCGATTGGGCGGGCTCACTGGGCGCGGCGATTTCCCTGGCGATGATCGTGCCCTCCTGGGGCGGCGCCGTGAATGGCATGATGACCTTGAGCGGCGCCTGGGACAAATTGCGCACCGACTATGTGTTGCGTTTTCTGATTATGTCGCTGGCGTTCTACGCCATGTCCACCTTCGAGGGACCGGTGATGTCGCTCAAGGTGGTGAACGCGTTATCCCATTACACCGACTGGACCATCGGCCATGTGCATTCCGGCGCCTTGGGCTGGGTGGGATTGATCGGCGCGGGCGCGGTCTACCACTTGTTAACCCGTTTGTGGAACGCCGACATTTACTCGGTGAAACTGGTGAACCTGCATTTCTGGCTGGCGACCATCGGCATCGCCATCTATACCATTGCCATGTGGATTTCGGGCATCATGCAAGGCCTGATGTGGCGTGACTATGATGAGTTTGGCGCCCTTACTTATACCTTCGCCGAATCCGTGGCCGCCATGCATCCTTATTACGTGCTGCGGGCTACCGGCGGTTTTATTTATTCGGTGGGCGGCCTTATCATGTTATACAACGTGGTGATGACCATACGCCAGGCCAGCAGCGAACCGCGCGCCAGCGTCGCCGCGGCGCAGGCATAAGGCGGGAGACAATCATGGCTGATAAAATCTACTCCACCAAATTCCAGGACAAAATGGAGCGCAATATCTGGGCGCTGCTGCTCATGTTGATGTTCATTCTCTCCATCGGCGGCATTGTGGAAATTGTGCCGCTGTATTATCTCGACAACACCATGGAACACAACGCCCGTCCGGAAATCATCTGGCAGGCCAAGGACGGACAAACCCTGGATGACTGGAAGCCCGGTGACGGTATCCGCCCTTATACCGCGCTGGAACTGGCCGGGCGCGACATCTATGTGCGGGAAGGCTGTTATCTGTGCCATTCACAAATGATCCGGCCGTTCCGCGATGAAAAAGAACGCTACGGACATTATTCGTTGGCCTCCGAATCCATCTATGACCATCCCCACCAGTGGGGCTCCAAGCGCACCGGCCCGGACCTGGCGCGGGTGGGCGGCAAATATTCCAACGAATGGCATATCCAGCATTTCATCGCGCCCCGCTCCGTGGTGCCCGAATCGGTGATGCCCAATTATCCCTGGTTTCAGCAGCGCACACTGGATGGCGAAGGCATCGTGGCGCGCATGAAAGCCATGCAGACCCTGGGTGTGCCGTATGGCGGCAAGGATATCGACGCGGCGGCGGCCAAGGTGGATGGCAAGACCGAAATGGACGCTATGGTCGCGTATATGCAGGTGCTGGGCACCATGGCCCGGCTGGATCATGGGGTGGTGTACCGTGAATAACATGCCTGAGCGCATCAAGGACTATTTTCATACCGATTGGACAGCGATGAGCTTCCACGACTGGCTGGGCCTGGGCATCACCATCGTCGTGTTTTTTGTCATGATCGCCCTCTATGTTTACATCTTCCATCCGTCGAATAAGGAAAAACTGGAAGCCCACCGGCAGATACCACTGGATGATGATGTACTGACGCGGGAGGACCGGAAATGAACGATAACAAGAATCCCACCGGCGCGCCGGATACCGGCCATGTCTGGGACGGCAATCTTCGCGAACTGACCAACCAGCCCCCGCGCTGGTGGATGATTACACTTTATCTCAGCGGCCTATTCATCCTGGTGTATTTCATTCTCTACCCTTCGATTCCCACTTTCACCGGCTACACCAAGGGGGTGCTGGGCTGGACCCAGATGAAACGCTACGAAGAGTCCACGGTGGAAATCAAAGCCATACGCGCGCCCTACGAAGCGAAAATCGCCGCCCTGCCGGTCCCGGAAATTGTTGCCGATCAGGAGTTGGTGAATTACACCCGGCGCTCCGCCAAAGTGTTGTTCGGTGACCGCTGCGCGCCTTGCCATGGCGCCGGCGGGGCGGGCAATCCCGGTTACCCGGTGCTGGCGGATGATGACTGGTTGTTTGGCGGCAGCGTGGAAACCATTCAGCAAACCATCACCATCGGCCGCAAGGGCATGATGCCGGGCTTTAAAGCATCATTAAGCGAGCAGGCACTCAATGATCTAACCCAGCATGTGCTGGCCATGAGTAAAGGCGCCGAACACGCGCCGGGCAAGGAATTGTTTGTCAACAAGGGCTGCGCCGGTTGCCATGGCATGGATGGCAAGGGCATGCAGATGCTGGGCGCCGCCAATCTCGCGGACTCCATCTGGCGCTTCACGCCGGCCACTGAAGAAAGCGTGAAATACACCATTGCCTACGGCGTCAACATGCCGGGCGCGGCGGAAACCCGTATCGCAGTCATGCCGGCCTTTGGCGAGCAACTCAGCGCAACGGATATCAAGAAACTGGCGGTTTATGTCCATCAACTGGGTGGCGGCCAGTAGAATTGATGAATTGATGCAAGTTAAAGAAAAACCGGAGAACGAATTATGGATACTGTCGCCATCGCTGCGATCCTGGCTGTTGGCATAACGATTATCATCGTGACCGTGCTCGCGGTGCGCATTACTTATCTCATCAAACATACCCATTCAGAAGATAAATAATCTGGTCAAACAGAAGATCAACAATCTGGTCAAAGTAACAAATCCGGGCAAAAGGATTTGCCAGGCCATGAAACCCTATGGATCGCGCGTGTTACATGAAGTCATCAGCAGCACCACAAGTTGGAAGTAACGGGTTGGAAGAAACAGGTTTGAAGTCAATGAACATCCAGACTGGACAATCCGGCCAGCAACACCTGGAAGAACTATACCGGGAGGCGGACTACTGGCATGTCAACACCGGCGGCAAAACCATTCACGCCAAACGCATGCCGGGGCGCTACCGCACCTACAAATGGCTTGCCATGACCACCTGGCTGCTGTTTTTCCTGGGGCCTTACTTGCGCTGGGACGGACGGCAAGCGGTGCTGTTTGATATACCCAAGCGCCAGTTTCACATATTTGATATCACCATCCTGCCGCAGGATGTGTGGATGCTGACCATGGTGTTATTGTTTTTCGCGCTGCTGCTGGCGGCCGTGACCTCGGTCGCGGGCCGCGTGTACTGCGGTTATTTTTGTTTTCAAACCGTGTGGACCGACATCTTCACCTGGATCGAGGAAAAACTGGAAGGTTCCGCCCACAAGCGCATGAAGCTGGACCAGGCGCCCTGGAACGCCATGAAAATTCGCATCAAGGTCATCAAGCACAGTATCTGGCTGTTGATTGGAGTGCTCACCGGTATTAGTTTTACCTTGTGGTTTGGCGACGCGCCGCAACTCTGGCGCGCCTACCTCACCTTGCAGGCGCCGCTGGTGGCCTGGGTGGCGGTGGGCATCTTTACTTTCTTTACGTACCTGTTTGCCGGACACATGCGCGAGCAAGTCTGTTTCTGGTTATGCCCTTATGCGCGCATTCAGGGCGTCATGGTGGACCGCACCACGGTGTTGCCCACCTATGATTTTTCCCGCGGCGAACCGCGCGGCAAGCTCAAAAAAGGCAGTGATACCGTCAGCGGCACACAAGGCGACTGTATCGACTGCAAGCAATGCGTGCAGGTATGCCCGACCGGCATCGACATCCGGCGCGGCCAGCAGGAAGGCTGTATCACCTGCGCGTTATGTCTCGACGCTTGTGATGCGGTGATGGACAAGATCCAGCGGCCACGCGGTTTGATCCGTTATGCCTCGCTGGATGAAGTCGAAGGCAAACCCGCCGTGCCGCTGTTGAAACGGCCGCGCGTCATCGTGTATTCCTCAATTATGTTCCTGTCCATCGCGGGTATCATTTATGGATTGGCGACCTTGGGTTCCCTGGAACTTAAAGTGCTGCACGAACGCCAGCCGTTGTTTGTGCTGCAAAGTGACGGCGCCGTGCAAAACAAATATGAGTTGAAAATACTGAACAAGACCGGACAGGACATGCGCATCCAACTCCACGCCAGCGGCCATCCTGACCTGCAAGCCGTTGGCACGGAGCAAACCGTAGCAGCGCCCCAGGGCAAAGTCAGCGCTTACACGATCTACCTGCGCATTCCCGGCGCCAAACTCACCGCCGAGCGTATCCCTGTCACCATCCGCGCGCAAGACATCAACAATCCGGATATTTTTACCGCCTATGAAAGTATGTTCTTTGGACCCAAACGGTGAACGCCATGACACTGACACACAAACTCAGCCGCTTTATTAACTATATTGCGCGCAACTATTCACAGTCCAGCACCCAAGGGAAACGCAACCCCTGGGTCATCGGCTGGTTTGCGATAGTGGTACTCTTTCTTGGGGTGAATGCGCTGTTTATCGTGCTGGCGGTCGTAAGCAATCCGGGCCTGGTGGTTGAAGACTATTACGAACAAGGCCGGCAATACGAAAACAACGCCATCAAGCGGCTGGCGATGCACAACAATCTGCAATGGGAAAGCAAACTGGAAATACCCGAGATCATTACCTTAAACACCGCGGATCGGTTCCGCCTCAGCGCCGTGGATGCGCGCGGCCTGCCTATCCGGGATGCCGACATTAAAATCATTGCCTACCGTCCTTCCAATGCCGGCGCCGATTTCACCACCGCCCTGCACGCCATTGCCCCGGGGCTGTATGAGGCGTCACTCAGTTTCCCCTTACCCGGGGTATGGGACCTCAATGTCAAAGTGCAGCACGGTGAAGACCGCCTGGAACTGGTGCAGCGTTTGTCCGTGCAATCACTGAAACCATAATGCGTAAAGTTCACCGTGAGCTCCGTACAACCACTGCCATTGACATCAGCAGCAACTGAAACCACGCATAGCCGTTGTTATCATTGCGGCCTGCCGAATGCCGCGAACTCCCGTTTTGAACACGTCATCGATGGCGCATTACGGCGATTTTGCTGCCCCGCCTGCCGGACGGTTTGCGGCGCAATACACGCCGCAGGACTCGAAGGCTTTTATGACCGCACCCCGGACGGCGTCACCCTTGCCCCGCCTCCCAACACACCCAAAGACCTCGCGCTTTACGACCTCGATGAGGTGCAGGCCGAGTGGATTGGCGGCCTCGCCCGCGAACGGGAGATTCATTTATTAGTGGAAGGCATTCATTGCGCAGCCTGTGTCTGGCTGATCGAACGCGCATTGCAACAAGTGCCGGGCGTGCTGGCGGCGCAGGTCAACCTGGCCGGTAAACGTTTAATCGTCCGCTGGGACAATGAACGAATTAAGCTGTCCGCGATTATTCAACGGCTGGCGCGGATTGGTTATGCCGCGGTTCCCTATGATCCGGATGCCGCCGAAGGCAAACTCAGGCAGCAAAACCGTGCGCTATTGTTTCGCATGGCGTTTGCCGGCTTTGCCATGATGAACCTGCTGTGGATTTCCATCGCGCTCTACGGCGGCGCGGATCAAAGTGAATTCCGGCAATTGTTTCATTGGGCGGGTTTTGCCCTGGCCACACCCGCCCTGCTCTACTCCGGTTATCCTTTTTTCCGCAACGCCTGGACCGGGTTAAGACGATTTTACCTCACCATGGACTT
>DATCIR010000349.1:0-3085 GCA_036507695.1 Gammaproteobacteria bacterium
CCCCCTTTGCACTACCGGGGCGTTCAGTTGCACGCCAACGAGACTATCTTTAACGCAGAGTGCGCAATGACGCAAAGTTGTAGGAGCGGCCTCAGGGCGCGAATCAAACCAAGTTTAGCGCAGCATGAGGCCGCTCCTTCATGGGGGGTGAGTAGTTACGTTTATAGCTCGTTAGTTACTGAGTGAAAACATTAGCAAAATTAAACCTGGCAGTAAATGATTTACGTATTCGAGATTGAAAACTTTGTTCGAACGTGTAATCGAGATGATTACATTCTCATCGTGATCGCTTGCTGTAATTTGACGATCACGGAATCGGCTACTTCTTGAGCAGTAATTTTCCCTGAGCTTGCTAAAGCTGTTTTTATGCTTTAAGCCGCCCTTAAGCAGTCCGTAATTTTCCGTTCATCATCGAAGCTTCTAATAGATCAGAGGCAAATGATTCGGCAAGTTTCAAAGCCACATCAGCGCACCCTTACAACACTCAGGAGAAGAAATTATGTCTAGCTCAATTCATCGTATCGTTAACGTAAGCGCCGGCAGTGGTTTAATCTTCGCGGCAATGGTCAGCGCCGCGCCCTTGGGCGGCTGGGCGGTGTTACCCTTAATGGGCGCCGTCTTGGTACTGGTTGGTGTTCTTGGTGAAAACCCCGGTTCAGGACTGGCGGATAAAGTAACACCTGCCGCCGGAACCAAACAGGTAAATGGCGCCTCCCATGTGCGCGCGCGCTTCGCATGACAGCGGCGGGAGCAGCCGCAATTGCCGTATGGAATAATTCCCTTCCCATAACCTATGGGAAGGGATTCGCTTATTCCATGTCTATCCTCATGTTATATAACACCAAACACTGCGGTGCGGGACGGCACAAACCCTCATCGCTAAGCCCATAACTTTTGAATTCAGGATTCACCCGCTTAAATACCGGAAAGTCAGGCGTCACAACATGAGATGCCGCATTTTTACTCACGCCAGGACGAAGCCCGGTAATCAACCCGGCGGTAATCATTCCCGTCAGTTTCGATAGCATGGTTAGTAGCGAACGCTTGACTTACACCAGTCATCGGTAAAATCCTACACAGCGAGTTCTCTTGCCGGGCACAACTTTTCGCGTGTCCCGTTGCCAGCCACCGAAAAACCTTCTAACATCCAATAAGCCGTTATCGAATCATGAGTCTATGACTGACCTGCAAAATACCCACCTGTTTCAATCACTGGCAACACACATCGATGGCGACGTTCGCCACGATGAACTCAACCAGATGTTGTATTCCACGGATGCGTCCATTTATCAGCGACGGCCGCTCGCGGTGGTGAAACCCAAACATCGCGATGATTGTATCAAACTGGTGAAATTCGCCCGGGAGCACCAAATCCCCCTCATCCCCCGCGCCGCCGGCACCAGCCTGGCCGGCCAGGTCGTCGGCAAAGCCATCGTGGTGGATACCTCCCGTTACATGAACAGTATTGTCGAGATTAATGTTGATGAACAGTCGGCGCGCGTGCAGCCCGGCGTGGTACTGGACATACTGAACCAGCAGATCCGCAAATTTGACTTACAGTTCGCACCTGATCCCTCCACGGCCAACCGCTGCACCATCAGCGGCATGATTGGCAACAACGCCTGGGGCGCCCACTGCCCGCTGTTCGGCACTACCCGCGAACACGTGCTGTCGCTGGATAATATCTTGAGTGACGGCAGCGACGCTCAATTCCATGCGCTGAACGGCCAGGAGCTGGACGCGTTACAGAACCAAACCACCTTGCATGCCGGCCTGAGCGCGTTTGTCAAATCCGCAATCGATGCGGAAAGAGACGCTATACTCAAAGCCTATCCGCCTAACGAGACGGTGCCCTGCAACATGGGCTATCCATTTCACACGCTCGCCAATTCACAGCCATGGAATCCGCAAGGTCCGCCATTTAATATGGCCAGGTTCCTGTGCGGTACTGAAGGCACATTGTCCCTGATTACGGAAGCCAAACTCCAACTGGTACCCCGCGTCCGGCACCGGCATATGGTCTGTTGTCATTTCCAATCACTGATTCAGGCGCTGTTTGCGGTGGAAATCGCCGTTAACCTCAAACCGGGCGCGGCGGAACTATTGGACCACCATATATTGGCGCTCACCAAAACCAACCTGGAACAGCAACGCAACAGCCAGTGGATCGAGGGCGAGCCCGCCGCGGTCTTGTTGGTTGAATTTTGCGGCGATAACATCGCCCAACTGGCGGATAAGGCCAACACCCTGATTCAGCAGCTCAAGAGCAGTGAACTGGGTTATCACTTTGCGCAGCTCATAAACGACCAAACCGACAAAGCGTGGGCGATTCGCCGCGCCGGCCTGGGCCTGTTGATGGGGTCCAGGCAAAGCAAAAAGCCTTGCACATTTATTGAAGACAGCGCTGTCCCGGTTAATCAACTGCCGCAGTTCGTGCACGAGTTCAACGGCATCCTGAAGAAGCACGAGACCGAGTCGGTGTTTTATGGCTCAGTCTCCATGGGACTAATTCATCTGCGCCCGATGCTGGATTTAAAACTGCACCGCGATAAACAACGGTTGATCGCATTGGCCGATGAAACCGCGGACCTGCTGCACAACATGCACGGCTCCATGTCCGCCAAGCATGGCGACGGCATTTTCCGCAGTCACTATATCCGGAAAATGCTGGGGGATACCGTTTATGGGCTTATCAACGAAACCAAACACCGCTTTGATCCGGACAACCTGTTTAACCCGCATAAAATCGTTGATCCCCAGGCAATCGACCGGGACTTGCGCAGCGACAGCGCGTTGTCCGGCGCTAATCTGACTACCTACCTGGACTGGTCCGGCTCCATGGGCATTATCGCCGCCATTGAAAATTGCAATGGCGCCGGGGTTTGCCGCAAACCGGCCGGCAAAGGGGTGATGTGCCCCTCTTACATGGTAACGCTGGAAGAACAACACTCCACCCGGGGAAGGGCCAATGTCATACGGCAAACCCTGCAGCAGAAAGGTTTTGAACAAGGCATTATCGACAATAATATCAAGGAAGTATTGAAGTGGTGTTTGAGTTGCAAGGGCTGCCGCTCCGAATGCCCGG
>DATCIR010000350.1:0-7907 GCA_036507695.1 Gammaproteobacteria bacterium
CATTAAATATTCCAGCAATAAATCATCAGGACTCTGCAACAGCAATTCAAAGGCCGAACGTTGCGGCGCCGTCAGCGTATCAAATTGCCGGCGGAAAAAATCCTGTAGTAGACTATCGAGTTCCAGCATGCCGCGGCGGCACTGCCAGTATAGACGGGACTTTTGCTGACCGAGTTGACAGCGTTGTTGTTCAGTATTTTCAGTGTGCATCCAAGTACGCGCTTCACTACAGCTGGGTTTTTAACATCAGCTTGCGGATATTGCCGATGGCTTTGGTGGGATTGAGCCCCTTGGGGCACACATCCACGCAACTCATAATGGTGTGACAACGAAACAGGCTATAGGCGCCGGCCAAATCCTGAAGCCGCTCCGCCGTCGCCTGGTCACGGCTGTCGGCCAGAAACCGCCAGGCCTGCAGCAAGGCGGCCGGGCCCCTGAATTTATCCGGGTTCCACCAGAACGAAGGACAGGCGGTGGAGCAACAGGCGCATAGAATACATTCGTACAAGCCATCCAGCTGGTCACGCTGTTGCGGGGTCTGCGCATATTCGATTTCCGGTTCCGGGTCGTGCACGGTGAGATAGGGTTTCACCGCGCGGTATTGCTGGTAAAACTGGGTCATGTCCACAACCAGGTCGCGGATCACCGGCAGTCCCGGCAGCGGGCGGATTTCCACCGGTTCTTTCAGACTTTTGAGCGGTGTAATACACGCCAGCCCGTTGCGGCCGTTGATATTCAGCGCATCCGAACCACACACGCCTTCGCCGCAGGAGCGCCGGAAACTGAGTGAATCATCCAGGCTGGCTTTGATTTTCAACAGGGCATCGAGCAGCATCATGCCGGGCTCGATCTCGGGCAATGCATACTGCTGCATATATGGCTTGCTGTCTTGATCCGGGTTGTAGCGGTAAATCAGGAATTGCATGGTGTTTTACCTTTTGCCGTTACCATTTACTGAGGGCCACCTTACGCTTAATAAACCCGCTTCTGCGGCGGAAACGAATCGACGCTTAGCGGTTTGGTGCGCACCGGTTTGTAATCCAGTTTATAACCTGTCTTGAAATACAAGGTATGCTTCATCCAATGCACGTCGTCACGCTCCGGAAAATCCACCCGCGAATGCGCACCCCGGCTCTCCTGGCGTGCTGCGGCGCTGATGACGGTCGCCAGAGCAAGGTCCACCATGTTTTCCAGTTCCATGGCTTCGATACGCGCGGTATTGAATATTTTGCTGTGATCTTTGATGCGCGCATCCCGCAAGCGTTGTTCGAGCGCCTTGATCTTCGCCACGCCATCCTGCAGCACCTCCGCGCTGCGAAATACGCCGCAATGGTTTTCCATTTCCCGTTGCAATTCCATACGCAGGTTGTCAACGGACTCGCCCGCACCGGTCTGGTCCCAGCGCGCCAGGCGCTGCAGGGCCCGGTCCACGCTGTCCGCCTGCAGGGGACGGTGATAGTGATTCTCTTGTAAATAGCCGATGATGTGATTTCCGGCGGCGCGGCCGAACACCACAATGTCCAGCAGGGAATTGCCGCCCAAGCGGTTCGCGCCGTGCACGGATACGCAGGCGCATTCGCCCGCCGCATACAGTCCGGGCACCGGTTCTTCCACCATTTGCCCCAGGGGCGCGACCACCTGGCCGAAACGGTTGGTGGGTATACCGCCCATGGTGTAATGCGCCGTCGGAAAAACCGGTATTGGCGTGTCGACCGGATCAACATGCACAAAGGTGATGGCCGTATCGCGGATACCGGGCAAACGCTTATGAATAACATCGGCGCCCAGGTGATCGAGCTTCAATAGCACATGATCACCCTTCGGTCCGCACCCCCGTCCTTCCCGGACTTCAATGGCAATAGCGCGGCTTACCACATCCCGGCTCGCCAGATCCTTGGCGTGCGGCGCATAGCGTTCCATGAAGCGTTCACCGTCCTTGTTAATCAGATAACCGCCTTCACCGCGCACGCCTTCGGTGATCAACATGCCTTTTCCGGCGATACCGGTGGGATGAAACTGAAAGAATTCCATGTCCTGCACCGGAATGCCGGCGCGCAATGCCATCGCCATGCCATCCCCGGTATTAATCCGGGCATTGGTATTGGTGCGGAACAACTGCCCCACGCCACCGGTGGCCAGTAACGTGGTCTTGGCCTCAATCACCAACGGCTCACCGGTTTCGATGTCAAGAATCAAAGCTCCCAACACATAACCGTCATTGTCCTTTAACAGGTCAACGGCAAAGTATTCGTCGAAGAAATGGGTTTTGGCGCGAATATTTTGTTGATACAAGGCATGCAAAATCGCATGCCCGGTGCGGTCCGCGGCTGCGCAGGTGCGCGCCGCCTGATCGCCGCCAAAGTTCTGACTTTGTCCGCCAAAGGGACGCTGATAAATTTTGCCGTTATCAAGGCGCGAAAACGGCACACCCGAGTGTTCCAGCTCGATCACGCAGTGCGACGCCGCCCGGCACATGTATTCAATCGCGTCCTGGTCACCCAGATAGTCGCTGCCTTTCACGGTATCGTACATGTGCCAGTGCCAGTTATCCGGCAGCACATTGGCCAGGGCCGCGTTCATGCCGCCTTGCGCCGCCACGGTATGCGAGCGGGTGGGAAATACCTTGGACACCACGGCCACCGTGGCCTCGGCGCGGGATAATTGCAGTGCCGCGCGTAATCCGCCGCCACCCGCGCCAATCACCAGAGCATCAAATTTTCGTTTCGCGATTGCCATTAACTCGATTTACCCGTCTGTAAAACCTGTAGCCGATCCAACACCTGAAAAACGTCACCGCAAAGGCGCGAAGAATGCAAAATATTACAATGCTTGCGAAAGCGTCAGCGGCAAGATGATTCCTCGCTTTAGTAACAAACCGGTTATTACAAATCACCCGGTGCTCTTTGAACTATTGCGTCTCTGCTTTGTGTTCGCCGTTAAGTTACCCGCTGATTGCCTGGGAGTGCCGCATTCAATAATTGAGTGTGCTAATCGCATTCGTTAGCCGTATACGTGCGCGAGGTCAACGCGCACACCCCTTCAACGTATGACAACCGTCAATAAGACTTTAAAAGCCCACAATCCCATCGCGATCAACACCAATGCCAGAACCGCCAGTTTCACCAGGCGCAAACCGGGCGCTTTCACATAGTCAAGAATAATATCCCGGGCGCCCACCCAGGCATGAAATAACAACGCCAGAATAAATAAACCAACGGCGATATTATTAAAGGGATCGCGCAGCCACGTCACCCATGGCTCGAAACCGCTGGCGCCACGGCTGGCGAAACCGGCTCCCGCGTATAGGGTAAAAACCAGGATGTATACCGCACTCAGGCGTTGAATGGTCCAGGCGCGCAACCCCGAAGCGACTTGTTCTGTCATCGCATCACACCCAGCAGCAGGATCGTCAGCAGTAACGCCAGACCGTAGACCAACCAGGCGCTGATGCGCGCTGCAGACCTGGATACGCCCACATCGATATCAATCAACAAAATCCGCATCCCCGAAAATAAATGATGCAGGAAAGACCATACCAGCAGCACCAGTATGCCTTGCGCCAGCGGATGATTCAGCGCCGCCTTGACCGATGCGTATTCGGCGGCACTTGAAATGGACAGCTGGAACGCATAAATAACGAAAGGAATCGCGATGACCATGAGCAAACCTGCAATGCGGTGCCCAATCGATACCACGGCGGTTATGGGCATGCTGATTTTGAGCAGATTCAGGTATTTGGGGCGATTTTTATTTTTATCCATTGCTATCAAGTGTATAACATGTTTACCAAAGGTCCAGTATACAGGCCAGGCGGATAATCGTTACAATAATTTGTTTCGCGTAGCACAGACCCATTTTGGAACCGTTATGACAAACACGCTCAAGTGGCACGATTTTTTAAAAACCCAGGGTGCTCAATTTAAAAACAACACGGTTGAGCATTTCGGAAACCTGGATGCGGAACGCAAGGCCGTCATTAGCCAGGATGTGTTGTGCGATCTGACCCATCTGGGATTTATTTCCGCTGCGGGTGATGACGCGCAGAAATTTTTACAAAACCAGTTAAGCAACGACATCAACCAGGTCAGCGAACAGCGCAGCCAGCTCAATGCCTATTGCACCGCCAAGGGACGGGCCTTGGCCTTGTTTCGCGTCTACCGGTTTCATGATAATTACTATTTACAACTTCCTGTTGAGCGCATCGAAGCCGCATTAAAACGCCTGCGAATGTTTGTGCTGATGTCCAAGGTCAAGCTGCAGGATGCCACCGGCCAGTGGCTTGCGTTTGGATTAGCGGGACCGACTGCAGCGCAACGCTTGCAAACCATCACGCCGTCTATTCCCAGCCAGGATGACGCCTGCAGCAGCACTGATAATCTGCTGATTACCAAAATTCGCGGCCGGCCAGCGCGCTACATTATTGCCGGTGACTACGACTCTATAACTACAGCCTGGAACACGTTAAAACACAATGCTGTTTTGTGCGGCAACCCTGCCTGGTCCTACCTGGATATTCAGGCCGGTGTTCCGCAAATCTATAACGAAAATGTTGAAGAATTCGTGCCGCAAATGCTGAACCTGCATAGCATCGATGGCATCAGTTTCCAGAAAGGTTGCTATCCGGGGCAGGAAGTGGTGGCGCGCATGCACTATCTGGGAAAACTCAAACGCCGTATGTACCTGGCGCATACCGCAAGTGATCAGCCGCCCCGGGCCGGGGATTTGCTATTTAACGTGGACGATCAGTCCGAGCAAGGTATCGGGCGCGTGGTACAGGCCCAGGCCGCGCCCAACGGCGGTTATGATTTACTGGCCGTGCTGCAAATCGCCAATGCGCAAACCGGTCAGGTCCACCTTTTTAAACCGGATGGACCGGCGTTGAGCTTGCAGGAACTGCCCTACACCGTGGCCCTGGAACGGGAAGACAAACCGGCCAAAATCTAAATAACCGGAATCCCGGAACAATGTTTACGCGCCAGTGGCCGGACGCATATGCGGAAACAACAATACATCCCGGATGGATGGCACATCGGCAAATAACATGACCAAGCGGTCGATCCCGATACCCTCGCCGGCGGTAGGCGGCATGCCATGCTCCAGCGCCACGATGTAGTCCGCGTCATAATGCATGGCTTCATCATTGCCCGCGTCTTTTTCCGCGACCTGTTTACGGAAACGCTCGGCTTGATCTTCCGGATCATTCAATTCGGAAAAACCATTAGCGATTTCCCGGCCGCCGGCGAAAAATTCAAAGCGGTCGGTCACAAACGGATCCTGATCATTACGGCGCGCCAAAGGCGACACTTCCGTGGGATACGCGGTGATAAACGTCGGATCTTTCAAACGCTGCTCCACGGTCTTTTCAAAAATTTCGATTTGCACCTTGCCCAGGCCGTAACTGTCCTTGAGCGGTATTCCCAGCTGCTGCGCGATCCGCCGCGCGCCCTTTTCATCCTGCAGCTGCTCCGCTTGAATATCCGGATTAAAATGCAAGATGGAATCAAACACCGTCATGCGCGCGAAGGGTTTGCCGAAATCGTAGCTCTCACCCTGGTATGCCACCGTGGTTGAACCCCGAACTTCCCGCGCCAGGCCGCGCATCATAGCTTCGGTCAAATCCATCAGGTCGCGGTAATCCGCATAGGCCTGATAAAATTCCACCATGGTGAATTCCGGATTATGCCGCGTGGACAACCCCTCATTGCGGAAGTTGCGGTTGATTTCAAACACCCGCTCAAATCCACCCACTACCAGGCGTTTCAAATATAACTCCGGCGCCACCCGCAAATATAATTCCATATCCAGGGTGTTGTGATAGGTTTTGAAGGGACGCGCGGTCGCGCCTCCGGGAATGGCGTGCATCATGGGTGTTTCCACTTCCATGAAACCGTGATCCAGCAAACTACGCCGCACATAGTCGATGACCCGCGAGCGAATACGAAAGGTATTGCGTGTTACATCGCTCATGATCAGGTCAACGTAACGTTGCCGGTACTTGGTTTCCTGATCGGCCAGCCCGTGATACTTCTCCGGCAGCGGCCGCAACGCCTTGGTGAGTAATTCGATTTCGTCCACGCGCACCGACAGTTCGCCGGTCTGGGTGCGGAAGACCGTGCCTTCCGCGCCCACGATGTCGCCGATGTCCCACTTTTTGAATTGATCGTTATAAAAACCTTCCGGCAAGCTATCGCGGGCAATAAACAACTGGATTTGCCCGGACATATCCTGAATATGCACAAAGCTGTTTTTGCCCATGACGCGCCGCGTCATCATGCGGCCGGCCAATTTGACGCGCACCAGCTCCGCATCCAGTTGTTCGCTGGTGTAGCCGCCATACTTGGCGAGTATCTCACCCGCCAGTGTGTTGCGCCGGAACGTATTGGGATAGGCGTTACCGTTTTCACGCAACGCGGCCAGCTTCTCCCGCCGCTGCGCAATCAGTTTGTTGGTATCCTCGGCTTGCTGCTGGCCGGGCTGATTCTTGGTTTGGTCGTTTTCCATTATGTGATTGTTTTGCCCGGTCGAGTTGAAGTTTTTAAATCCCGCTTTTTAAACTGGCTTCGATAAACATGTCCAGATCGCCATCCAGGACCGCCTGGGTATTGCCGGTCTCTACGCCGGTGCGTAAATCCTTGATCCGCGACTGGTCCAAAACGTAAGAGCGGATCTGGCTGCCCCAGCCGATATCGGACTTGGAGTCTTCCAAAGCCTGCTGGTCCGCGTTGCGTTTTTGCATCTCTAGTTCATAGAGCTTGGCTTTCAATTGTTTCATGGCTGTCGCTCTATTCTTATGTTGTGAGCGGTCACTCTGGCATTGCACGACGACGTTGGTCGGCAAGTGCGTGATACGGATGGCGGACTCCGTACGGTTGACGTGCTGGCCGCCCGCACCCGACGCACGGTACACGTCAATACGCAAATCGGCCGGATTGATGTCGATTTCGATATCGTCGTCGATTTCAGGTGATACGAACACGGAAGCAAAGGACGTATGACGGCGATTGCCGGAATCAAACGGCGACTTGCGCACCAGCCGGTGCACGCCGGTTTCGGTGCGCAGCCAGCCATACGCGTATTCGCCCTCGAACCGGATGGTGGCGCTTTTGATGCCCGCCACCTCGCCCGCGGACACTTCCATCAACTCGGTGGTGAAACCGCGTTTTTCGCCCCAGCGCAGGTACATGCGCAACAACATCTCCGCCCAGTCCTGCGCTTCGGTGCCGCCGGAACCCGACTGAATATCGAGAAAGGCGTTATTGGCATCCATCTCCCCGGCGAACATGCGGCGAAATTCCAGCTGTTCCAGCGTGTGTTCCAGCTTATCCAGGTCGGCGGTGACGGCAGTTACGGTCTCGTGGTCCTGCTCTTCAATCGCCAGTTCGAACAATTCATCCGCTTCTTTCAGGCCATCACTCAGCTCACTGATGACTTCGACCACGTCTTCGAGCTGGGACCGTTCCCTGCCTAGCGCCTGGGCGCGTTCCGGATTATTCCAGACGTTGGGTTGTTCCAATTCCCGGGTGACTTCCACCAGGCGTTCCTGCTTGGCGTCATAGTCAAAGATACCCCCTCAAGGCTTCAGTTCGGTCCTGAAGGTCCTTGATGCGCGTGTTGATGGTTCCTGTTTCTATCATACGGATTTTAATGATATCCAATTGAAATGGCGCAATGGCGGTTGCGCAAAGGTGCAAATAATACAACAAGCCGCGGGTATCCCGCCAGCCCGCTACGCGGCAACGGGGGAACAAGAAACAAAGATTCAGGAAGTCACCGGCCTGGCAATTGAAACAGGTTCAATATAATTGACAATGAGCTGCGCGCTCTGCACACCGCGAAACTCGTTGGCCGCCAGTTTATAGGCTATTTCAACCCAGCGCGCGTTTTCCGGCCACACGTCATCCACGGTG
>DATCIR010000351.1:0-6077 GCA_036507695.1 Gammaproteobacteria bacterium
CCGGCACCGCCCACGGGTGAGTAGTTACGCATATTGTTCGTTATAGGTTGCTCATTTAAGAAAATCAATACGTTATCGAGCCAGTGCCGTGTCTTGAAAATTCCGCGGCCAGCCCTATGTATAGTCCTGTAATTGCTCACGCTGAGGATTACACCCGGTAAATCACTATCATGGCTTGATTGCCCAATAAGCCGCAACTTCATATTGCTTAACAGGAGAATATGACTATGGTTAATTTTGACTTTTCGCCCTTATACCGTTCTTCCATCGGTTTCGACCACTTGGTTTCACTACTGGATTCGGCCCGCCGCATCGACCAGGGCGGCAACAGCTACCCGCCTTACAATATTGAACGCACCGGCGACGACGCCTATCGGATTTCCATGGCGGTAGCGGGTTTTGAGCAATCCGAACTTAACGTGGAAACCAAGGAAAACACCCTGACGGTCAGCGGTGTGAAAAACAAGAATGACAAAAAGAATTATTTATACCACGGCATCGCGGAGCGTAACTTCGAGCGCCGTTTTCAACTGGCCGATCACGTTAAAGTAAGCCATGCAAAACTGGAAAACGGGCTGCTGCACATTGACCTGGCACGCGAAATTCCGGAAGCCATGAAGCCGCGCACCATCGCCATTCAGGCCGAGCCAAGCAAGCTGATCGAAGGTGAAAAAGCGGACGCCTGATAAAACACTCATTAACACCCATGTTTTAACACCTGCGTTGTAACAAGTTGCGGGGCTGATACCGGCCCCGCCGTATTTAACCACCGGCACACCGTAGATTAAGAATAAAACCGCCTAAGCGGTTTGGCCGATCGACTTCCACTGCCACAAGTACTTGCAGACGATCGTGCGGTACGGCCGCCAGTTCTCGGCAATCGCCACCATACGCAGTTTCAGTTCCCGGCCACTGTCTTCCAATTGGTAAAGTTGTTTCATGGCCTGTTGAATCCCCAGGTCGCCAGCGGAAAAGACATCCTTTCGGTCCAGCGCAAACATCAGCAGCATCTCCACCGTCCAGCGGCCAACACCTTTTATTTGCGTCAAGTGATCAATCAGCGCGTCATCCGGGCGTTTTTGAAGTTGATAATAGTCCAGGCCATCACCCTGCAACGCAAATCCGGCAAGGTTCTTGATGTAACCCGCCTTTTGCCGGGACAATCCCGCCTTTTGTAACTGCGGCAGGCGTGTCCGGGTGACTCGTTCCGGGTCGGGATAACGGTCATCGAACATATCCAGAAAACGGTTATAGATTGTGTCGGCGGCCTTGATAGAGAGTTGTTGCGAAACAATGGACGCCACCAGCGCCAGGTAAAGATCCGTTGTCTTTCTGGAACGGGGAAATTGGCAGCTATCGATAACGGGTTTTAGCCGTTTATCATTTTCGATCAGATGGAGTTTAATGCGTTCCTGACGGGTCATGGTTTTACTGAACTGCACTCTGTATTTTTATTGGATACGTCAATGGTGTTGTTACCCGAATTGTATTTGTTTATGCGCGATAAAACTTCTCGATAGGGATATCGGATATTTGAGGGCGATGTTTTAAGTATCAATTTTGTAAAATCCGATAATCAGTATGATTGTGGTATAAGCGCAAACTGATTACAATCATCCTGTATTCATAACCACCTTTTAATTTTGCTTTAGTTTAGCTTTGCGGAGTAAGAGGGTTTTTTCCAGTAAATTGCAGCACACTGCTTGACGCATCGAAAACACACACTACACTCTTTCTGTAATATGAAGTAGTTCGATTATCTCCCAATACTGTGTCCAGGACGTGCCAAAATTCTTAGTGGATGAGTTGCAGTGCTGATTACACCGACCACTGTGAAGTAGTAAAGCGCGAAGTAGTAAAGCGCGAAGTTGTAAAGCGAGTAGTCACGAGGGGATAACAATGACGCCGATTTATCGATCGCCGGATCATGCGCAGGCCAAGGCAATCCAATCACTCCTGCTGGACCACAGCATCCAGTCTTCCATCATCGAAAGTAAAAAATCCGACAAACAATACAACTCTCGCACCGTCATATGGTATGAAATATGGTTACGTTTCTTCTCCGATGTCGCCCCGGCAAAAACCATCGTTACCCAGTACCAATTCACCGGTTTTAAAATCAATATGTCCTCCGTCAGCGCTGCGGCCGCCAAAGCCAAGGATGCCGAACCTGTAACACCGCAAATCGAGACGGACGAAATCACGTTCGCGGGCACGATCGATGACGGCGCTGAGATATTGCTAGACGACCCGCCCATCGCGCAAAAACGCCGCGAAAATCTCATCCCGATAAACAACAAGCGCGTATTTAAGCGGCTAGGTATATTGCTAGGCTATTCCGAAGAACAAATAGAGAAATTTGACTCCAACAAACTCTACCGGCCGTGGGACGCGGGCAACTTGATGCAGCGGGTGAAAGACCTGAAACGAAAATGCAGTTAGCGTTTTTTTATCTCCACTAACGCACCGCCGCGATCAGCAGAATCACAAACAGCACCACAATCGCCACGGGAATCAGCACCCCTTTCCAGTCCTTTTCCGCTTGTTGGCTTTGTTGTAAGGCGCCTTTTAATCCCGGCGCAACGAAGAACAACAATACCAGGGCGATTGCCGCCAAACCAATCTTTGTCCAGATGCCATATTCCATAAGTATCCCGTATTAAACGCAGTTGTGTGTTAGAAACCCGTCCGCTTAGCCGGTTCCAACACCTTCAAACGATAAACTGCTACTTCTTGCGCCGTTGTCGCACGGCATCCGCCAGCATAGCCAACAACGGCGTGGTTTGATCCCAGCTGATGCAGGCATCCGTAATGCTTTGACCATAGGTCAAGGTCTGACCGGCCGCCACGTCCTGGCGGCCTTCTATTAAGTGACTTTCGATCATGGCGCCCATGATATTGGCGTTGCCAGCCGCGATTTGTTGCGCGACATCCCCGGCAACACCGATTTGGCGTTGATAGACTTTCTGGCTGTTAGCGTGACTAAAATCAATCATCAGCCGGGGATTGACTTCCGCTTTCAACAGCGCGTCCGTCGCCTCTTTCACGCTGGCCGCGTCGTAATTGGGATCCCTGCCGCCGCGTAAAATAATGTGGCAGTCGTCGTTGCCCGCGGTATTAAAAATGGCGGAATGCCCCGCCTTGGTCATGGACAGGAAACAGTGGGGCCGCATGGCCGCGCGCACCGCATCGATGGCGATGTTCAGCGTGCCATCGGTGCCATTTTTGAATCCCACCGGACAGGACAGGCCGGAGGCCAGTTCCCGGTGCACCTGGCTTTCGGTGGTGCGCGCCCCGATCGCGCCCCAGCTGACCAAGTCAGCCACATACTGCGGGGTAATCAAGTCGAGGAACTCCGTACCCGCCGGCACGCCCAGGTCGTTGACATCGATTAACAACTGGCGCGCCAGGCGCAGGCCTTTGTTGATTTCATAACTGTCGTCCAGGTTGGGATCATTGATCAAGCCTTTCCAACCGACCGTGGTGCGGGGTTTTTCAAAATAAACCCGCATCACAATCAGGAGATCCCTTCCCCACTGCGCCCTGGCCTGTTTGATATGCCGCGCGTAGTCCAAAGCAGCTACCGGATCATGAATGGAACAGGGACCCACCACCACCAGCAACCGGTCGTCGTCCCCGTGCAATATCCGGTGGATTTCCGCGCGTGTTGCCGAAACCGTGACCGCGGCGCTATCCGTAATCGGACACTCGTCGTGCAGCGCTTCGGGTGTGATCACCTCTTTGATGGATTTGATACGTAAATCTTCTGTTGTACTGTGCATCGTTGCTTACCAATCAATAAACCAAATTAAACGTGCTAATAGCCGCATTTCAAATGCCGGCATTTTCAACCAACAACCTCACCAACAAAGATAGCCAGGAGCCTACCGGACTCCTAGTAACCCAAAATAGGCGCCAGCCAGCGTTCCACTTCTTCCACGCTCATACCCTTGCGCTGCGCGTAGGCTTCCACCTGGTCCTTGTTGATCTTGCCGACCGCGAAATAGCGCGCTTCGGGATGGGCAAAATAAAAACCGGAGACGGAAGACGCGGGATACATGGCGAAACTGTCGGTCAGTATAATACCGGTTTTGTTTTCCACATCCAGCAACTTCCACAACAAGGCCTTTTCGGTATGGTCCGGGCAGGCGGGATATCCCGGCGCCGGGCGGATGCCGCGGTATTCTTCCCGGATCAACGCATCGTTCGCCAGCGCTTCGCTGGCCGCATAAGCCCAGTATTCCTTGCGCACTTTTTCATGCATTAGTTCGGCAAAGGCTTCCGCCAGGCGGTCGGCCAGCGCCTTGAGCATAATGGCGTTGTAATCATCATGTTGCGCTTCGAAGCGTTTCACATGTTCTTCAATGCCGATTCCCGCGGTCACGGCGAAGGCGCCGATCGCATCATTCAAGCCGCTTGACTTGGGCGCGACAAAATCCGCCAGGCAATAGTTGGGCTTATTATCCGCCTTTTGCTGCTGTTGCCGCAAATGATGCAAGGTCATTCTGACGTGCTTACGGCTTTCGTCAGTATACACTTCGATATCATCATCACCCACGCTGTTCGCCGGGAACAGGCCGATCACCGCGCGCGCGGTCAGCCACTTTTCTTCAATAACGGTATCCAGCATGGCTTGCGCGTCGTTAAATAGCTTTTGCGCTTCCTTGCCTTTGACCGGATCGTTGAGCACCTTGGGATAGCTGCCCTTGATTTCCCAGGTATGAAAAAACGGCGTCCAGTCAATATAGTGACGTATGCCCTGCAAGGGATAGCTATCAAAAACATGCACGCCATATTTGTTGGGGATGGGTGGAACATAATGTTCCCAATCAAATGCAAATTTTTTCTCGCAGGCTTTTTTGTAACTCAGCCAGTTGGTCTTGACGCGGCGGTTGGCGTGTTGCTCCCGCAATCCCACATATTCCTGTTTGATACTTTTGACAAAGCTGTCTTTGAGTCCTTCGCTGACCAGGTTTTGCGCCACACCCACGGCCCGTGAGGCGTCCTTTACCCAGACCACCGGATGCGCGTAGTTCGGCTCAATCTTCACCGCCGTATGCGCGCGCGACGTGGTGGCGCCGCCGATTAACAGTGGAATGGTGAATCCCAGGCGCTGCATTTCCTTGGCGACGTGGGCCATTTCTTCCAGCGACGGGGTGATCAATCCCGACAGGCCGATAATATCCGCCTTTTCCTGTTGCGCCGTTTCCAGAATCTTGTGCGCCGGCACCATGACGCCCAGGTCGATCACTTCAAAGTTATTGCATTGCAGCACCACGCCCACGATATTTTTGCCGATATCGTGCACGTCACCCTTGACCGTGGCCATGATGATTTTGCCGTTGTTGCGTGCGCCGCCGGATTTTTCCGCTTCGATATAGGGTATTAAATGCGCGACCGCTTTTTTCATGACACGGGCGCTTTTCACCACTTGCGGTAAAAACATTTTGCCTTCACCGAACAAATCACCCACGGTGTTCATGCCGTCCATTAACGGTCCTTCAATCACCTGGATGGGGCGGGCAAACTGCAAACGCGCTTCTTCGGTGTCTTCAACGACATATTGATCGATGCCCTTGACCAGTGCATGCGCCAATCGCCGGGCGACGGGCTCATCGCGCCAGGCCAGGTCTTTTTCCTTGGCCTGCACGCCGCCGCCGCTCTTGTACTGGTCGGCAATCGTGAGCAAGCGGTCGGTGGCGTCATCGCGGCGATTGAGGATGACGTCCTCCACCCGCTCGCGCAATTCCGCGGGAATTTCTTCATACACCGCGAGCTGTCCGGCGTTGACGATGCCCATATCCATGCCGGCCTTGATGGCGTGGTATAAAAACACGGCGTGGATGGCTTCACGTACCGGGTCGTTGCCGCGAAACGAAAACGACACGTTGGATACCCCGCCCGATATCTTGGCGTGGGGCAAGGTCTGTTTAATAATGCGCGTCGCCTCGATGAAGTCCACCGCGTAGTTGTTATGTTCCTCGATACCCGTGGCAACCGCGAATATATTGGGATCGAAAATAATGTCTTCCGGCGCGTAGCCGATTTCTTCGGTCAGAATCTGGTAGGACCGCTGA
>DATCIR010000352.1:0-4860 GCA_036507695.1 Gammaproteobacteria bacterium
TGTTGCCGGAGGATATACATACCCGCCACAATAAAGGCGGTAACCAGGACGGCGGTAAGGACAACGAATAAGGTCAGCGGAAGCTGTAACATACATTGATATCGTTATAATACATCGCAAAGACGGCCCTACACCGCGCATTAACAGCAAGCACTGGCTTCAACCAGTATAACGCCATAAAATGGACAACATTTTCTTTTTATTGGCGCAACCGGAATTGCCATTCAGACTGCATCGTCCAACGGAACTGAAGCTTTATAGTTTCGGTTAATGTTAAGACACCAGGCCGGTGTGACGTTGACTAGGTATAAACAGAAAATTCGTGAATGAAAGAAAGCTCAGTGATGCAAAATAGTTTACAATTCAAATCAATAAGTTAATCTAAATAACAACTCCGCGGTGAACCCCTGCATCCCCTGGCGCAATGAGCGACCTCTACCCCGTATTGCGGCGGCAGTGCCCTGTGTTTAAATACCTATGTTTAAATACCTATGTTTAAATACCTGTGTTTAAATACTTGTGTTTAAATGCCCGTTTTTAAGTACACTGTTTTTATCCATTTTATCCATCCCGGAAGTTCCGCTACCAGACCGAATGCACCGAAAGTTTGGTGGTGTCAGCGGTGCCGGGAAGGAACCCCGCCTACTTCAGGGCTGGATACAAAATTCAAAGCGGTGTTATTTCACGCTGGTTTGCTTTGGCAGGCAGCAATCCCGGACAACTATTTGACAACTACCTGACAACCATTACGGCCCTGTCACTCATGCCAACCACACGTTCCGCGATTGAGCCCATCAACAGTTTCGTTAAACCACCGGTGCGTCCGCGCGCGCCCACAACAATCATATCCGCATTGTATCCATTCGCCTTGTCAAGAATTTCCTGGTAGATGGTGCCACTACCAACGATTGTTTCCACAGCGACGCCTTCGGCACTCGCCATGGCTCTAATCGTGTTGACGTTATCGTTTGCCGTGGCCTCATCGATACTGCCGTGAACGACGCTGCAGGCAATAAGCGAACCCTGGGTATGTTTAGCAAGACAGATCGCTTGTTTTGCGGCTTTTTTACTGTTTTCGGAACCATCGGTGGCGATGAATAAACGTTTGGCAGTCAGTTTCCCCGACCGTGGCACCACAAACACGTTACACGGCGCATGGCCAATAACCAAGTGCGTAACACTGCCCATTAACAATTTCATCAGCCCCCGGCGTCCCCGGCGGCCGATAATAATCACATCCGCTTTCAATCTCTCGGCTTCGCTGACAATATGCTCGTAGGGTTCCTCACCCTCACGTACCACCATTTCGCACTTGACACCCTCGGCGTGCGCGCGTGATTTAACCGCCTCACAGGCCTGACGGGCCGCCTTGCCGATTTCTGAAACCACGTCAGGCGCGTACTGAAGCTGACCGAGAGTCACTTGTGCCGTGCAGACCGCGTACAGTGTACTGCCGCACTGCTTGGACCATTGGATCGCTTCACGAATAGCGCCTTCGCTGTATTCAGATCCGTCGGAAGCCACGACAATCGTTCGCATGTTCTCGATAGGACACTTTTCCGATGTTGGCACGTTAAAACCCTCCTGTTTGATCGCGTATTGTTCCCGATGCCACTTATTCGCTGGCCACCGTCAGGTTGAATAACCAATGCTGCATTTATTTTATTTGACAATAGTAGTAACAACTATTATTGCTATGGCGAGTATCCATAGTTAATACCGGTGACCACATACTCCTGGTAACCACATATCCTGGCATGAGTAGACCTGCTCACCAAAAATTCCCAGCCATCAGTATACCGGCAAAAAAGATCCGGTGGAATATACAAGCCGCGTTCAATTGTGCGATAAATCCGGCGCCTGCTTTCAATTTCCACTGGATATAAAAATATAGCAGTGTTTAAGGCGTTACGAATCGATAGTAATTCGTGCTGGGTATCGCATCCAAATTGCAGGCCCCGCCCGCTGGCCGTTGCGGATAATCGGCGGGCGCATTGGAAGGAATATACGAAAACGCCCACCGCGTAAGCTGAACCTCACCGGCCAGTTTGTAGCGCGCCCGAAAAGTCCAGAAATATTTGGCCGACGGTTTGAGCGGTAAATCAAAGCGCAATTGCGGCGCATCAAGCCCCCGGATGTCGTGAACCAGACGCTCGGGATAATCACTGCTTGCCTCCCAAATCTTTACATCGTAACTGACATCGCTAATCTGGTTCAGCAACGGCATGTTCTCCGGTTTCCGGTCGCGCGAGCGCGGAAAACTCTCCCACTGCAATAACGGCTGCAGAGAATCTACGTTTGTGTAACGAATCTGTGTACCGGGTGTGTTGGTTCGTAGCGCATCCCAGAGCGAGCTATAATTAAGTTCCGGGTAAATGGGACGCAACCAGCAGCTCCCGAATTCCGGCTGACCCGGCAAGGCCCAAAGACCCGAGTCAAACGGAAACTCGGTCACCAAAAACAACTCGTCAACGATGCGATCGGCTAAGGTAACCATGGCTTGCTTGAAACCGGATAACAGTTCCCTGGAGCCATCGGAAAACCATTCCACAAAAGGCCGTTCGCGGCCAAGGTATTGAAAATCACGCGTATAAATCTCCGCGCCATTTGGCGTGGCCACCAGCCGTATTCGCGCGTTCATGTAAAAACTCACTTTCGGTTGACCGCCGCTGCCGCCCCGGAAGCCCGCTTCCGTGAATTGCACTTCCACCACGGTATCGATGCCTTGTTTGCCTAATTCAATAAACGTGGGAGCAGTGCCGGATGGCGACTCATTCAATTGACTGACATCATAGCGGACCAGATCAGGCCGCGCCGCGGCAGCGTGAATTGCCTTGACCAGATCCTTTGCCAGATTAACATTGCCAAGCGCCGCATTTAGTTCTTGTTCAATCTGCCGGGCAGTCTTGACCGGCACGGACTCCAGGCCACCCACCACACCATAAATCACGCTACTCACCGTAGTCAGCACTAACGTAGTAATCAGGATCGTTGGTTCGGCGTACACGCCGGTTGGCTGGTGTTGAATCGCTTCGGTCATGGAATGCACCAGTCCTTGCGCCACGCCAAGCGCCCCGCCCTTTGCGGCCCCGGCCGCCCAGCCTTTGGCAAAGGTGTGAAACTCAATGCTGGGAGTTGAAGGCAGCGCTAGCAATCCAATACGACCCAATTGCAGGCGGTGTTCGGGAGCCAGCGGCGCCGGGGTTGACGCACAACCACCGAGGCAAGCCAGGTAAATGCCGACAAAAAACCTAACGAGCAAACGCTGGAAAAAATTCCTATCGAGCCTGATGCTCATGGCTGCAATAAACTACTCAGAAAATTCGCTATTCGGCTGCTAACCGCCACCACGCCGCATTGCCGGGAACCGGCGGCCGCTTTGTTAAAGTGTACATAGATTTGCCGCATACATTCCCTCCGCAATAGCTGAGCCTAGTTACCTGCGGCAATCAAGCTAACAAGGGTTGATACGATTTACAATACTTGAGTAAATTACTCGATTGACTGAACGCCAGCGCCAGCACACCATTCAGAAACATACGGTCCGGCGGCAATGAATATCCTACCAGCAAGATTCTCACTGTATAACGCGCGGTAAAGTACCTGGAGATTCGGCCGCCCGGCAGTCACGGCGCATATTGCGTGATTATATGATTATCATTTAATAGGCGCTTGCACCCTTACCCATGCTATCGCGCAATCGATAATTAACGCGCTTCCGTTTTTCCTACACGCCGGACAGCAACGGCGCAAATACCAAAGCACAGAATTACGCGAATTCAAAACCATGCAGCTCTCCATTAATATGGATTTCGCCGATCCAATCCGACGATGCAGGTGATAGTGCTTGCCCAAACGATTTACCGATAGCTAGAATAAGCGCGCTCCCGCTTATTCCGGCGCACTTGATCGGGGGGGCTTGGGAGAAAATACAAAGTACGATAATAACTAAGTACGATAACAAGTACCATAACAACAAAGGAGTGAAAGTATGTTTTTGCAACGAAGACGTATAAGCAATCCTGCCATCATTTTCTGCATTTCCATTCTCGCCACATTCTTGTTACCCAGCAACGAAGCATCCGCGGTTCCCGCATTCGCGCGGCAGATGCAAATGGAATGTTCGGGTTGTCATTTTCAACACTTCCCGAAACTTAACGCGTTCGGCCGTTCGTTCAAGGCCAGCGGTCTTTCCCAGACGAGCCAATCGACCTTGGATGGCGAAAACTTAAGTATCCCGCCCAATCTCAACGCCAGCTTCTTTATGCGTTCCAAATACACGGACCTCAAAACCGATACCAATGACCCGAGAGGGGTCTGGGAAGTGCCGGAAGAGGCGGCCATTCTGTTAGGCGGCCGGATGGCCGATGGCATTGGCGGCATCGTGGAATGGGGCGGTCCCTTGTTGAGCGCGAAAATCAGCATGACGACGGAAATGGGTCCGGCCCGCGCGGGCATGACCTTGTTCACGACCGACGGCCTGGGCGCGGCCTATGGCTTTGAACTCATGAACACCGGCGCCGTGCGCAACCATCGCCCGTTCGAACGTTCCTCAAAACCGACGCTGGGCAATAACCCCGAGCTGGAGTTGGCGGATGCGGCCACCGGTCTGGCGTTTCATGCCGCTGACACCCATTGGTTCGTCAATGCGACACTGTTTATTCCCGACAGCCCGGAAGCGGGGTATAGCGAAATGGATGCGTCAGGCAATCTGGCGCAATATTTCCGCGCCGCCTGGCTGCCGAGCTTTGGCGGCTGGGACATGGGTATCGGCGGTGGTGTTTATGCCGGCAAAGCCCGTGTCACCACGGTGGATACAGGTGCTGGGCTTGATGCTTTTGACAACGTCCCCGGCCTGTA
>DATCIR010000353.1:0-4733 GCA_036507695.1 Gammaproteobacteria bacterium
CCATCCAATACGTCAGTGGCGCCATGCGATAGGCGACCACCATCGGCCTTTTCAGCAGCATGGTCTCCAAGGCCGCGGTGCCGGACGCCAGTAACACCGCATCCGCCGCTGACACCACTTCCCGTGACATACCATCCACCAGGGTAATCGGCAATGGCTCGGGGTGCTGCGCTATGCATTGCTCAAACTGCTTGCGCCGCTCCGGGCTTGGCAACGGTGTTATGAAATGCAGGTCATTCATTTGCTGATAACACCAGGAGGCGATTTGCAAAAACCGGCTGCCAAGATATTGCACTTCGTTGCTGCGGCTCCCCGGCAGAATGGCCAGATACTTTTTGCCTTCCGGCAATTTCAGCAAATGACGCGCGGCGGCCTTGTCATTCTCCATCGGAATCATATCCGCGAGGGGATGCCCGACAAATTTCACCGGCACCCGATGCTCCTGGTAAAAACGGGCCTCAAAAGGCAGCAGCGCTAGCATCAAATCGATTGAGCGCGCGATTTTTTTTACCCGGTACTGCCGCCAGGCCCACACCTGCAGGCTGACATACTGAATGGTTTTAATGCCTGCCTTGTGCAATTGCGCCGCCACACCCAGATTAAAATCCGGCGCATCAACGCCGATAAACGCATCAAACTTGTTGTCACAAAAATGCCGGATCAGGTCTTTCCGCATTTTATGCAGCTCGGCATAACGCCCCAGGACTTCGATAAGACCCATAACCGACAACCGTTCCATGGGATACAACGACGTGGCGCCGGCTTCGATCATGCGCGGACCCGCGATACCCTCAAACGTCAGGCCCGGCCGCAGCTTTCTCAGTTCCGTAATTAAACCGGAACCCAGCAAATCCCCCGAAGTTTCCCCCGCCACGATACCAATACGCATTTATCGGCCACTCTGCCGAAGCGTTGTTTGCGTTTTACGGGTGAAACCGATTACCGATTTGACAAAAACGAGGTTAGATAAAAATTGCTGGACCGACGCATGATACGCCAGATTTCTGGTTATCACCGGATAGGAATGGACGCGCAAGCTTTTTGCCACCTAACGTAATATACCGCGCGTTGAGGCCTTGATGAATTCGGCAAGATAAGCGACATCCTTATGCCCCTTACCTAACTCCTGTAATGCGGCAATGGCCTGTTCCAGTGAATTACCGGATCGATAAAGAATTTTATAGGCTTTTTTTAACGCGCTGACCGTTTCACCGCTAAAGCCGCGGCGTTTCAGCCCTTCAATATTGATGCCATAAGGTTTTGCCATATGCCCGGCAATCATTAAATAGGGCGGAACATCCTGCGAAATAACACTGTTCATACCCGTGAAACAATGCGCCCCTATTTTGCAGAATTGGTGCACCAGGGTGAAGCCGCCGAGTATCGCGTAATCTTCGATAGTCACATGCCCGGCCAAGGTTGCGGAGTTGGCGAATATCGTGTCGTTGCCGATCCGGCAATCATGCGCGATGTGCACGTAGGCCATGATCCAATTATTGCTGCCAACCCGGGTGACACCTTGATCCTGAATCGTGCCACGGCTGATGGTGCAATATTCCCGAATGACATTGTTGTCGCCGATTTCCAAACGGGTAGGTTCGCCGGCATACTTTTTATCTTGCGGCGCCTCGCCAATGGAAGCAAACTGGAAGATGCGGTTGTTTTTCCCGATAACCGTGGGACCGTTGATAACAACATGAGGGCCGATGGTGGAGCCGCCCGTTATGCGCACATCGGCGCCGATGATGGAATAAGGACCGACACTGACGCCGTCATCTATGCTGGCTGATTTATCGATAATGGCAGTCGGATGGATCAAGTTAGCAAGGTCTCTTAATACTTTAAATAGTTTACTCTGGATAACTCAAGGTTCGATGGATTAAAACATTTGCACTGCTGTCAGCGCTGATGCCATCGCGGACTGTAGTCACCGGAATCCACAAGGCAATCGCCTGTTCATTCACAATAACTGGGCGCCTTCGCGTCTTTGCGTTTAAGGACGATTTTATATTCCTAGGCCGGCCGTTCGGCGCACATCAACACCGCCGTTGCAACCACGTTGCCATCGACGCTGGCTTCACCGTTGAATTTCCACACGCCTCTTTTCGCCTTGATGACTTCTACTTTCAGCATCAGTTGATCACCCGGTTTGACAATCTGCTTGAAACGGGCTTCATCCACGCCAACCAGGTAATACAAGGAATCTTCGTTAGGACGGGAATTGCTGGTGCGAAATGCCAGGATACCGGTCGCCTGAGCCAGCGCTTCCAGGATCAATACGCCAGGCATAACCGGCTTTTGGGGAAAATGTCCGGCAAAATAGGGTTCGTTATACGTGACATTCTTAATGGCGGTTAATGCCTTACCCAGTTTGCATTCGATAACCTTGTCGATCAGCAAAAAAGGATAGCGATGTGGCAGATGTTCCAGTACCTGGTATATGTCCAATGTATCTTCTGATTTTTCCATTAGTCCTGCTTCTTCAGTTGATTGATTTTTTCTTCCAGAGCTTTCAGCCTGCGCGCCATATCATCCAGTTGTTTGACGCGCACAGCATTGCGTTGCCACTTCTGAAACGGCTGCAGCGGCGTCCCGGATGCATAAACGCCGGGCTCCGTAATTGAACTGCTTACTTTTGACATGCCGGTGACCTGAACATGGTCGGCGATTTCCAGATGACCGACGACACCCACGCCCCCTCCCAACTGGCAATAGCTGCCGATCTTCGCGCTACCCGCGATGCCGGCGCACCCGGCGATCGCGGTATGCGCGCCAATCTGCACGTTGTGCGCGACCTGAACCAGGTTATCTATTTTGACGCCGTCACCGATCACGGTGTCGTCAATGGTGCCCCGGTCGATGGTTGTGTTAGCCCCGATTTCAACGTCGTTCCCAATGCGCACCGTTCCAACTTGCGGAATCTTTACCCACTCGCCATTCTCATTCGCCAATCCAAAACCATCGCTACCCACAACCACTCCCGGATGTAAAATAACGCGGTCTCCCATGACAACGCCATGACAGATCGTGACATTAGCGACAACATAACATGCATCGCCAATGGCGGCGTCTTTTTCTATTACTGTACCGGGGCCGATATAGGTGTGTTCGCCAAGGGTAACCCCGCTGTCAATAACACAATTCGGTCCGACCCAGGCGGTCGTTGCGATCTTGCACCCCGAGCCGACGCTGCTGGAAGCATGAATACCTTGCCGGCTGGTAACTGAAGCATGCAAGAGCGTGGCTATTTTGGCGTAGGCGACATACGGATCGCTGACCACAATGCCGTTGGTTTTTAATAATGACCGGTATTGATCCGAAATAATGACAGCCGAGGCATTGGTGACCGGCAGCAGATTTTTAAAACGCGCGTTGGTAATAAACGTAATGTCGCCGGATCGGGCATTACCCAGGGTGGCAACCCGTTCTATCGTACAGTTTGCATCACCAATGAGTTCCGCACCAATATATTGCGCCAAATCCCCTAGTTTATGCACGGAGTGATCGTCTTGCTTATCTTCAGGTTGTTTCCAATTAGCCGGTTATTTCTTCGGTGCGGACATTTCCGATTTCAGTATTTCCACTACGTCACTGGTAATATCAATGCGCTTACTGGCAAACACAACACCGTCACTGACGATAAGATCAAATTTCTTGTCTTCCGCGATCTTCACAATGACTTCAAACACGCGCTTTCTTAAACGTTCAAACGCCTCGTTGCGCCGAATGTTCAAGTCCTCGCGAAATTCCTCTTTTTTGCGTTTGATATCGCGTTGGAACGCCAGCACATCCCGCTCTATTTTGCGCTGCTCACTCTCACTCATGACGGCGCCGTCACGGGCCAGTTTTTCTTCGAGTTTTTTTAAATCATTTTGCATCGCCACGATTTCCTTGTCGCGCGGGGCGAACTCTTTTTCCAACTGTTGTCTTGCCGAATCGGCCTGCGGCGCTTCTTCCAGCACGCGCGCGGCATTGACGAAGCCGATTTTTGTTTCTGCCTGAGCACCAAGCGGAGAACCCAGCACCAATAATCCAACGACACTGGCATACAAGCGCATTTTTGAAACTGTTGTCATCATGGTCAAATAGCAACTCCTAGCAATCAAATTATACCCACCCAACTATCAGAATTATCTCTAAACTGCTGTAAGTTCCGGCAATAATGCCCCGAAAACGCATAATACCTCAATCTCATCGTGGAATCCGTAGTTTCAGCCGGGACTTGGCAGATTTATCCAAAATCCAGTGTCCGTAGTTGCCGCCAGGCCGGTCAGTGGATCAGGCGCACAGTTGAGTTCAAGAAAACACGAATTGTTCATATTTTCGCCAGACTTGCGCCTCATTATCAAGACTCATCGCATTGATCCGGGATTGCGCCGGTGGCAAAACGGCAAAACTAAAATGGCGCGCCGATATTAAAACCAAATGTTTCGGTGTCGTCAGCCTCGTAGGAAATCAGCGGTTGGGCAAAGCTAAAATGCAATGCCCCGACCGGCGTGATCCAGATAGCGCCGATACCGTAGGACGCCCGTAACCGGTCATCCTCAATAACCGAAATGTTGTCCATATTGGTGTACACCCGGGCAAAATCGATAAATGCACTTAAGCGAAAATTTTTGCTCGGCTCTTCCTCAAATGGATTGGAAAAAAGTAATTCGGTCCGGCCCACGAATTTTGCGTTACCACCGATGGAATAATCCGCGGTGCAAATTTGTGTTGTGGTCGTGCCGCCA
>DATCIR010000354.1:0-15048 GCA_036507695.1 Gammaproteobacteria bacterium
TGGATAACTATGAAAAACACTTGGGAATCAGCCGCGATGAATTCCTTTCGCTGGGAGTAAGCCCGGGTTACCAGGGCGCGTTTAACATGACGGCGCTGGCCATGCGCGGCTCGCGGTTTCAAAACGGTGTAAGCCGCATTCATGGCGATGTCGCTTCCAAAATGGAAGGCTACATATGGCCGCAAGTCCCCCATGCCGAAAACCCGATTTCCTATGTCACCAACGGTGTGCACGTCCCCACCTTCCTCGCGCGGGAGTGGGTCAATTTGTTTGATATGCGGTTCAAGGAATGGCGCAACAAACTCACGGATGCCGGCTATTGGCATTGTATTGATGAGATTCCCGATCATCGCTACTGGAGCCTGCGCCAATCCATCAAGGGCGAGATGATGGAGCACGTCTGGCACCGGGCGGTGCGGCAGATGCGGAGAAACGGTTCCAGTGAGGCGCAGGTGAAACGCCTGGTGCGATTTATCGAACCCCGCGAAACCGATATCCTCACCCTGGGATTTGCCCGGCGTTTTGCCACTTATAAACGCGCCACCCTGCTGTTTTCCGATCCGGCGCGTCTGGCCAGGATTCTTAATACCGCCAAACGGCCGGTCATCCTGATCTTCGCCGGAAAAGCCCACCCGCATGATCAGCCGGGGCAACACCTGATCCGGGTCATTCACGAATTTTCCCGCCGCCCGGAATTTGAAGGCCGCATCCTGTTACTGGAAGGTTATGACATGTCATTGGCCCGCAAGCTGGTCTCGGGCGTTGATGTCTGGATTAACACACCCGAATATCCCCTCGAAGCCAGCGGCACCTCGGGCGAAAAAGCCGGTATCAACGGTGTAATAAACCTCAGTGTTCTGGATGGCTGGTGGGGTGAAGGCTATACGGGCGACAACGGCTGGGCGATCGCGCCTCACGGCAAGGAGTTCGATGCTGATTACCGTAATCAGGAAGAAGCCAAGGATTTACTGGACATCATCGAGAACGATGTTATTCCCATGTATTACGACCGGGATGGACGCGGCTATTCCCAAAAATGGGTGCAAATGTCCAAAGCCTGCATGCGCACCATTATTCCCAACTTTAACGCCCAGCGCATGGTGAAGGATTACATTAACCATTTTTACACCCGCGCCAGCAACCATCAAAAAGTGCTGAACGACAATAACCGTGAACCCGCGCGGGAGCTGGCGGTGTGGAAAAAGAAGATTGCCGAAATCTGGCCCAAGGTAAAAATGCGGCGCATTGATGACTCCGCCGAACGCATCTATTCCGGTGACTCGCTGCCAATCCGTATCGCCGCGGACCTGGTGAGCCTGTCGCCCGGCGACGTGATCATGGAATGCATCGTCGGCACTGAAAACAAACGGGGCGAGTTCAAACCGCACGAACATTTCATTTTTGAAGCGGTCGGCGCCAATGAAAAGGGCGAAACCCTGTTCAGTATTAATCTGAAACCAAACCGGCCTGGTAAACAACTGTATCAGTTGCGGATGTATCCATCGCACCGCTTGCTGGCCAACCGCTTTGAAACGGGTTACATGATCTGGATCTGATTGTAGCAGTGGTAAGGCGTTTGGCGGCCGTGGCGGTCATTGCACATCACGTTCGAACTGAACGACCATGCCGCGCACCTTTTCCGCCAGATGCGTTGGCAGCTGATCCCACTGGAAGCGCCAGCGCCAGTTGCCTTCGGTAACGCCTGGCGTGTTCATGCGATGCCCCTTGCCCAGGGATAAAAGATCCTGCATGGGCACAATGGCCCAGTCCGCCACCGAACGGAACGCGCATTCCACCAAGGCCCACGGCATGGGTTCACTGGGATGATTCAAGTACTGCATGATGTATTCCTGCGTATGCGCGGGCAAATCTTCGTACCAGCTCAGGGTGGTGTCATTATCATGGGTGCCGGTATACACCACGCAATTTTTAATATGGTTGTGGGGTAAATAGGGATTATCTTCCGCGCCGTCAAAAGCGAACTGCAGAATTTTCATGCCTGGCCAGCCGAATTGCTCACGCAAGGCATGCACTTCCGGGGTGATTGTGCCAAGATCTTCCACGACGATGGGCAATTCACCAATCGACCGCCGCAAGGTAGCAAACAGCGCTTCACCCGGCGCCTTTACCCAGCGGCCATTCATGGCGGTTTCCTCGCGGGCGTTAATTTCCCAAAACGCTTCAAAGCCGCGAAAATGATCCACCCGCACCGCATCATACAGGGTAAACGCCACATGAAATCGTTCTATCCACCATTCGAAATGATCTTTGGCCATCCTGTCCCAGCGATACAGCGGATTGCCCCAGCGCTGGCCGGTCCTGGAAAAATAGTCGGGCGGCACGCCAGCCACGGTCCTGGGTAACCCATCTGCTTGCAGGTCGAAATACTCCTGATGCTGCCATACTTCGGCGCTGTCATGCGCGACAAATATCGGCATGTCACCCACCATTTGAATTTGCCGTTCATTGGCATACTGCTTTAGCAACGCCCACTGTTGGAAAAACACAAATTGCTCGAAACAGACTTCATTAATACGATCACGGAACTGTTGCCTCGCCCTGCGCAGTGTCTCCGGATCTCGATGCCGGTAGAACTCCGGCCATTGGTTCCAGGTCTGGCGCTGAAAATGCTCCCGTAACACCAGGAACAGACCGTAATCTTCCAGCCAGCCCGCCTGATCCGCGATGAATTGCTGTAACGCCTGTTGTTGTTGCGGGTTATTCCGCCGCAGAAAACCCTGATAAGCGTCAATCAGGCAGCGTTTTTTCTTTACGGCACTGACTGACTCTTTTAACAGATCCTGCTTCAACCAGCCCCATTGATAAAGCAACTCCAGGCTGATGAATCCGGGATTTCCGGCATCAACCGATAAACCCATGTAAGGCGAACCGTCCTCGTGTGTGGGGCCCACCGGTAACATCTGCCACACGCTTAAACCGCATTCATTCAGGAAATCAACAAACCGGTAGGCGTCGGGACCAAGATCCCCTTGCGGATATTTTCCGGGCAATGAGGTGGGATGCAAAATAACGCCGGCCCGGCGCTGATGTAATGGGGATTTTTTTCGTGTCGTTTGCTCGCTGGCCTGGGTCATTACCGGTGAATCTGGGTGTGTTGGGTTGCGGTCATAAAGGTTTATTCTTGCGCTGAGCCCCGGCGCATTACGCCACCCAGTTGCGGTGCGCCACTGCCATGCGCAAACGCATGCGACAGATATTCCGGCGGCTCTTCACCCAGCATCTCATACAGATTAACGAGCTGCATGCGGAACAAGCGGTCAAAGTCACTCACCGTATCCCCGGGATTATAATCACCGAACCACCAGAACCAGTCAGAACCTTCACAAATAGCCAGCTGAATTTCCGCTGCTTGGCGTTGCTCATGCGACAATCGCTGCGCTGCCATAACTCTATCGAAAGCGCGTTTAGCGTCACCCAGCATATCCCAGGCCCGGTTCTTGTCGGCATCACCAATCCAGGTTGAAAAAGTGCCGTACACCCAGCTGCCCGCCACGACATGCGGCAGTGGTATCTTGGGCACATGATGCTCCAGGCAACTGGAAAACGTGGTCAGGTTGAGTTTGGGGTGATTGGCGATTTGTTTATACAACGCATTCAAAAAATAATAGCCGTTTTTCGGATAGTATTCCCAGGCGTTCTCCCCATCCAAAATAATGGACACCACATATTGATTGGCCTTGTCATTTATGCTGTCGGCAATATTCACCAGATGATGCACCATATTGGCAACCGCGTCGTCGGCGTGCCAGGTGGCATAGGTAAATCCCACCAGATCCGACAGCCCGTCATCACGGAAGAAGCAGGCCAGCTTGTGACCCTCCAGGCAAAACGCCCGGAAATGCCGGGGGTCATGCTCTTGTTCACCCTTGGGAGGAGCATGATGCAAACTGTTGCGAACCACATTTTCACCACTGGCCACCCAGTGCAATCCGCATTGCTCAAACAGGTTCAATGCGGCGTCACTGACACTGCCCTCGGACGGCCAGCAGCCTTTTGGCCGGAAGCCAAAATAACGTTCGAACACCGCAAGCCCATATTCAATTTGCCAGCGCGCCCGTTGCTCGCCGCCCGGATAGGACTCCAGCAAGGGCAAGCTGACCTTGGGCACGGCTTCCCTGGCGCTCTGCAAATTCAAGAGCAAGGGGATGATCGGATGCGCATAAGGTGACGTGGACAATTCCACTTTGCCGGCCTCCGCCAGCGCTTTAAAGCGGGGTATCACACCTGACAACAGGTCGCCGATAATTTCCAGGAGCACCCGGCGTTCATGCAAGGTATAACCACTGCCTTTTTCAATCAGCCCCTCAACCCGGTTGTCAGTGCGGCGCACCGTTTCACCCAGCCAGGCCAGGTGATACCAAACCACGATATCCACCAGGAATTGGTCACTGATATAAAGGTCTGCGTCCGGATGTTCGATGAACCACTCCGCGAGCCGGGCCAGCCGCTGGTAATTTTTATAGCGGTTAATCAACCGCTCCTTGTTGGCCTTTAAACAATCCCGTATCAGTTTGATACGTTGCACGGCATCAACCGGCAGCACGGCGCTGCCTAGCGCGCATAACAACGGGTCGGTAATGCGCGAACCTTGCAGGAAATAGCTGTTGACCTGCCGCGCGTAATCGTCGATTTGTTCCAGCAGGATCGGCGCGAAATTCACCACCGCCGCCGCCTTGGGTTCCGACTCAAGATGCGCGGCCATGTCGACATAATCCTTGATGGCATGCAAATAAGTCCACGGCAAACAATATTCGCCGGACGGCCGGTCGTAGTAACAGGGCTGGTGCATGTGCCAGCAAATCACGACATTGAGTCTGGAATCAGCGGACATGATGCAACTCCTGGCCGAGCATTTCCGGAATCACCAGCACCACGCCATCCGGAGACACATAAAACTGTTTGCGGTCTTTCTCCAGATCCATACCTATTTGCATTTCATCCGGAATCCGGCAGCCCTTGTCGATAATCGTGCGTTTAATCTTGCAATGCCGGCCGATTTCAACATTGGGCAAAATCACCGAGTCTTCCACGATGGAGTAGGAATTGACATGCACATTGGAAAACAACAAGGAATGGCGCACCACGGCGCCGGAGATAATACAGCCGCCCGACACCATGGAATCCACCGCCATGCCGCGCCGGTCTTCGTCATCGAACACAAACTTGGCGGGCGGCAGTTGTTCCTGGTAAGTCCAGATGGGCCAATCTTCATCGTATAAGTTTAATTCCGGCGTGATGCCGATCAGTTCCAGGTTGGCTTGCCAAAACGCATCCACCGTGCCCACATCACGCCAGTATGACGTGCTCTCGTGTTGCGCATCGCGTACTGGATAGGCATAAGCCTGATAATTATTTACCAGCTTGGGCACGATATCCTTGCCGAAATCATGCGACGATTCTTCATCGTCCGCATCCGCGATCAGCAAGTCATACAAAAAATTGGCGCTGAATACGTAGATCCCCATGGAAGCCAGGGCCATGCCGGGATTGTGCGGCACCGGCTGCGGATGTTTGGGTTTTTCCTCAAAGCGTTCAATTTTCCACTCCGCATTCACGCTCATTACGCCGAATGACGCGGCTTTTTCCAGCGGCACTTCGATGCAACCCACCGTGATGTCCGCTTTACGGTCCACGTGAGCGGCAATCATAGGACCATAGTCCATTTTATAAATATGATCCCCGGCCAGGATCAGCACATAGGCGGGTTCATGGTTGCGGATAATGTCAATATTCTGGTAAATGGCATCGGCGGTTCCAACGTACCAGTTTTCCTGAATCCTTTGTTGCGCCGGCAGCAATTCGATAAACTCCCCAAACTCACCGCGCATGAAATTCCAACCCCGTTGCACATGCCGGATCAGGGAATGCGACTTGTATTGGGTGAGTAAACCGATTTGCCGGATCCCGGAATTAACACAGTTGGACAACACAAAATCGATAATGCGAAATTTCCCACCAAACGGCACCGCCGGTTTTGCGCGCCATAGCGTCAAGTCTTTCAAGCGTGAACCCCGGCCACCGGCCATGATCAACGCCAGGGTATTTCGCGTCAACCGGCTGACAAAGCGCCGCGTTTGTGTACTTGCCATTCCCCTGCTCCTCCGGACGCATGCATGCACGTCGAAATTATTTATTTGAAGTCTATTAATCGTGAAACGCTACACATCAACGCCACTTCCGGTTTTAATTATTGCATTTCAGCGCATTAAAACATTGATCGGGATCCGTATTTAATAATATTTTTGTGTTAGCATATATTGCACAGCGATTGACAACAAGAACAAATAAGATGTCACGTAAACTAAATTAACCAACATTGATTAACCAACATAGGCCAACACGGTTTATTTTCAAATTCCGATGAACGATTCACCCAACACCACCAACACTCCGGCCAGTGCCAGCCGTTCCGCGACGGCTGTTCGTCCGGTGACCACAAATCCGTCAAACCCGGACGGCGTTCAACACCTGGATCCGGAATTACAAAAAATTATCAACGCCCAGCATCATGATCCGTTTTCAATTCTGGGCATACACCGCATGGGCAGCACCGATATTGTGCGGGCATTTATCCCCAGGGCCCAAAAAGTCCAGCTTCCCGAAATTAACGCAACGCTGCAGCGTATTCCCAATACGGACCTGTTTGAATGGCGGGGCGAAGCCAACCAACTTAAGTCACCCTATCAGATGCAATGGATCGATGACGCAGGCAAGGAACACCGGACGCATGATCCCTATAGTTTTTTAGCCCAGTTATCCGATTTTGACCTGCATCTGTTTTCCGAAGGCAAGCATTGGCACGCTTACAGGATTCTGGGCGCACACTACCATGCGGCCGATGGCGTGAACGGCATTTTATTCGCGACCTGGGCGCCCAACGCCGAACGGGTCAGTGTCATCGGTAACTTCAACCACTGGGACGGACGTTGCCACCCGATGCGCTGCCGCGGTGGCACCGGGGTGTGGGAGCTGTTTATTCCGGGTCTGGCCGCGGACGAACTGTACAAGTTTGAAATCCGCGGCAGAAACGGCCGCCTGCTTGAAAAAACGGATCCCTACGGCCAGGCCTTCGAATGCCGGCCTAAAACGGCATCCATTGTTACCGGGAACACGCTCTACCACTGGCAGGACCACGACTGGATCGAACGCCGCAAAACCAACGACTGGCTGCACACGCCTCTATCTATTTACGAAGTGCATCTGGGTTCCTGGCAGCGTGATGACAACGGCAACTTTCTCAGTTACAAGGAACTGGCGCATCGCCTCGTTAAGCACGTGCAGGCGCTCGGTTTCACCCACCTGCAACTATTACCTATTACCGAGCATCCGTTCGATGGTTCCTGGGGCTATCAAACCACCGGCTATTTCGCCCCGACCAGCCGCTTCGGTTCACCGGATGAATTCCGTTACTTTATCGACTATTGCCACCGCAATAACATCGGTGTATTACTGGACTGGGCGCCCGGCCATTTTCCCAAAGACGCGCATGCGCTGGCGGAATTTGACGGCACCCCGCTCTATGAGCACGCGGATCCGCGGCAGGGCGAGCACCGCGACTGGGGTACGCTGATTTACAATTACGGGCGCAACGAAGTGAAAAACTTTCTGTTGTCCAGCGCGTTGTTCTGGCTGCAGGAGATGCATATCGACGGTTTGCGCGTGGACGCGGTCGCTTCCATCCTCTATCTCGACTACTCCCGACAAGCCGGCGACTGGCTGCCCAATATCTACGGCGGCAATGAAAACCTGGAAGCCATCGATTTTTTACGCGAGCTGAACACCGTAGTGCACGGCGAATTCCCCGGTTGCCTGATGATCGCGGAAGAATCCACGGCCTGGCCCCAGGTCACCCGGCCCACCTGGCTGGGCGGCCTGGGATTCAGCATGAAATGGAACATGGGCTGGATGCATGACACCCTGACCTATTTTTCCAAGGACCCGGTGCACCGCCACTACCATCATGACCAGTTAACATTCGGTCTCTTGTACGCCTTCACCGAAAATTTCGTGCTGCCCCTGTCCCATGATGAGGTGGTGCACGGCAAAAACTCCCTGTTAAACAAAATGCCGGGCGATGAATGGCAACGCTTTGCCAACTTGCGCCTGTTATACACCTATATGTTCACGTATCCCGGCAAAAAAATTCTTTTCATGGGTGGTGAATTCGGGCAAGGCACGGAATGGAACCACAGCGCGGCCATGGATTGGTATGTATTGCAGTACCCGCAGCATCAAGGCGTCATGAAACTCATGGCTGACTTGAACAAGCTTTACTGCCAACGGGAAGAATTTTATCGCCATGATTTCGAACCTGAAGGCTTTGAGTGGATTGACTGCCATGACGCTTCGCAATCGATCATCAGCTACCAGCGCAAGGTAAAAGACAAATTCCTGATCGTGGTGCTGAATTTCACGCCGGTGCCACGCCACAACTACCGCATCGGGGTGCCGCGTGACGGCGCCTACCACGAAATCCTGAATTCGGATTCTGAATACTATGGCGGCGGCAATGTGGGTAGCGGACATGACCTGGCTGCGGAACCGGTTCCCTGGATGAATCAGGCTTATTCCCTGAATATCACCCTGCCGCCCCTGGCCGGAGTCGTCATTGAACGAAATGCCCCCCGTTAGCGGCTGCGGTGAATCCTCGGATAATAGATCTTTCAATCCAATGAATAATAATTTCCGCTAGCCAACAATCCGCATGCTAAAAATACTGTTCGCCTCCAGTGAAGTGCAGCCGCTGATGAAAACCGGCGGCCTGGCCGACGTATCCGGCGCGTTGCCGGCCGCATTAAACAAGCTGCGCCATGACGTGCGGATTATCATGCCGGCCTATGGTGACATCTTTAAAAAAGCCAAACGCGCCCAGCATGCCGCCACACTTGGCTTGCCCGGCATTGCGGGTGAAATCACCATCCTGAAAAAAAAATTACCCGATACCCGCGTTGAGGTTTACCTGGTTGATTACCCCCCGGCGTTTCAGCGCAGCGGCAATCCTTATGTCAACGCAGAAGGTGATCCGTGGCGCGATAATGCTGAACGCTTTGCGTTGTTTTGCCGCAGCGTGTGTGAAGTGGCGCAAGACCGCGCCGGACTCAACTGGCAACCCGATATTGTGCATTGCAATGACTGGCAAACCGGACTGGCGCCGGCGCTGTTGCAAGCCGAGGCGGCGCGACCCGCCATGGTATTCACCATCCATAACCTGGCGTATCAGGGACTGTTCCCCCAGGAAACGTTTGCACTACTGGGGCTGCCGGATCCGCTCTGGTCGCCGCAAGCATTGGAGTTCCACCAGCAATTGTCGTTTATCAAAGGCGGTATTGTTTTTGCCGACCGCGTCAACACCGTCAGCCCGCGCTACGCCACGGAAATACAAACCGCCGAGTTTGGTAATGGACTGGAAGGATTGCTGAAACACCGCGGTAATAAACTCTCGGGCATCCTCAATGGTATCGATGACAAGGAATGGAACCCCGCCAACGATCTCCATTTAAAATCGACCTATGACGTGGAGACTCTTGCACAAAAAAAACCGAATAAGGCTTTTCTGCAAACCAGTTTTGATCTCCCCAATAATCCGGACGTACTGATGCTGGGATTCATCGGGCGCCTCGTCGACCAGAAAGGTGTCGACCTGATCATCAAGCTGATACCGCAGTTGGACCATTTACCCGTGCAGCTGATTGTACTTGGTAATGGCGACCACAAACTGGAACGCGCGCTAAAGGAGCTCGCCACCCGGCATTCCCGCACCGTCAAATGCCACATCGGCTACAGCGAGACCCTGTCCCATCAAATCGAGGCGGGTTGTGATGTGTTTCTAATGCCTTCCCGGTTTGAACCCTGCGGCCTGAACCAGCTTTACAGCCTGCGGTATGGCACCATCCCGATTGTCACCAATGTGGGCGGGCTTGCCGATTCAGTGACTGACCTGGATGATGAGCACAGCAACCTGGACGCCGCCACGGGTTTTATTATGAAACAAACCTCCGCCGCCGCGCTGTACACGCAAATCGTAAAAGCCATCAATGTGTATCAGGACCAGGACCAATGGACGCGCCTGATAAAAAACGGCATGGGCAGGAATTTCAGCTGGGTGCACAGCGCAAACGCCTATATCAGTCTGTACGAGACCGCCTTGCGGGATCGCTCAGCCGGCAAAGCGGTGTGAGCCGATTCGCTGGCGCCCGGTATCGCCTCAACGGCAGCGCCTTATACCGCTCACCAACCGCCTCGCGCCGCATACACGGCGGCGCCCAGCAAACCCACCTGCGGATTCATCACGACCTTGACCGGTACACTGGATAACAAGGCCTGCATTTGACTTTTATTATTAAACGCCGCGACAAACGATCCTTGCGTCAACAAATCAATGATTCTTGGCGCTATGCCACCGGCAATATAAACCCCGCCGGTTGCCAGCGTGTATAAGGCCAGGTTACCCGCCGCCGCCCCGTAGACTTCAATGAACAGTTCCAGCGTCTTGACCGCCAGCGGATCCGTGCTTGCCAAGGCGGCATTCACCACCGCCGGTGTGACCCCGTGATGTTGTGCCGCCGCCAGTTCCCTGGTTAATGCCGCCGGTTCCCGGGCGCAAAAAAACCGGAATATATTTTCAATGCCCGGCCCGGATAAAACCCGCTCCAGGCTAACCACCCCAAATTGGGTTTCAAGATACGCCAGCAATTCCCTTTGCAATTCGTTCACCGGCGCAAAGCCACTATGCCCGGCTTCGGATGACAGGGCCTGGTAAGCATTGTTACACCACGCCAATATGGCATGACCCACCCCGGTACCGGCGCCGATTACCGCCCGAACACCGCGGGGCACCGCAACACCCTGCTGCAGCGCTACCATATCCTGATCCGCAAGCGCCTCGATCCCGTAACCGATCGCCTGAAAATCATTGATCAATACTAAGCGGGGAATGGAAAAATCCGCGGCAAGACGGCTGGCATCCAGCTGCCAGGGCAAATTGGTCACCTTGGCCTGCTGCGCCTGCACCGGCCCGGCCACGCCAATACAGGCCGACTGAATACCGTTACGCGCCGCGGCGTGTTGTTCAAGAAACGCTTCCAATACCGCATCAAAGGTAGCAAAGGCTCTGCTGTCAAAACGCGTCTCGGCGAGAACTGAAAACCGCTGATCAGCATACTGCGCAAGCTGCAATAACGTCTTGGTTCCGCCGATGTCTCCCGCCAGTATTTTCATGCTGAATTTATTTTGCGCTTGCTACTCAATTAACTTGTTTTTTGTGATTTCCGGGGGCAGCCGGCTCGCGGCATCGGCGTCGATAAACCAGGTTAGTTCGCCCCGCGGTTGAATCCTCGCGATGGGATTGCCGCCGTCTTTATCCGCCAATACCTGTTTTAACTTTTCCGCCTTGGCTTTGCCGCTCACCATTATCACGACATGCCGGGCATGATTGATCAACGGGTAGGTAAAACTTAAACGCCAGCTGCGCAGTTTATCCACATAGACAGGGGCGACCAACCGGGACTGTTCAGTCAGAATGGTTGAATCCGGAAACAATGACGCCGTATGACCATCGTCACCCATTCCCAGCAAAATCAAGTCAAACGCCGGGATATGCCCCCCACCCGCCGGCAGCTCACGCTGTACGATTTTTTCATAATGCCGGGCGCTATTTTCCAGATTATCCAGATCGGTTAGCAGCGGAAAAATATTGGTGGCGGGTATCGCAAGCGCGTCCAGCATCGCGGCATGCGCCATGCGAAAATTGCTTTGCGCGTGGTCGAGGGGAACCGCTCGTTCATCGCCAAAATAGAACAGGGTGTGCCGCCAATTGATGCTTTTAGAATATTTTTCACTGGCGAGTAATTTATACAGCCCGCCGGGTGTACCGCCGCCGGCCAGCGCGACGTGAAACTTGCCACGTTCCTGAATCGCCGCCGCTGACAACCGCCGAAAATATTCAGCCACATTATGAAACAGTTCATTCGTGTTTTTGGATATCGATAGTTTGGCCATTTTAAAATTCGGTTTTTCAGCTAAGGAGCCCAAAAAAAGCAGCGGTACCTTGTAAACACGTTTAAGCCGCTTTACATCGGCTTAATTGGATTGCGTTACAGCGCCGGATTGCGAGACTGAGCGGCGCACACAACCGTTTATCACGGCCTGCAGTACGGCATTGTCAGTGGGTACCGGAATACAATCCACCGTCCCCATCGCCAGGCCCTTTTGCGCCTGCTCTTTGTCTCCCAACAGGACGACCGAGGTACCCCGCATGTTGGAATGGTTCAGAATATAACTTAATAATCGCCAATCCATATCCCCGGCAAGCGCAACATCCATAATCACGACATCAAAAAACTGGTTGGCGATCAAAGCCGCGCAGGCATCGGAATCACTCACAGCCTGGGCGGTGAATCCTTTCAGTCTAAAATACCCGGCAAACTGCTGGGCGACGACAGGTTCTTCATTAACAAACAACAGGGAGCTGACGTAAGACCTGCGCTCGCGGTGTGGAGAATCCGATAAATTTATGCGCTGTTGGCGCACCTCAGCCAATTGACCCAAGACATCCAGACTGGTATCCCGGTGTGTTATGTCTTTTACTCTTAGCGGCAGGATGATGGAAAAAGTAGAACCCTTGCCTTTTTCACTGGTAACGGTCAGGTCGCCGCCCATTAGCTGACAAAAGTTACGGCTGATCGCCAATCCCAGCCCTGTTCCCCCGTACTCACGGGTGGTGGATGAATCCGCCTGGGTAAACGCATCAAAAATTTTGGCCATTTCAGCCTTGGTCAAACCGATGCCGGTATCAATGACTGAGAAGATAATTTTTTCCGCGATACTCCCTGAGAAACGCCTAACCTGCAGTTTAACCGAACCTTGACGGGTAAACTTCGCCGCATTGCTTAACACATTCAGCAATACCTGCCGCAGTTTGAGCACGTCAGCGTACATAACTCCGCACGATTCATCACAGTCGATCGTAAATTCATTGTTATTTTTAGTAATGATCGGTTGGATGGTATGCTTTATTTCCTGAATCAGATCGAGAACATTAATTTCCGCAAGTTCCAATTCAATTTTGCCCGCTTCGATCTTGGTCAAATCAAGAATATCGTTAATAAGCACCAGTAAATGTTTTGCCGCGGAGTGGACTTTGCTCAGATCGCTTACTAACATGCCATCTTGGGTTCTTTCAACGTCATCCAGCAATAATTCCGTGTAGCCGATAATGGCGTTCAGTGGCGTGCGCAACTCATGGCTCATATTGGCCAAAAACTGGCTTTTGGATTGACTGGCCCGGATCGCGGCATCACGGGCAATGGCCAGATCCGCGGTTCTTTCTTCAACCAGTTCTTCCAATTGATCCCGGTTCAGCTTGAGCTGAACTTCCGCGGCTTCCCGCTCTTTGATTTCCGCCTTAAGATCTTCATTGGCGTGATGCAATTCGTCGTAGAGCATTTTCAGCTCGATGGTCATTTCATTGAGGCCCGACGCCAATTCCCGGACTTCCCGGTTACCACGCAATTCGATGGTCTTGCCAAGATAGTCACTATCGCGCTGGATTTTCCCCAAATGCATACTCACTTGGCGCAAGGGATCGAGCGTTGTTTTCTTGATAAAAAACATCATCAATAAGGCCACCAGTAGCGTCGCCGCACCCACCGTCAGCATTAACGCGGTTCTCGTCCCCAGCAATTGCGATTCATACTGCGCGACATCCCTGATGACGGAAAGCTTGAAAGCCTCCCGGCCGGACACGGTCAGCGGGGAAAATTCCGCGACGATACTGTGCTTGGGAATTGCGCCTTCCGGCCATTGCTTGGATTGATGCGCGACCGATTTGTCCCGAAACTCAATGCGCAATGGCATACCGAGTTCCTTTTCAATTTGCGAAACCGTGTAGGTGGGATCGGTGATAACCTCCAGATAACCCAAAAGGCGCAATCCGCCGATGGGAATCAATACGTGCATATAGGGATAGCCGTCGGTCAAACACAATTCAGATAGGACTTTGAACCGGTCTATACCGCTGCGCGATTGGGCCATCTTGCGCAGATTCTCGCACGCCGCCCCGCCACGCAATGCCGCGCCATCGGTGTCGTCCACGGCGATGGCGACATATTCCAAATGCGCATCATGCACGATAAGACTGTTTAACTTTAATACCCCCGCGGTAACAAAGTACTGGTGGAAATGCTGTTGCAGGTAGTAATGCAGTTTTTCCTCGTTGCGGGCTTTTAGATCCTGGCGAAACTCTTCGTTGTTTTGCACCGTTTGCCCCAGATCACGGGAATATTTACCCAGGTCCTCCAGCAGGTCGCCCACTCGCAGGCGCATGATTTCCTCTATCGCCACCCGCTGGTTGTCCAGGGCGACATTGCGGTAGGTCACATCGACGTACAAAGCCAAAATAACCCCTAGGATTCCCATGATGGCAATCCCGATGGTCAGACTCAAACGCAATGTCAATTGGCCAAACATAACGCTCGCTATAAGGTTAGTTTATGAGTAATCCAAATCTTCCCGAAGCACGAATTCGATGATTGTAGCTCTATTGTCGTGTCGACTTGTTAGTGGAAAATCTGAAGTAAAATCAATTATTTTTATATAGGCGGCTGAGCAATATTTGCCTCCGCCATCCCCCCGGCTTTCACCAGGAACTCATTGGCTGGCCTAGGAGTCTGTCGGACTTAGGACTGATCTACTGCGCCGGCGGTAGAGCGGTCCATTTTTCCGATCCTTTTCGTTAAATAGCTACGGCTATTCTCCTCAAACGATCGAAAAACTGTCCTCGTTCTCCCACCTTGCTCGCTACGATCGCCTAAGTCCGACAGACTCCTAGTTAGCTTTAACTGTCGAATAATCTATCAGCAGTCCGGGCGTCTCACCAATAATCCTTAAACCTAGTGTCGCGAACCAGAAATATCGAAACATAAAACGGCAGCTTTTTCCGCATGGCCGCGTTGCTCGTCGTTGCCATAGTCCCCGCTATGACGCCTCCTCACGCCTTGCCCTGCGAAAAAATCCCTCCGTTTTATTTGT
>DATCIR010000355.1:0-16612 GCA_036507695.1 Gammaproteobacteria bacterium
CGCGGTTCAGACTGGTCTTCGCGTCCGTAGGCTTGCTCTTCACTCAAGCCATAGCTACGGCTATGACTTTCGCTCCAGAGCGGCGCCTACGAACACGAATCCTGCGTCTGCTCCCGCGATCCTGGTGAGAAATGCGGGTTAGTCATCAATTTATCCGGCGGAAAAATGCGACCCGTAAACTTCACATTACTTCGGCTCGGCTTGATTGTAATGTTTTTCCCTATGGTCAACACCGCATGGGCGTCGTCAAAAGACTCCGATAGCGACGGCATCAGTGATCTCGAGGAAACCACGATTTATAAAACTGACATGCATTTGAAGGATACGGACACGGATGGCCTGGAGGATGGCCTGGAAGTAATGGAGTATTTAACCGATCCCAAGCTCGTGGATACCGACGGCGATGGATTTCTGGATGGTATAGAAACGCGACACAGCAGTGATCCGCTGGATCCGGATAGCGTGCCGGACGCCAAGGATCTGGATGGTGATGGGCTGTCGAATAAACTTGAGCAAGAGAAATATCACACCGATCCGCAACGCCCCGATACCGATTTCGATGGTTTGCGGGATGATGAGGAAATCCTTAAATATTTTACCAATCCGAAAATGGTGGACTCCGACGGAGACGGGCATTGGGACGGTGAAGAAGTGAAAGCCAATGCCGACCCGTCGGATCCTTCAAGTACCCCAGCAGGCACTCGAAATTAACCAACCGCCGGCGAACTCCACGTTCACAATAGCGGAGTAATTGTGTTACTGTATCGCGGTTAATAAATCAGCCGGCCGATGTTATGAACAAGATGTTGAGCTGGGTAAAAAATGATCAATCACAATAACAAAATAGCTTAATCTTCTTGCGCTAAGGTTACATGGAAAAAAAATCAAGCTTTAATCGGGATGAATTGATCCGCTGTGGATACGGAGAATTGTTCGGAGCCGGTAATGCCCAACTGCCATTACCGCCGATGCTGATGTTTGATCGGATCGTTGATATCAGCGAAAACAGCGGCAAGTATGGTAAAGGACAGGTCATCGCGGAGTTCGACGTTTCTGAACACCTCTGGTTTTTTGAATGCCATTTTCATGGCGATCCGGTAATGCCGGGGTGTTTGGGTGTTGACGCTATGTGGCAGCTGGTGGGCTTCTACCTGGGATGGATGGGGGGGCCGGGACGCGGCCGGGCGCTGGGTGCGAGCGAAGTCAAGTTCACCGGCCAGGTTACGCCAAAAAACAAACTAGTGTCCTATCGGGTTGATATGAAGCGTGTCATCATGCGCCGGCTGGTTATGGGTATTGCGGATGCGGCTATGGAAGTGGATGGCCGGGAAATATATCATGCAAAAGATCTGCGGGTAGGTCTTTTTACTTCTACAGAAAATTTTTAATGAAAGGAAATACCGAAGTGAAGCGGGTAGTTGTTACTGGCTTAGGCATTGTCTCCAGTATTGGGAACAATAAGACAGAAGTCATTGAATCATTAAAACAAGCCAGCTCCGGGCTGGCCTTTTGCGCCGAGTATGCGGAACTGGGTTTCCGCAGTCATGTCAACGGTCCGCTAAAAATCAATACCGAAGAGCTGATTGACCGCAAAATCCGGCGTTTTATGGGCGACGCGGCCGCCTTTAGTTATATTGCCATGCAACAGGCCGTAAAAGATGCCGGCCTCGGCGAAGAGCAGATTTCCAACGTTTATACCGGCCTGATTACCGGGTCCGGGGGCGCTTCCACGGAAAATACCGTCGCCGCAGCCGATATACTGCGCACCAAGGGCTCGAAGAAAGTAGGCCCCTACATGGTGCCACGCACCATGGGCAGCACCACGTCCGCGTGCTTGTCGACCGCCTATAAAATCAAAGGTGTTAGTTATTCCATCAGCTCGGCTTGTTCCACCAGCGCGCATTGTATCGGTAACGCCTATGAACTGATTCAAATGGGCAAACAAACCATGATCTTTGCCGGCGGTGGTGAGGAATTGCATTGGAGCCTATCCGTGCTGTTTGACGCCATGGGTGCGCTGTCGTCCAAGTACAACGCAACGCCGCAAACCGCTTCGCGTGCTTATGATGCCAACCGTGATGGTTTTGTCATCTCCGGCGGAGGCGGCATCCTGGTGCTGGAGGAACTCGAATACGCCAGGGCGCGCGGGGCCAAGATTTATGCCGAATTAGTCGGTTACGGCGCCACCTCCGATGGATACGATATGGTGCAACCGTCCGGCGATGGTGCTATTCGTTGCATGAAACAGGCGCTGCAAACGGTCAGTGCCCCCGTTGACTATATTAATGCTCACGGAACCAGCACACCGGTAGGCGATATTAAAGAACTTGAGGCAATTACCCAGGTATTTGGTAGCGAAATACCCGCGATTAGCTCTACCAAGTCCTTGACGGGACATGCCTTGGGCGCAGCCGGTGTCAACGAAGCCATTTACTCCCTGCTCATGATGGAACAGGATTTTATTTGCAAATCCGCTAATATTGAGCAACTCGACCCCGCCGCGGAAGGAATGCCGATCGTGCGTCAGCGCAAGGATAACGCCAGGCTGAACACGGTAATGTCCAATAGTTTTGGATTTGGCGGAACCAACGCCTGCCTGGTATTTCAGCGTTTTTCACCATAATTCAACTGTTCGGCCGCTTTGGATTGCCTAGGAGTCTGTCGGACTTAGGCGATCGTAGCGAGCAAGGTGGGAGAACGAGGACAGTTTTTCGATCGTTTGAGGAGAATAGCCGTAGCTATTTGACGAAAAGGATCGGAAAAATGGACCGCTCTCCCGCCGGCGCAGTAGATCAGTCCTAAGTCCGACAGACTCCTAGTGCTAACTAAAATGTGGTAACACATTGCGGTTTTGCTATGGCGATTGGAATAGGCTATGCATGCTGAATGGTCACGCTGTTTAACCGAGTGAGCAAGGTCGAGTCATGAGAGAACCAAAAATTAATATTGGACAAAGGAAAGGGCGCCGCACGCTGGATGCCGTTGAAGGTTTTGCCACCAGTGTTGGCGAAGGCACCAAAATATCCGGTAACCTCGGCGGTAAAGGACACTCCATTATCCTGGGAGAAGTCGAAGGGGATTGCAATCTGGAAGGCACCCTGGTGATCGGTGAGTCCGGCCGTTGGATCGGGAATGTCAAAGCCAAGACCATTGTGGTCGCCGGTGTCGTGGAAGGAGAAGTTTACGCGGAAGAAAAGCTGGAAATTCTTTCCACCGCCCGCATCAAGGGTACCATCAAAGCCAAGTCGTTGGCGATTGCCGAAGGTGCGGTTCATCAGGGCGAGGTGTCCATGTCCAGCCAAAGTGATATAACCCGCTTTAAAGATCAGCGCGAACAGTCATAGGACAGGCATAGCATAGGATTTTGGCCGCTTATGAAACGCCGGCAGCTTATTCAAGCCGCTAGATTTTCGCGTCTATCCGAATATTAGCATGGTCTGAATTGCTGTTTTGCGTATTTTCGATCCTACCATTAATCCCATAAATAAATTACGGATTTAATTTCCTGCCTCTATTGCGCTGTATTCAGCTGGTATTCAGCAACTGAACGTTAACGTTACGCCTGAACATATGCTAATCAGAGGAGGAACTATGAAGTATACTGCAGTAGTTTTTGGCGCCGCGTCTTTGTTACTTTCCAGCGTGGCAATGGCGGATTTGGAATTAGCCAAGAAAAGCGGTTGTCTCGCTTGTCATAGCGTTGAGAAAAAAGTGGTTGGCCCTGCATGGAAAGACGTTGCCGCGAAATACAAAGGCAAGGCTGATTCAAAGGCAACTTTGATCGAAAAAGTCAAAAAAGGCGGTAAAGGCAATTGGACGGAAGTTTCAGGCGGCGCGCCAATGCCTCCTTATTCTCCCCGTGTTGCCGATGCGGATATCGAGAAACTCATCGATTTCGTGCTGGCACTTTAAATGAAATGAAAATGTGAAAACCAATAAAAACTCATTACTGAATTTATAATAACACTCCGTTCTATCCATCTATCCTGGAAGCCACTACCTATAACGGTAGTGGCTTTTTCTTGTAAGCCCTCATCCCTTTACGCTGACCCGGAATAGTGTATGCTTAGCGCTTTAATCCAGATCGCCGTCCAACACTTACATCGGGTCAGGAAGCATGCGGATATTAGTCGTCGAAGACGAAGATCCACTTAGAAACCAGCTGACAGAGCGGTTGAAAGAGGAAGGATATGCCGTCGATACCGCCGCCGATGGCGAGGAGGGGCTTTACCTGGGACGCGAATACCCCATTGATGTGGCGGTGATTGATTTGGGCCTGCCGGGATTATCCGGTATTGAACTGATTAAGCAACTGCGTAACGCCGGCAAAAAATTTCCCATACTGATCCTGACCGCCCGCAGCCGCTGGCAAGACAAGGTCGAAGGGCTGGAAGCCGGCGGAGATGATTACCTGGTAAAACCATTTCATGTCGAAGAACTGCTGGCCCGCTTGAAAGCCTTGATGCGCCGTGCGGCCGGCTGGACGCAGCCGGTGATTACGTGCGGACCGGTTTCACTGAACCAGTCCACACAACAGGTCACTGTGAATTCCCAGGAACTGGAACTGACCGCATTTGAGTATAAAGTGCTCGAATACTTGATGTTGCACTCGGGGCAAGTGGTGTCCAAGGCGGAGCTGACCGATCATATTTATGATCAGGATTATGACCGGGACAGTAACGTGATCGAAGTTTTTGTAGGCCGGTTGCGTAAAAAAATCGATCCTGACGATTCACTGAAACCCATTGAAACCCTGCGCGGGCGCGGCTACCGGTTTGCGCTGAAGCCGGATCATCAGCCGGAGTCTTAACTTGCCGCGTTAGTTTTTTCCGCCACGGTGGATCGATACGAGTACCCAGATTCCACCGATACCCGCCGCGACGAACCCGATAAAACCAAATAACGGCAATCCCATTAAGGTGGGTCCGCCACTGACTGTCATGACAATCGAGCTGCCGACAATCAGCGCGGCGGTGATAAGCGCCACAGTAATACGGCTAGCGGACTTGTCGAGTAGCCGGCCGAAGCTTTCCAGACGGGTAATATCCACGTTTACCTGCAGCGCGCCGCGCCGGGCCGCGCGCAGCAAGCGGCGCAGATCCTGCGGCAGGCTGCCGAAAATTTCCAGCACATTGGACAGGTTGCGCAAGCCGCGTTTAGTGATGGCTTCCGGTGTGTAACGCGCAATGATAGCGCTTTTTAAAAAGGGTGTGGCGCTGGCGACCATATCAAAGTCCGGATCCAGTTGTCGGCCCAGCCCTTCCAAGGTAATAAACACCTTAAATAACATGCTGAGGTCGGGTGGCAGGACGAGCTGGTGGTTACGCAATATGACGGTGATATCGCCCAGCATCGCGGACAGCTTGAGTTGTTTCAAAGGTACGCTGTGATAACTATCCAGAAATGCGTCGACTTCAATGGCCAGATTTTCAATATTGACATTCGTATCACCCGTCCAGGCAATCAATACATCAGTTACTTCGGTTACATCCCGGTTGACCATGCCATTGAGCAAATCAACAATCTGCTCGCGGCGCACCTCGGACAAATGCCCGATCATGCCAAAGTCGAGAAAGGCGATGCGATTCTCCGCAAGATACAAGACGTTTCCGGCATGAGGATCCGCATGATAAAAGCCATCTTGTAAGACCATTTTCAATACCGCGTCGGCGCCGTGTTGCGCCAGTACGCTGCGATCCAGTCCCGCCGCTGCCACCGCTTTTATATCGCGTCCCGGTATGCCTTTTAAATGCGATTGCACGTTCAATCGCTCGCAGGTCCATTGCCAATACACCCGGGCGATAACGATATCGGGATTATCTTTAAAGTTCGCCGCGATCCGTTCCATATGCTGGCATTCGGAAACCAGGTCCATTTCGCGGCGCAGTGATAAGGTAAACTGGCGTACCACCTGTTTGGGACGGAAACGCCGTAATTCCACGATTTCGTTCTCCGCAATTTCCGCGACACGCGCCAGCAGGCGCAGGTCGGCCTCAATAATGGGGCGAATTCCGGGACGGCGGATTTTTAAGACAATTTCGCTGCCGTCATCAAGGCGGGCGGCGTGAACCTGGGCAATCGAACCGGCCGCCAGCGCTTGCGTGTCCAAGTGGGCAAAAACTTTTTCAGGCGGTGATCCCAGATCCTCTGTCAACTGTTCCCGTAACTGGTCGAATGGCACGGGTGGCACCTGATCCTGCAATTTTTCAAATTCCGCGATCCACTCGGGAGGAAACAGGTCAACCCGTGTTGAGAGAATTTGTCCGAGTTTAACAAAGGTGGGGCCCAGTTCCTCCAGCGCGAAGCGGATCCGTTGCGGTGTATCCATTTTGGGTAATTCCGAAACCTTCTTGAGGTGCAGAAGTTTGCCGGCGCTTTCCAATATAGTGCTGAGCCCCATGCGTTGTACCGCGTCGCTGAATCCAAAGCGCACCAGTACCGATACGATATCGCGCAAGCGTCCCAGGTCGCGGGCTGAAATAAGGTTTTCCCAGAACATTTACATGACTGCCATATTAAGTGGTAAGGAATCGAAATTGTTATATTTTTAACTGTGGGCTTTCTACAAATCCCTGTCAATAGGAGCAAGCTGCAGGGCTTGATCTACGGCAAAATTAGTGCTCATCAATCGGTATCAACCAGTGTTGGTTGCAAGCAGGCATGGGGTGCGCCCTCGAAATCGCTAACCAATCAATTTTGAGGTAGGTTTCAGAATGTTTGCGAATGAATTCATAGCGGGTGTAACCGATCACATCACCGCTTTCTTGCCAGTGTTAATCCATCGCCAATCGGCACCATGCTGATATCGACGCGATCGTCCTGGAGTATAAACCGGTTGGTGGCGCGAATGGCAATGGTATCGTCATCGTTAATATTGTGATCGGCGACGCTGCCGCCCCACAATACATTGTCGACCATAATCAAGCCGCCGGGCCTGAGCAGTTGCAGGCAGTATTCGTAATAGTTAAGTATGTTCTGCTTGTCCGCGTCGATAAACGCGGCGTCAAAACTTGCACTGTGTCCGTCACTCACCAGTTGCGCGAAGGTGTCCAGCGCCGGCGCCAGGCGCAAATCAATTTTATGGGCAACGCCGGCCTGTTCCCAAAACTGTTTGCCGATATTGGTCCACTCTTCATGGATGTCGCATGCGATGATCTTGCCATCCTCGGGTAATGCGCTGGCCATTACCAGTGCGCTATAGCCGGTGAATGTTCCCACTTCGATAATTCGCCTGGCATTGATGAGTTTCAGGAGCAGGAACATAAACTGCGCCTGGTCCGCGGAAATCTGCATATTGCCCCGTTCGATTTTATCGGTAGCATCACGCAGTTTTTTCTGCAAGGGGTTATCACGCAAGGATACCGTTAACAGGTAATTGTATAACGTGTCATCCAGGTTCAGGGTTTTTTTGCCCATGCTACAGAACCTCCAGTGTTTCCAAAACGTCCGAGCTATTTCAGGATACCGGGTCTTCCCACTCCCGGATGGAGTGAGAAGAACCTCAGGCAGTTAGGATGAAGAAAAAGGTGAAATTAATCTTTGTAAGCTTCGAGTTCGAATACCAGTTTCATGTCGTCACCGATAGCCGGTAAGCCATATTTAACGCCAAAGTCGGAACGCTTGATATTGGTTGTTGCATCAAATCCACACAGTTGCTTTTGGTTCATAGGATGTGCGCCGCACTTCATTTGGGTAACATCCAAGGTCACGGGTTTGGTAACGCCCAGCATGGTCAGATTGCCATCCACACTGCCTTTACCATCCTTAAAGCTGGCCTTGGTGGATTTGAAAGTAATCTTGGGGAATTCCGCCGTGTTCAGAAAATCCGGAGAACGCAGGTGCTCATCACGTTTTTGATGCGCCGTATCGATTGAGCCCGCATCAATGGTAATTTCAACTGAACCTGTGCCTTTGGCATCATCATAGGTCATCTTGCCTTCGGATTTGTTAAAACGGCCGAGCATGGTGGAAAAGCCCAGGTGACTGATTTTGAAATGCGGAAAAGTATGAGCGGGATCGATGGTATAGGAAGCGCCAAAAGCACTCAAAGGTAATGCCATCATAGCGGCGGTTATTACTAGTTTACGCATGTGTCGTTCTCCTTGTTAATGTACGAGTGTTAATTATTAAGTGAGTTATTAAAATACAACCGAGAGCAAAAATTTAATATATGGATTCTCCGCTGCTGCCCGTGGTCCATGTGATAACGATCGAGATTAGCGTCAACGGCAGGGTAAACGCCGCCAACAATAAGAGCTGTTTGAATTTGGATAGTTCACCGCGTACCGGAATATACGCAGTCAGTGGAATCAATGCCAGCGGCAGCAAGCTGTACCAGGGTAGTTTCGCATAAAGCACAGCACTTGTGGCCAGCAGACCGCTCAGTAAACCAATGGGCAAGGTGAAGCTACTGCCGCAGCGTGTTGGCTGTTTAAATAGCTGCAGCAGCAGATAAGCCCCGCCGACGGCGCCAATCGCGATCCCTAACTGGCCGAGCAATGCCGATGAACCCAGCATGGCGCTGACGCCGGTACCAAGCCCCAGCGCGAGCGCGACCATCGCGCCCTGATCTGTTTTGTTGCGCAGCGACTCCGTCGCAGCGGCTATCCAGCCGGTATAGATCAACGATGCCACTAGCATAATCCAGTAATTTGCGCCTTCCTGCCGGGCCAGCACCGGCCAAATGACCCAGATCACCGCGATTGCTCCGGCGATGACTGTTGCAATGGTGATGTAACGCGGCTTTGGTTTTAGGAAATCCAATAAAAGCCCCACGGCTATCGCGGCGACACCCAGAATTAAAATCTTGCGGGTGCTGGTCAGCGGTGTGAACTGGAAGCCAGCCGCAAGATATACGGATGTATAATAGGCGATCGCAAATCCCAATCCGCTCCATACCCAACCCGCGCGGCGCAATGCCCAGGCGGCGATTAATGCAACCACAAAGGGAATAATCCCTGATTGGATGGCGGGATTGGTGAGAAGATTATTCATTGAGTGGTCCTTTTTCAGTACTCCATAAGCTGCGTGTCATCATAGTCTTTTAATACCTGTTGATCATCATGCATAATGGAAAAACATTGTTTCCAGATTATTGCATATAGCAAGTCTATTCAAACCCGCAAGATCGAACAGGTCTGCGCGAAAACATCGCATTAAACCGGACAAATACGCCAAACCAAGACCTATGGAAACCGTTGACGACATGTTGTTATTCAGCAAGCTGGTGGAGCTGAAGAGTTTTTCCGCAGTAGCCGAGATGCTGCAATCGTCCCGGTCATTAGTCAGCAAACGCATCAGCAAGCTCGAAGATCGCTTGGGTGTCCAATTGGTAAACCGTACCACCCGGCGCGTGGAACTCACCGAAGCGGGACGAACATACTACCAATACTGCGTACAAATTGAAAACATTGTTCAGGAAGCGGCGGCGATGGTGAGTGAAATTCGCCAGCAGCCCAAGGGCACTCTAAACATTAATGCGCCCGTCACCTATGGGCAAATTGTCCTGCCAAACATTATTGCAGGGTTTTTAAAAAAATATCCGGATATTAATATCAATCTTAGCCTGTCCGATAAATTCGTTGATGTCATCGAAGGGGGATATGATATCGTGATCCGCATCGGGCAGCTAAAAGACTCCAGTTTGAAGGCGCGCAAAGTGGCGGCGACGCGCTTGGTTGTATTCGCGCACAAGAACTACCTGGAAAAACATGGCATACCGAAAACACCGCAGGATTTGCAACAACATAATTGTTTGAGCTACCGGTATATGGAAGGCGGACCCAATGAATGGCAGTTTCATGGGCCGCTGGGAAAAGAAGTGGTTTATATTAAAGGCAACTTCAGCGCGGAAAACGGCGTGCCGTTGTACAAGGCGGCCCAGGCCGGGCTCGGTATCGCGATACAACCGCAATTTGTGCTGGATAGCTTTGACAGCAAGGGGATAGTGACTCTGCTAAGTGACTATTCAGCGGCTGAACTGGGTATCTATGCCTTATACCCGGCAACACGCAAGCCGCCGTTAAACACGCGCGTGTTTATTGATTTTCTGGCGCAACAACTTTCCACAGCATAATCATTATAATTATTGAAAACATCAAACCGCCACCTTTCGGCGATCAGCCGGGGTGAGGTAAAGAACGGGAATCTTTATTTAGCCAGGGGCTGGATGCCGGCTTATGCCGCATTTCGGCGTGACCCGGTAGTCTGTTTCTTTATGTCATCGGGTGTTTTTGTAGCGGGCGGGTTTTCTTCTCCGGTTATCGAACGAATTATCCGTACCAGTTGCTCGTCGGAAAACACCGAGGATTTGCGGGTGTTAATGCCAAGCCACGCATATAGAGGATCATAGGCAATCAGCCCCGTCATAATTGGATAAACCGCGAGGAGCGGGACCAGCGCCAGCCAATCCAGCATACCGGTATTCTGATTGGCTAACACCGCGATTATGGCAACCGCACCAACGGCTATTCTAAAACTGCGGTCCAGAAATCCGATGTTGGGAATTTCATCAAAAACAGTGCCAGTATTTTGCATAAATTAACCTCCAATTGGTAAAGTTAAGTTAATACAAAAACAAGTTACGCAGGTTCAATGGCTTGTATGGCCATGGTATTGCACAGCCAATAATTAAGGCTTGTCAAAGATATTTCAAGATAATATGTGATGAACAGGACCGTTGAAAGTTCAGAACGATGCTCAGAAAAAATGCGTGATTAGTCGCTGCGCGTGCATCGGGCAATTCCGCCACTAACCACAAAAGTGCCAATAAGTTAGTAGACGTAACTAGCCCCGGCTTGCGTCAGGCATCGCCGTAGTGTGATTCACGGTAAGGATTTAAGTTTTTCGTAGAGTTCGCGTTGCGATTCAGTAAGCTGTTCCGGTACATGAACCTGGATGCGCAATTTGATATCACCGCGTCCGCCGTTTTTAAAGCGCGGTAAGCCTTCGCCGCGTAAGCGCAATAGTTCGTCAGGTTGGGTGCCGGGGGGAATCCTGACATTCAAACTTTTCGTTAGGGTGGGTACTTTTATTTCAGTGCCTAATATCGCATCGATTACTTCCACGGTGACGCTGTGCCATAAATCAGCGCCCTGGCGTTGAAAAATTGGATCCGCCTGACTATATACCGATACATACAAATCACCCTGCGGCACACCGGGCTGATCGGCGGGCATGCCATGTCCGGTGATGCGTAACACCGTGCCTTCATCGATACCGGCAGGGATGTTAATTTTAATTTTTTCCTCCTTTTCAATTTGCCCATAACCGCCGCAGTGTTTACACGGCTCATCGATCGCGGTGCCTTTGCCGTGACACGCGGGACAGATGGTGATTTGCTGAATCTGCACATCCTGCGCAGCGCGTTTTTCTTTATGGGTCTTTACCTGGCGGCCGGTACCGTTGCAGGAGGGGCAAGGTGGCGGCGCCTTGCCGGATTTGGTGCCATAACCGTGACATTTGCTGCAGGTAACGGGGTGACTGATGCGCACGGTCTGTTTACCGCCTTCATTGATCAAGGTCAACGGCACATGAATACTGACCCGTAAATCCTGGCCATGCAGGGGGCGGGTCGGACGGCGGCCAAAAATACTGTCAAAGATATTGCCGCCGCCAAAGCCAAAATCCATGCCACCAAAAATGTCGCCCATGTCCAGCCCGCCAAACAAATCTTCCGGTGTGTAATGGGCAACACCTTCAAAGCCGCTTGCATCATAGCGCGCGCGTTTTTTGGGATCTTTCAGAATGGCATACGCCTTGGCGATTTGCTTGAACCTGGCTTCGGCATCGGGGGACTTGTTGCGGTCAGGATGCCATTTCATAGCCAGCTTATGGTAGGCTTTTTTGATAACCTCTTCGTCCGCGTCGTGCGGTACCCCGAGCACTTCATAATAATCTTGTTCGTCTGTGTTCATATGCGGGTGTTTATATCATTCTATCGTTGATTAGATCGATGATGTTAATGGCTTATCGCCTTGGGTAACGGCAACCGCGCAAACAGCCACATTGCCGCCAAATATAATAATAGCGCCGATATTATCACGAGCGTGAATCCAAAATGCATGGCCAGAATCATGGCCAGTATGGCGCTGATGACAGAGGCGCAGCCATTGACACCCCACACCCAGGGAACCAGGGCCGGACGATTTTCGCTAACGGCGCCAAGCGCCAAGGGAAAGGGCATGCCCATGAAAAATGCCAAAGGCGCAATCAGCAGCAGGGTGAGTATAATTTTTATGGTAATAGGGCTTGCCAGGAACAGCGTAAACAAAGCGCCAAGACTTATGCTGTAAAGCAGTCCTAACACGGCAATACAGCTTACCGCCAGCCGCACGCTGGCCAAATAGCCGATGCGGCTTTGCAGGCGTTTTGAATAATAGCTTCCCATGCCGGCGAACAATAAAAACGCCGCCAATGTGACCGCGATGGCATATAAGGGATGGTGCAGGAACAAAATAAATTTTTGCATGAAGGCGATTTCGATAAACAGGAACGCCAGGCCGAGGGAAAAGAAATACAGCAAACTGACGGCGGTGATTTTATCCCTGGCAATGCGGTTGTTCCTGTTGGCGGCTAAGGGCAGCAGGATTAATATCGTGCTCGCGATCACTGCCTGAATCAAGGTGGCAATCAGTACGATGTAGCCCCATTCCACCAACGGTATGCCCCCCTGGTCTTTTAAGTCAATGAGTTCGCCCAATAGCTCCCATTTGAAAAAATTAAAGAAGTAAGGGCGGTCATCAGTGGCCGGTGTAATGTTGAATTTGTACTGTTGGAGGAACGCCGCGCCGGCAGGCCCGGCCAGGGCAGTGGTTGCTGTGAAGAACACCGGTTCCCGCAAAATGTTAAACCGGTTAGCGTGTGCGGCGTCAATGCCCGGATAATACGCGGTGTCAAAGCCGAGTTGGTTGCAGAAGATTTTGATCTTTTCGATATCCAGATTGGTGAGTTCCGATTTTTTAACCAGCAGGGTGGCGGTTTGCCAGCTGCGAATTAACATTAAATGTTTTTCCGGATTCTCGACCTTAAGTTGCTTTAAGGCTTGCAGCGCGGTGGCAAACATCTTCAGGTTATCGCGGGGGGGTAGTTTTACCCAACGCGTGATGCTGAGAACGCCGTCCGGTGACAGGTGTTTTATATATTCCTCGAACGCTTCAACGGTATAAAGATAACTTTCGCTCAACGCGTATAACCCGGCCGCTGACGCGCCAAAGGCATCCAGCAGTGCGATTTGAATAACATCATACTGCCGTTGACTGCGGGCAATATAGCCCCGTGCCTCCGCGATATGCACCCGGACCTGCGGTTTTAAATAAATGTTGCCGGAATATTCCGCGAATTCGCCGGTCAGCAAACCGGCGATCTGCGGATTTAATTCGACCGCGTGGATTTCCGGAACCTCGTGATAAAGCGCTTGTAGCACGTCGTTACCGGTGCCGGCGCCAAGAATGGCCACGGTGTCAGCATCGGCTAGGTGATATGGCGCAGCCGAGGTTTGCTGGTCAAAATAATCCAGTTGCTCCCGGCGCGTGGTGGCTTTGTTAATCACCGTCATGTTGTCACCATCACTGAATACCGCCAGCTGGGGCGGAGGTTCGGTGGTGGCATGCAGGCTTAATCCCGGCGCGTGGCGCAAGGGTACGGTGTTGCTTTCCACTACGTGAACCAGCGCCAGCGGATTCGACAGCGTTTTGCTGATACGGGTGCCGTCAATGCGCAGCAGTTGCTGTAAACCTTTGTAGGGTGACAGGGATAATTCGAGCCATTGGCTGGGAATCAGCAATGGCAACAACGCCGCGCTTCCCAGTGCAATAAGGGATTTTCGCCAGGGCAGTCCCAGTTCCAGCCAGGCGATTACCGTGCTGGCAAGGGCGAGAGCCGCAAGCACCTGTAACACCTGGTTCGGCATGAAATAAAACAGCAAGGCAATGGCCAGGGCGCTGCCGATACCGGCGCCTATCATGTCGGCAGCGTAGATGCGGGATATTTTTCCGCCCATCACCATCATGCTGAGGCCGATGGCGTTGGCGGCAAAAAAGAACGGCAACATCAGCAGCAAATACATGCCCGCTAAGCCAATCAGTTGGCGCCAGTCCCAGAGAATTTCCTCGGCGTTAAATGCGATCCGCTGTGCGCTTAGAAAGCAGGCCAGTAACGCCACGCCAAACAGGCCAATGTTAATGATAAACGCTGCCGCATACTGTTTCCGCAGGTGCGAGGAGAACAAGCTGAGGAATGTGCCGCTGACACCATAACCCAGCAATGCCAGGCTGATGATCATGTAAGCGAAATGATGCCATTGAATAATGGCGAACAGCCGGGCGAGCAGGATTTCGTAAGCCAGGGCGGTGGCGGAAATCATAGCGATGCTGAAACGGGGAATGTTGTCGCCGTTGTTGATTATCATTAGTTTTACCCGTAAGCGGCGCTGTTATATAAGCAATGCTAATGCCCACCCGTTAACGGTACAAAACGCACCGGCAATATTTGTTGACTGGTCACTTTGCCATCCGCGTGTTTTTCCACAACCACCAGATGCTGGACTAGGAACGGACTGCCCACCGGAATCACCATACGTCCACCGGGTTTTAGTTGTTCGATCAACGGTGGCGGCACATGACTGGCCGCGGCCGTCACCACAATGCCATCGAATGGCGCGGCATCTTTCCAGCCGTAATAACCATCACCTATGCGCGATTGAATATTGCGGTAGTGCAACCGTTTGAAGTGTTCCTCCGCCTGCGCGCCAATCGCGCCAATTATCTCGATGGTGTAAACTTCGCTGACCACTTCCGCTAATATCGCCGCCTGGTATCCGGAGCCGGTGCCGATCTCCAAAACACGATGACCGGGCTTGGGTTTCAGCAAATCCGTCATGATGGCAACGATATAGGGTTGCGAAATTGTTTGGCCGTGACCAATGGGTAAAGGGCGGTTTTGATAGGCGTAGGGTTTTTGCAGCAGTGGAACAAATTCATGCCGCGGCACCTTCGCCAGGGCGTCCATCACCCGCGGATCCAACGCCTCCTTATCAAGATAGAGACTGGTTTCCTGCACGTCGGCGTTGATTTCCTTCACCAGCGCCAGGCGGGCGCTGGTGTATTTGTCCTCCGCGAACAGCGGCGCACTATAAACCAGCAGGGAAATAATCAGGCAGTGGGTAATTGGTTTGAGCATGGTCCTGGAATGGTTGTGTGTTCGGATTCGCTGGGCGCGGCGTGCCACGTCAAGTTTTTCTTTCGGTTAGTTAATTTTTATCAATTACTGTCACAAAGTTCCTTGATACCTATCAATGCCGGGCGGGAGTTTTATAGTTTATATTTATCGTAACTACGTACCCGTGGGCGGCGCCGGTGTCTCCTGCCGGGGGACGCCACAAGTACGTCCCTGTAGGCTCGACTGCGGCCATCCCTGGGCGCAGACGCCCCCGGCAGGAAACACCCGCACCGCTTTAACCTATGCTGCACACGGGGTGAGTCGTTACTATTTATCATTAAATAGACAGGTGAAGGATATTATGCATGACCGCAGCAGCCTTTGACATTAAAAACATTCGCCTTGCGGGTCAAGGCAAGGACCGTATTGAGTGGGCGTTAACCGAGATGCCCGTGATACGGCAATTACTCGAACGGATGGGCAAGCAGCAGCCGCTCGCAGGACTGCGCGTCAGCGGGTGTTTGCATATCACCAGCGAAACCGCCAATCTGGCACGTGTTTTGACCGCGGCCGGCGCGCAGTTGGTGTTATGCGCCAGCAACCCGCTCAGTACCCAGGATGATGTTGCCGCCGCGCTGGTCGAGTATTTCAGTATCCCGGTGTTTGCCATTAAAGGCGAGGATACCGGCACCTACTATCAGCATATCAAGGCGGCGCTGGATCACCGGCCGCAAATAACCCTGGATGATGGCGCCGACCTGGTGAGTGAAATGCACAAAACCCGCGTTGAATTGCTGGGCACTATGCTCGGTGGCACGGAAGAAACCACCACCGGTGTGATTCGCTTGCGCGCCATGGCGCGGGATAAGGCGCTCAAGTTTCCCATTGTGGCGGTGAACGACGCCATGACCAAACATCTGTTTGATAACCGTTATGGCACCGGTCAAAGCACGATTGATGGCATTATCCGCGCCACTAATATTTTGTTAGCCAGCAAGGTGTTTACCGTGGTGGGCTATGGCTGGTGCGGCCGGGGTATCGCCATGCGCGCCAAAGGGCATGGCGCCCAGGTGATTGTAACGGAAGTGGAGCCCTTGCGCGCCCTGGAAGCCGCCATGGATGGCTTTCAGGTCATGCCATTAATCGATGCGGCGCGGCGCTCGGACTTCATTGTGACCGCCAGCGGTGACAAACATGTGGTGGACCAGCAGCACCTGCAAGTCATGAAAGATGGTTGTGTGCTGGCAAACTCCGGGCACTTTAACGTGGAAATCAATATCCCCGCCCTGGAAGCATTGGCCGTGGAAAAACACCGGCGCCGTGAGTACGTTGACGAATACCGCTTGCGGGATGGCCGCAGGTTGCGTTTATTGGCGGAAGGGCGCCTGGTGAACCTGGCGGCGGCGGAAGGTCATCCGGCAACCGTGATGGATATGAGCTTTGCCAATCAGGCCCT
>DATCIR010000356.1:0-5366 GCA_036507695.1 Gammaproteobacteria bacterium
CTATGGAGCCCTGTTATTAAAACTGGGCCAAAGCGGTCAGGCGCTTCCTCCCAATCAACAACTTGTCTACTGTGGCATCGGTCCACCCATTCCGGCTGAGGAGCAATGGCGCAACCTGCTGGCGCAACGTGGACAGCTAACCGTGCTCACCCATGACACGTCAACGATGACCGCCGGCCACAACGCGCCCGGCTATGCGCAATGCCTGGACCTGATTTTCGATTATCAGGAAAACAATTTAAAACACCGCGCCGCGCAATGCCGGGAGCGTTTTCCGGTCAGTCCTATCGAGCCGGTAGTCAGTATGTACGCGGCCGGCAATGCCGAAGATGAAGCCCTGGCGATTGATTTTCAGGTGCGCCGCTGGTTGATAGCGGGCAAAACCCGGATTGGCATCGTCACTGAAAACCGCAAGCTGGCGCGCCGGGTACGGGCGTTGCTGGAACGCGCCGGCGTATTGGTGGAAGACAATGCCGGCTGGCCGTTATCAACCACCAGCGCCGCCACGGTGCTGGAGCGCTGGCTCGAAGCGATCGAGGAGGATTTTCATTATGTACCCTTACTCGACTGCCTGAAGTCGCCGTTCTTTCTGGAGCAAAACGAGGATTATCCCAAGCTGGTTTATTATCTGGAACAACACATCATCATCGATGAGAACATCGCCAGCGGCATCGAACGCTATTTGACACACATCGACTACCGCAAACATAAATTGCACGCCGAATTGACCACAAAAACCTATGACCGGTTAAAAGCGCTGCTTAACAGGATTGCTTATGCCGCACAACCTCTGTTGCCGCTGTGCGACGGCCTGCTCCATGACGCGCCACTGTTCCTCGATGCCTTGCTGGAATCCTTATCGCGGCTGCATGTTGTGGACGCTTATCATAAGGACGCCGCGGGCCTGCAACTACTGAGTGAAATCGATCAGCTGAGAATCGCCGCGCAATTGGCGCCGGCGAAACTCACCTGGACCACGTTTCGCAATTGGCTGGGACTGACGCTGGAACGTTTCAACTTCAAAATGCCCAATCCGCACTCACCCGTTAAACTTCTTACCTTAAATACCACGGAATATTACCGCTTTGACGCGCTAATTTTGGCGGGCGCGGAACGGGGATTCCTGCCGCACGGCGCCAAACAATCGCCCTTTTTCAATGACGCGGTCCGCTCCGCCCTGGGCATTCCCACGCAGCGCGACAAACAAGACCTGAGCTATTTTTTATTCCGCCGCTTGCTGGTGTCGGTACCAGCCGATCACGCACCGGGCTCCCTGCTCATTACCCGGCGCGCCCGGGAAAACGATGAAGATATTATTGCCGCTCCCTGGATAGCGGAGTTGCAGGCCTTTCACCAATTGGCGTATGGAACGGACTTAACGGCCAAAGACCTGCCCTTATTCGTCAATGATCCGCGGGCGCACATCAGGCGGGACACTGCGCCGCTGCCCTCGCCCACGAATGCCATGGCAAAAGTCACCGCGGCCGCCGGCCTAATACCGCGAACCATCTCCGCTGGCGCTTATCAACAACTCATCGATTGCCCTTACCAGTTTTATGCCGCCCGCTGCTTGAAGTTAACGCCACCCGATAGCGTTAAAGAAGCCTTGGAAAAATCCGACTATGGCCAGCGTGTCCACCAATGCCTCGAAGCGTTTCACGGCAATGCCGCCGGTCTTCCCGGTCCTTTTAACGAAAAAATCACCGCCGAAAATCGTCAACGCGCCATTACGCTGCTGCAGCGGATCACCGAGACGGTCTTTTCACGGGATATCGACGATAATTTTCTGCACCGCGGATGGTTAAAACGCTGGCTTTCGCTTATCCCACTGTATATCGATTGGCAAATGGAACAACAAAACAGCGGCACGCCGATTGCCACGGAAATGGCCATCGAAACCGCCCGTCTTGATGAAGCCATCAGCATTCGCGGCCGCATCGATCGTGTTGATGAACACGAAAATCAGCTGCGCGTCATTGATTACAAGACCGGGCAAATTCCATCCGCGGATGAAGTCATGTCCGGCGAAACCGTGCAATTGCCGTTTTACCTGATGCTGCTCCTGCAACAGCCGGAACACGAACTTGCCGCGAGGATTCAACAAAAGGACCGGGAATTTTCCGCGCAATATGTCGACCTGGGCAATACCTCAAAAGTCACCACCAAACTGGCGGTTAATAATGAGGAGCTGCGTTCCCTCGCGGAAAAAAATCAGCAGCGGCTTATTGGAGTAATGCAACAGATCCGGCAGGGCGCGCCCTTACCGGCATGGGGTGATAACAAGACTTGTGAGTACTGCCCGATGGAGGGATTGTGTAGAAAATCCTGCTGGGCAAATGTTGAATAGGTAAATGTTGAATAGGTAAATGTTGACTAGAACTAGTCAGCCAAAGAAAAAAACAAACCTCTCCCCACTACAAGTCCCTTACTTAAGCACCGAGGGAGGGGAAATACAGTGCCTAGCAAGGGTGTAGAGGGGAACTGCGAGGGTCTCAAGTGGACAAACGGATCCATAAATGATATGGACAGAAACTTTTTCCAGCCGCGCGGGAAACGTGCAACTCGTTTTGCATTATCGTATCTGCTGGAAATTGAAATCATGGCGATCATTCGTATTTTGTTATTTGTTTACCGGTTCACGCGCGCCAAGCCAAGCCGTGAATAACCAGTAAGCCAGTTATTTAAGTAACATGAGTTAAAACCCACTTCTTATATAGCGCATGGCCTATAAACTATGATCTATAAGCCACGGTCTATAAGCCACGGTCTATAAGCCACGGTCTATAAACCACGGTCTATAAACCACGGTCCATAAACCATGGCCTACCATCCATGATCTATAAACAATTGCCACAGGCCTATAAAAAAATAATCGAGGGTCTATACATAGCGAAGGCGGCTATTGCCGCCTTCCATTACCTCCATACCGGACCGCCCCTGTCCGCGTCACGTCCTGCAACTTCTTTACTTCCTTTCTCCGTCCTTGAGACCTTCCCTGTTGAATGTACTACGAGGCTTTCGCCGACCAACTCTAACAAAAATGTTGCTTTTGACAAGAGCGGAAATTGCTTACAATCATTGTCGTAAAACAGCAGCGCAATCACAATTGACATGATTATCAGTGGCTTAGCAAAGAGTCAGCCGGTATTAAACGCTTTCGCGACAAACAAATCCGATTTTACTGACATTGATATAGGATTATTCCTACACAATATGCGCAACTCAATCAACAAATCCGCACTACTAATACCTACGCGGCAGCTTCTCTCCAGTCTATGACTACATCCTTGGCCGCTATTGATCCACAACTCAGCGCGACCGTCAGCGCCTCGGCCGGTACCGGCAAGACCTGGTTGCTGGTATCACGGATACTGCGCCTGCTGATCGAAGGTGAGAAACCTGAAACCATTCTTGCCATTACTTTTACACGCAAGGCCGCCGCGGAAATGCAAACCCGGCTCAATGAGCGCCTATTGCAGCTTGCCCGTTGTGACGACGCCGAACTGGAACAACAACTGAAAACCATTGCGGCCCCCATAAACAACACATCGCTGCTCAATGCCAAAACCCTGTATGAACGGCTCCTGTTTGAAGCCTTGCCACCGCGCATCACGACCTTTCACGCGTTTTGCCAGGACATCCTGAAGCGCTTTCCTTTTGAGGCCAATGTGCCCCCCGGTTTTGAACTGCTTGAACAAACGGCCGAACTGGAAACCGAAGCCTGGGACCTGCTGGTAAGGGAAGCCACACGTGAACCGGACGGTAGCGCCGGACGCGCACTGGAAATCCTGTTTGATTATTGCGGGGGATTGTCCAATACCGAGTCCGCGCTACACAGCTTCCTGCGGCACCGCAGTGACTGGTGGGCGTTTACCATAGGACAGTCTGACCGTGTTGGGTTCGCCGTGGCGCGTTTAAAAGCGCAACTGGGTGTGGCCGATGAAGCGGATCCCGCGGGGTCTTTTTTTACCCCGGATATCCAGGCACAGCTGGCGGAATTCGCGGCTTTGCTCGCCATGCACCCCACTGCCGACAACCGCGGCCATCACAACGCGCTGGCAACGGTTGCCCAGCTGATTGGGGCAGCGAATCCGGTCCATGCGCTCGATTTACTCAGCGGTGTATTCTTTACCCAAAGCGGCGCTGCCCGCGCCCGCAGTTCCAAACAAACGCAAATCAAAAGCATGGGTGAAGCGGGAGACGCGCGTTTTGTTGAACTGCATGAATGGTTTTGTAAGCGTATTGCGCAGCTGCGGGAACAGCGCGCGCGCCTGAATACCCTAACATTGTCGCGCGCCTGGTATGACGCCGGCCACCGCTTGCTAACGCATTATCAGCAAATTAAAACCGAACGCCGGTTGCTGGATTTTTCCGACCTGGAGTGGAATGCGTATCAATTATTGAATAATGAAAGCAACGCCCTCTGGGTGCAATACAAGCTGGATGCGCGCATCAATCATATTCTTATCGATGAATTCCAGGATACCAATCCGACCCAGTGGCAGCTGCTATTACCGTTACTGGAGGAACTGGCCTCCTCCCGAGCGGACCGGCAACGCAGCGTGTTCCTGGTTGGCGACAGCAAACAATCGATCTACCGCTTTCGCCGCGCCCAGCCGAAACTTTTTGATATTGCGCAGCATTGGCTATCCGATCATCTGGATGCGCAGGCGGCAACCCTGGATACTTCGCGCCGTTCCGCACCGGCCATCATTGACTTTGTTAATATCGTATTCAATCACGAACCACTGAGGCGGCACATTGTGCATTTCGATTTCCACCGCACGGTTCACAGCCGGCTGTGGGGCGAAGTGGAAGTGTTTCCGCTTTTTAAAAATGACCCCGGAAATTCAGCCACCGACATTGAATCGAATCCGGATGTAGCTGCTGGCAGCCTGCGTAATCCCTTAACAGCCGCCCGTATGATCGACGAAGACAAACGGCGCAACGGCGAAGCACAATCTATCGCGGCTAAAATTTTCACACTCATCAATAGCCGCACAGTCATCGCGGATGGCAGCCAGTTGCGCGCTTTGCGTTACGACGACATTATTATATTGCTAAAATACCGCACCCATGCCGCGTTTTACGAAACAGCCTTGATGAAGGCCGGAATTCCCTATAGCGGTATTGAAAAGGGCACCTTGCTGGAAACCCTGGAAATTCGCGACATCGCGGCGTTACTGGAAACGCTGATCACGCCATTCAATAATCTCGCGCTGGCGCAAACCTTGAAATCACCTATTTTTGATCTAACGGATGCTGACTTGATGTCATTGGCGAGTATCAAGGATAACCATTGGTTAACGCGTTTGGCGCTGCTTGCTGACCAGCACCCGGGAAATAAACCCGTTGCCAGGGCCGTA
>DATCIR010000357.1:0-3773 GCA_036507695.1 Gammaproteobacteria bacterium
CTGTTGTTCCTGGCGGGTGTGTTCGGCATCTATACCTATGCGATCGGCCGCGGCTATACCGTGGATTTGGCGCGTTCGATTGCTATGAATACCATGGTCGTGATGGAAATATTTCATTTGTTTTTTATCCGCAACATGTACGGCACCTCACTGACATGGAAGGCGGTACGGGGTACGAAAGTGGTGTGGATGGCGGTGATCGTGGTGACGATCGGGCAATTCGCGATTACTTATCTGCCACCGCTGCAGGTAGTATTTGCCACGGAAGCGATTTCTTTCCAAGATGGCGCGATTATCATTGGAATTGGAGTGGCGTTGTTTACCATTATCGAAATTGAAAAGCAGATCCGTCTGCGTTTATGGGGATAAACGGGTATCAAGAGGGCGTTCCTTTGGATAAATGGTTCGATAACAAATGTTTCGGTAAACAATGTTTCGGTAATAACTGAGTAATTTGCTAAACTATAATCAACCGCCTGTACAAGCACGTCAATTGGCGGAATTAGCGGCGCACCGCGATCCTGCCTTCAATTGGCATGGGTTAGCAGCGCGCTAATATCCCGGCGGTTTCTTACGATTCAAAAATCTATTTATAATCCCGGAACTAATACGGATTTTGGATCTCTATTGGGACGTAATTTTCATGACTTCCGTTGCCGGACTTTTCGTTGTTGTCCTATTGGTTGGCGGCCTGGGTATGGGGTAAACCGTAAATATTATGTTGGCTAATTTCTTCGAGTGGGATAAGTTTTTCGTATCAAGCCGCTCCAGTCTCATTCACCTGACGACGCTTCTGTTAGTGGTTTTTTTCAATTTTGCCCTGTTCCGGCATTTTATCGCCGCCTATCCATTATCCGCCACGCATTTACTCTACCTGGCCTCCATTGTCCTGGTGCTGGCCGCCGTCACTGAAATTATCCTGAATCTTATCTGCCTCGGACGGGGCACAAAGTGGGCGCTGATTATTGTTCTCTTGGCGTCTTCATTGGCAAGTTATTTTATGGACACCTACAACACCGTCCTGGATGCAACCATGATCGGCAATATCTTCCAGACCGACAACCGGGAAGCCGCCGGCTTGTTCAGTGGTAAGTTGGTCCTCTATTTACTGTTTCTCTGGGTATTGCCGGCATTTTATATTTATAAAGCCAGGGTGGAATACAAGCCGTTAAAACGAGAATTGATCGGCACCTCAAAGCTATTACTTGTCGCGGTGCTGGTGGTTTTTTCCCAGGTGTTGGTATTCAGTAAATTCTATAGTTCTTTTTTGCGGGAGCACAAGGAAATCCGGGTATACGCCAACCCGGCCATGTATATGTATTCCCTGTTTAAGTACGTGACGCTGGCGCTGGATAATGGCGAGCAGGTCGTGGCTGAATTGGGCGCCGACGCACGCATAGCGCCGTCCGACCATCACCGGGAATTAGTGATAATTGTTGTCGGCGAGACAGCGCGCGCGGACCGGTTTTCGTTGAACGGGTATCAGAGAAAAACCAATCCATTGCTTGAACAGGAACAGGTATACAGTTTTCATAATTTTCAGTCCTGCGGCACGTCAACCGCGGTTTCCGTGCCCTGCATGTTCTCACATCTGGGCGCGAATAATTTTACCGTCAAAAAAGGTAACGCCACTGAAAACCTGCTGGATGTTTTGAAGCATGCCGGCGTCAATGTTATATGGCGGGATAATAACTCGGATTCAAAAAATGTTGCGTTACGGGTGCCTTACGAAGATTTCAGTTCACCCAAACGAAATCCGGTATGTGATACTGAGTGCCGCGATGTAGGCATGCTGGATGGACTGCAGGGCTACATTGATAACCAGAAGGATGGCGACATTGTCGTTGTGCTGCACCAGATGGGTAATCACGGTCCGGCGTATTATCAACGTTATCCCCAAGCATTTGAAAAATTCACGCCGGTATGCCACACCAACCTGCTCGATGAATGCAGCGAGGAAGAAATTACCAATGCCTATGATAATGCTATTTTGTATACCGACTATTTCCTGTCCCAAACCATACAATTACTCAAGAAAAACTCCGCCAACTTCGAGACGGCCATGATTTATATCAGCGATCATGGCGAGTCATTGGGGGAAAATGGCGTATACCTGCATGGAATGCCCAACTTTATGGCGCCCGAGGTTCAACGTAAAGTGGGCGCTATTTTCTGGTTCGGCGAAAGTTATGACGACATAAATAAAGTTGCATTGACTAAAAAAATAGACGGCCGTTATTCGCATGATAATTTGTTTCATACGGTCCTGGGACTGGTGGAAATCAATTCAGCCGTTTACAACAAGAATCTTGATTTGATCGACCACGTTGAAGCGAATCATGTCGTGTCATCAGCTATTCCACACAATTAACCTCTCTTGTAATTGTTTCCCGGCAATTAATAGCTCCCTGGCGGCGTAAAAAGCGCGGCTGTGGCGCTGTGCACTCGGAAAAGAACGCTAAAACACCGCCGTTGACGCAGGCGGCGGTTGAAGCAAAAACGCACTTATCATAAGATAAATCCGCAGTGACGTGATTTGATGATGAGGTGGGCGATGGAACTGACAATCTATCAAATAAACGCGTTTGCCCGCAAACGCTTTGAGGGCAATCCGGCGGCGGTATGTCCTTTGGAACGCTGGCTGCCGGACGCGATTCTGCAGTCCATTGCCATGGAAAATAACCTCTCAGAAACCGCTTTCTTTGTTCAAACCACGGAGGGTTATCATATCCGCTGGTTTACTCCGACACATGAAGTCAACTTATGCGGGCACGCGACTTTAGCGAGCGCCTACGTGATATTTGATCTGCTTGATCACACGCCGCAATCTATTTCGTTTCAATCAAAAAGCGGTGTACTGACTGTGCAGAAACTCAAGGACCGGCTGGAAATGGATTTTCCGTCCCAACCGCCCCAGGAGTGCGAAGTACCTCCCCAGTTGGCAAGCGCCCTTAAAGTACGGCCAAACCGTTGCCTGAAACGCGAGGACTACATTGTCGTTTTAGATAACGAGGAAGCCGTATTGGCCCTTGCTCCTGAGTTTTCCAAGCTGGCCGGGCTGGACCTGAGGGGCGTTGCGGTTACCTCAAAAGCAAAATCATACGACTTCGTGCTGCGTTTTTTCGCGCCAAAATACGGCATCAATGAAGATCCGGTAACCGGATCCGCCTTCACCCAGCTTGTGCCCTATTGGGCGGAGGTTCTGGGTAAGTCCGATTTAAAAGCCAAGCAGGTATCAAAACGGGGAGGAGAGGTAATGTGCCGTTTGGCCGGTAACCGGGTTAAAATCGGGGGCACGGCCGTAAAATATTTGGTGGGCGCCATTGAAATATAATTCTGGCAAGATTTCCTGCTTCACCTGAACTGAGCTTTGTTCTTAATCACCACTTACGTAAAATAATATCTACTTAAGCCAAATGATAACGGAAGGGTGCGAACGATGGGACAACCCATCTTTATACGCATGCCGCTGCCGGCAACGGAAGGCAGCATGGCTACGCTTGACTTGCGTGTCGGAATAGGCCACAATGTGCAGGTTATGAGGGGGAGTGTCGCTGCAGGGGCGGAAGAAAGGGGCAAAATTTCGTGCGGATGAATGCGGACGGTGGGCATACACGGGTCTTGAACTGCTCAACCTAACGTGGTCGTTGCGGGAAAAGGGTGTTTACAGTTCCTAACTTCACTACAACAACAATGCCGCTTAACGGCCGCGCAGCAGAAACGCTATTAAAAGCCTCAGGGAACCCGATTCGATTCCGCAACCACTTTCTAGG
>DATCIR010000358.1:0-4319 GCA_036507695.1 Gammaproteobacteria bacterium
CGCCAGCCGCCGGCGCCGCCGATACCGCGCCCGGTAAGCCAAACGGGAAGTCCACGTTATATATTACGGACAAAATTCCTATAACTTTACGCAGCGGCAAGACCAACGAACATCGAATTATTCGTTCTTTGTACAGCGGCGCCAAACTGCAGATCCTTGAAACGGACGATACCCACGCCAGGGTCAAAACCGAGGATGGCGCCATTGGCTGGGTCTTAAAACAGTATTTGACGGAGGAGCCGGCTGCCCGCTTCATCCTGCCGTCCATTCAAGAAAAATTGGCCAAAATCCAAGAGGAACATACGGAATTAAAAAAGCAGTTTAAGGAGCTCAGCAAGGAAAAAAATGAGCTGGCGAAAACCGCGGCGAAATACGAACAACTCGAAACCGCGCATAAAACGCTGGTGGCTGAAACCGCGCATTTACGGAAGATTTCCGCAGAATCCACCCAGATTTTTCAGGAGAACCAGACACTGGCCCGGAACGGAACCAGCCTGCAGGCGCAACGTGACGTGCTGCTGGGTGAAATCAAGGAACTACGCGAGGGGAATGATAAGTTATGGTTCCTTACCGGGGCGGGAGTGATCTTTATCGGCATTGTCATCGGCGCCATGTTAGCGCGAACCCGAAAAACCCGAGGTTCCAGTTGGAGCACCAGTAGCACGGATAGTTTGCTCTTGCGCTAACCCAGTTTATGCGTTGCGGGCTGATAACCGGTGTTTATTTCAGCTGGCTAACATCGCGCACCGCGCCTCGCGATGCAGATGTGGTCATGGCTGCGTAGGCTTTGAGGGCGTTGCTCACCTGGCGCTGCCGGTTTACCGGTTGCCACGCTTGATCACCTTTCGCTGTCATAATTCCGCGCCGCCGCGCCAAAACTTCATCATCCAGGGCCACGTTGATTTTACGGTTGGGGATATCAATTTCGATCCGGTCGCCTTCTTCGATCAGCCCGATCGCGCCACCTTCGGCCGCTTCGGGCGATACATGCCCGATGGACAATCCCGAGGTGCCACCGGAAAAACGCCCGTCGGTGATCAAGGCGCAAAGTTTCCCCAGCTCCTTGGATTTCAAGTAGCTAGTGGGATACAGCATTTCCTGCATGCCCGGCCCGCCGCGCGGTCCTTCATAACGAATAATCACCACATCACCGGCGTGAATCTGATCGCCAAGAATGGCTTCGACCGCGCTATCCTGGCTCTCGAAAATCCGCGCCGGCCCGGAGAATTTTAAAATACTGGCGTCAACGCCCGCCGTTTTTACCACGCAACCGTCCTGCGCGATATTGCCGTATAACACCGCCAGCCCGCCATCCCGGCTATAAGCATGCCCGGCATCACGAATACAGCCGTTCTCCCGGTCAAGGTCCAAGGTTTCCCAGCGTTTTTCCTGGCTGAACGCCTGCTGAGTCGGCACGTTGCCCGGCCCCGCCCGAAAGAAGGTTTGCACGGCTTCGTCACTGCTTTCAGACACATCCCATTTGGCCAGCGCTTCACCGAGGGTTTTGCTGTGCACGGTGGCAACACTGGTATTTAACAAACCCGCGTTGTTCAACCGCCCGAGAATAGCCATGACACCGCCGGCCCGGTGCACATCCTCCATGTGATATTGCTGGGTGCTGGGAGCCACTTTGCACAGATTGGGCACCCTGCGTGACAAGCGGTCAATATCATCCATCGTGAAATCAACTGCGCCTTCCTGCGCGGCCGCCAGCAAATGCAGAATCGTGTTGGTGGAGCCACCCATGGCGATATCCAGGCTCATGGCGTTTTCAAACGCCGCGAAGTTGGCGATATTTCTGGGCAATGCGGTTGCATCATCCTGCTCGTAGTAGCGCCGGGCCAAATCCACGATGCGCCGTCCCGCTTCCAGAAACAATTGTTTGCGGTCCGCATGCGTGGCCAGCAGACTGCCGTTACCCGGCAAGGATAAGCCCAAGGCTTCCGTCAGGCAGTTCATCGAGTTGGCGGTGAACATGCCGGAACAGGAACCGCAGGTCGGGCAGGCGGAGCGCTCCATTTGCAGGGTGTCACTGTCCGACACCTTGGGATTGGCCGCGGCGACCATGGCGTCAACCAGGTCCAGATGCACTTCCTTGCCGCCGATAATGCTTTTCCCCGACTCCATAGGTCCGCCGGACACAAAAATAGTAGGTATATTCAGCCGCAGCGCGGCGTTTAACATGCCGGGGGTGATCTTGTCGCAATTGGAAATACACACCAGCGCGTCGGCGCAATGGGCATTGACCATGTATTCGACCGCGTCGCTGATCAACTCCCGCGAGGGCAAGGAATACAACATGCCGCCATGTCCCATGGCGATACCATCATCCACCGCGATGGTATTGAATTCTTTTGCCACGCCACCGGCTTTTTCAATTTCGCGCGCCACCAGCTGCCCCATATCCTTGAGATGCACATGGCCCGGCACGAATTGGGTGAATGAATTGGAGACCGCAATAATGGGTTTATTGAAATCCGCATCGGTCATTCCGGTCGCGCGCCACAGCGCCCGGGCGCCCGCCATATTACGTCCCTGAGTGGTGGTTCTGGATCGGTAGACTGGCATGGATTACGTTCCTCGATGGGCTAAGCAACAAGGCGCCATGATAGCAGATTTACGCTCAGCCTGGCATCCGCGCGTGTGGTCTATGATGCACGGCGGGGTGAAAAATAGCGTAAGCGGTTGGCATTACTGACTACCGTAAACGATGACATGGCCATCGCGGCCGCGGCAAGCATGGGATTTAACAGGAAGCCCAGGACAGGAAATAAAACCCCAGCGGCAATAGGTATTCCCAGGGTATTAAAAATAAACGCGCCAAATAAATTTTGTTTGATATTTTTCATGGCCGCCCGGGAAATCAGCACGGCATCGGCGAGTGCGTTAATCGAGTTGCCCACCAAAGTCATATTGGCGCTTTCAATGGCGACATCCGTGCCCCGCCCGATGGCAAATCCCACATCCGCCTGCGCCAGCGCCGGCGCGTCATTAATGCCATCGCCCACCATCGCCACCACCTGCCCCAGCTGTTGATAACGTTTTACTTCATCCACTTTTTGCGAGGGAACCACCTGGGCGCGTATGTCGTCGATACCGAGCTGCGCGGCGATGTGCTTGACCGCTTTGGCATGATCGCCCGACACCAACACCACGTTTAACCCCAGCGCTTTCAAACGATTGATCGCTGACCGGGAATCCGGCTTGAGTGTATCGGCGATCGCCACCACGCCGGCCAGTTGCGCATTCACCGCCACATACACCAGGGTATGCCCGGCATCAGCCAATGGCTGCACATCAATGCCGCCGGTTTCCACAAGCAGGTCCTGTAAATATTGTTCATTCCCACAATGCACCCGCGATCCCCTTACCATGGCAACAACACCCTTACCGACGGCCGCATCAAAATCCCTGACCTCCAGCAATTCAATACCCAATTGCCTTGCATGCCCGACGATGGCATTCGCAATAGGATGTTCGGACAAGGCTTCCAGGCTGGCCGCCAATTGCAAGACCTCCTTCTCCGGCACCGCCGATTGTGTTTTGATCGCAACCACCTTGGGTTTGCCTTCCGTTACGGTGCCGGTTTTATCCAGTAACACCGTCGTAATCGATCCGGCCTTTTGCAGGGCATCCGCGTTGCGGATCAAGATACCGAACTCAGCGGCCTTGTTGATACCCAGCATGATCGAGATCGGGGTAGCCAAACCCAAGGCGCACGGACAAGCAATTACCAGCACACTCATGGAAGTCACCAGCATATAACTGGCCTTGGGCTCGGGCCCCCAGTACCACCAGACGATCAAGGTTACGATGGAAATGAGGATAACGACCGGTACGAAAATACTCGCCACCTTGTCGGCGAGGCGCCCAATCGGCGGTTTGGAATTTTGCGCGATCTTGACCAGCTCCATGATCCGGGCCAGCATGGTTTGTTCGCCCACGCGGGTGGCGCGAAACAAAAAACTGCCCGAACTATTCATAGTGCCGCCAATCACTTCATCGCCCGCCTTTTTGGAAACGCCGATCGGTTCCCCCGTAATCATCGACTCATCCACCACCGACTGGCCTTCAATAACCAGGCCGTCGACCGGTATTTTTTCCCCGGGCCGCACCCGCACAAAATCATTTAACGCCACCTGCGCGATGGGAATATCCACGTCCTGGTTGCCGCGCATCACATGGGCGGTACGCGCCTGCAAGCCAATCAGCCGCTTGATCGCCTGGGAGGTTTTACCGCGCGCGCGGTGTTCCAACAGCGAACCAAAATTAATAAAGGCGATAATCACCGCGGACGCTTCAAAATACACATGCCGCGC
>DATCIR010000359.1:0-5732 GCA_036507695.1 Gammaproteobacteria bacterium
TCCAACCGCTAAAGCGGGTACCGGTAAACCGCCGGTGGCAATGATTATTCTGGCAGCTGTCATCGCCGTTCCGGTGATCGGCTATGTCCTGTTTTCCACCACCAATGATACAGCCACAGCTACAACCTCAACGGACGCCGCCGATGCCGTGCCAGCAGCTAAACCAGGCGCCAAATCGCAAATCGAACGCATCGCGACTGTGAATCCCGCTGTCGCCAGCAAACTGCAGAATTCACAAGTGCAGAGCAAACTAAGCGCCTTGCGGACAACATTAAACATGTACAGTATCGATAACGACAAACCTCCCAGCAATGAAGAGGGTTTGCAGACGCTGGTCACCAAGGGTGTTGCTACGGCAGCCGATATTACCGATGAATGGGGGAATGACTTCGAATACCGGGTGGAACCGGTACAGGATGCAACGACAGGGAAAGACTATACAATCAAGTTGTATTCCAAAGGCCTGGATGGCATTTCCGGCACGCCTGATGATATTGGGCTTCCATAAATAAAAAATCCTCGTAGCAGTCTGATCGATAGCCTGTATTCAACAACGGCGTCGGCAATTGTTAAAAGGCTCACCTCCGTAACTGACCAATTCCGGCCTATCCCATCGTACGCCTTCGACTATAGTCACTGAAAATGCCCATAGCGATATAGGGCACGACTACATGCGTATAGGAGTCAGGTCGAAGCAGGAAGCCCGAGCCGAGATGCGGAAGCTTCAACGCCGGATAGTGGTTATCCCGACGCCATTGATGAAACATTAATCGGGAGGGGAAGCTCCATGACGGTTACACAGAATCAAGAGTATGACAGATGGCGAAAACAGCCGAATGAAGACCTGTTGGACGCCGTGTCCGGACCTTTCGTTGAAAGCAAAGTTTCTCTCCCACCATTTCCGCAAATACCATGGCGGACAATAGCAGTGGCACCGATCCGGAAATCAATGTTATATGTTTATTCATCAGATGTTCTTCTGATGGAACTTTAAATAAACAACAGCGATTGTTTGTTACTTTTCAGGGAAACCCAACGCTTTCATATTCCTGGCCAAATCGGCCCCGGCAGATTGAGGTTTTACTTCTTTATCTACCTTGACCAGGATGCCTTGAGCATCAATATAATAGGTCCACCGGTTAGCAAAACCCCCCGTATGAAGCACCCCATATGCTTCCGACATTTTCTTGACCGGATCTGACAAAATCGGAAAACCGGCATTATGCTCTTTAGCAAAAGTCGTATTATCTTCTATAGAGTCGACGCTAGCCATAAAGTAAGCCACATCGAATTTTTTAATTTCACTACCACTGTCACGCAGCGATTTACATTGAATGGTTCAACCGCCGCCGAAGGCTTTTGGGAAAAAAGCGATCACTACCGGTTGTTTGCCCTGAAACTGGGCCAGTGTATAAGTGTTACCGTCAGACGCTTGCAAGTTGAAGTCAGGCGCTTTATCTCCCGCCTCTAGTGCAGATGCAAATTCGGTTATACAAAATAATGCCGCCAGAATACCGGCGCCTGACAAACTAATAAGCCGGGTGAATATTTGATTCATAAGTTACTCCTCAGTGACTTTTAAATTTACAATCCGCTCAAAATAATTCCCAATCATTCCTTCTTCTGGTTTACCCTTTTTCGATTCCCCCTTGGTAAGCATCACCTGGAGAGATAAACCAGCATTAATCGCGGTATCAGTAGGCCGGACCGACATTGGAAGAACCGTTATATTGGAGCCTTTATAACTTTCAATATTATCGCCAATGATCCGGCAGGACATAGGAAGATTAACATTCCATCCCGGTGCGAATTTAGTTAACGATGATGTTGCGATAGTATTTGGATCGACATACAACCATGCATTCCTGTAAGGAGTTGCTTCCGAATTCCCTCCTTTACGACCGATAACTGTAAGTATTGTTTTGAGTTCCCCCCTTTTTGCCTCAATGAGAAAACTGCCATCCGCCTGCTTTAATGATTTTTGGGTTTCCTTATCCAGGATATCGATGATAAGTCTCTCATCATCTTCCCAGGGCCCGTTATTAACATGACATTTCAAACAATTTTCAGCTTCTCCCAAAAGACCGACAGCAGGTGGATAAGCCATTACTTCGATAGCATTGAACATTAAAAATAAACCGATCAAAACAGCCGTTGTTTTTAATATATGTTGATATATAAATTTTATGCCTTTCATTTTACAACTCCTGATATTGATTTAATGACAGAGACTACCTTTTTGGTGTTAACGCATAACCGGTAACCCCATGGCCTTCCATTCAGGATAACCGCCTTGAAGACGCCTGGCCCGGACGCCGAGTCCGCGCAGTTTGACTACAGCGTCGTACGCCAGTATGCAATGTGGACCGCGGCAGTAGGCCACTACTTCCTTATCCGGTCCGAATTTATCAAGATGCTTTTCCAAATCAGCTAAAGGGATGTTTACCGCACCCGCTAGATGCCCTGCGGCATACTCATTCGCAGGGCGTACATCCAGTACTATCACCAATCCCTTGCGCGCCCGGTCCATTAGTTCCCGTGCCGACACGGGCTCCAGGCTATCTTTTGTCGTGAGATAGGTGTTGACCAGGCGCTCTACTTCCGCAAGATTTTTTTCCGCCACATTACGCAAAGCATCCACTAGTCCAATGACTTCATCTCCCGCAAGCTGATAATAGACATGAAGACCTTCCTTTCGTGCAGCAACCAGGCCGGCCTGACGCAAATGCTGCAGATGTTGGGAGGTATTGCCTATCGTCAGCCCGGTAACATCGGCCAGGGCCTCAACACTACGTTCACCCTGGGCAATGAATTCGAGTAATTTCAGTCTGTTATGATTACTCAGGGCCTTCCCAACCCGGGCAAACTGGTTGAATAATTCATGTCTGAAGTTTTCGTTAGTCATCTCTGCAAAACCCCTATTGTTATATTCAATTAGTCTATAGAATAGTAGATTATAGTATAACACTTGTTTTTCAGTTCACAACAAGTCCGATGCGGCAGGCGTATTTCGGCCCGGTACTTGAAAAAAAGTGGCGCGTATTTTTCGATGGACGCCTGTGGGGAAATAAATCGGTTTTGGAATTACAACAGCATGATTAAAGGAGATTGAACATGAAGCCCAATACATTATCTGTTTCGGGGACATTTTGGCTGTTCGTTGCCTTGCTATTCCTGACAAGCAATGTAAATGCTGCCGAGCCCGACACCCGGACGATCATCGCAAACTCCTTGCAAGCCTTCTACTATACCGGTGATGACATGCACGCACGGGTCTTGATGCGGCTGATCAACGCCCAGGGTCGGGAGCGCAATCGTGAGTTGACAATGCTGCGCAAGAACATCGGCGCTGAGGGCGAGCAGCGTTATTACATCTATTTTCACACGCCGTCTGACGTCAAGGGCACGACCTTCATGGTCTGGAAACATCCGCAGCAAGAAGATGATCGCTGGATTTTTATTCCTGCCATCAAACTGGTACAGCGCATAGCCGCTGATGATAAACGCTCCTCATTCGTGGGTTCAGACTTTACCTACGAGGACGTTTCCGGCCGCACCGTTGACGATGAAACGCATACACTGCTGAGCACGGAGGAATTCGATGGCAGACCAGTGTATGTAGTGGAAAGCAAACCGAAGGGAAAGACGGATTACGAACGGCGCGTTTCCTGGATCGACAGGGAACGCTGGCTACCGCTTAAGGAGGAATATTTCGATAGTCGCGGCGAGATAATACGGATCTTTACCGCCGACAGGGTGGAACAGGTGGAGGGGCACTGGACGACCATGGCGCGCACCATGAAAAATCTTCAGACCGGCCATCGCACGGAAACGCGTTTCGATCAGGTGGACTATGGGATCGGACTCCAAGAAAATTTATTCAGCGAACGCTACCTGCGAAACCCCCCGCAACAATGGATCCGATAAAAATCACAGCGACAAGCATAACAGTCGCATTGATTAGCGCCATTCAGATAAATGAAGCAGCGTCCGAGACATTGGAACTATCAGGATTTGTACAAGCCCATGCCGTGGTACGGACGGTGGACGTTGATTGTCCGGCCGGCACCGAGTGCGATGTGCCCTTTAATGATCAACGGGCGCAGATCAAGGCTGAGGGTGGTAATGAGTCAGGTTCCGTGGCATATCTCGGCAAGATTGATTTGATCCATAATTGGGCTTTGAACGATATCGATAGCGAAGTACGCGAGTTATATGTTGATTATCATACCGACGACTTCACGGTACGCGGCGGCCGCCAGGTTATCACATGGGGCGCCGGGGATCTGTTGTTTATTAACGATGTTTTTCCAAAAGATTGGGGCGCTTTCTATAGCGGCCAGCCATTGGAATATCTCAAGCTCGGCAGCGATGCCGTGAAGCTGGATCTCTTTATGGGTTCGACGACTTTGGAGATGGTGATCAGCGACTTTCGCGCCGACCGGTTGCCGGACGACCGGCAGTTTATCATCAGTAGCCCGTTTTCAGCCTCTCTGCCGCGCGATATGGAAGAACCCGAAGCGCCGGAATATGCATTGAAACTGTCAGGTTATCTGCGTAGCTGGGACGCGGCAGTGTATGCGTCGCGCGGCTATTATCATGCGCCCGCCTTAATGGCAACCGCTACGGTAGTGCGCGGAACTCATCCGCGCCTGAATACTCTCGGCATCAGTCTGTCGGGCCCCGTCGCCAGCGGCGTGCTAAACCTGGAAACCGGTTATTACGATTCCGAAGATGACGGTAACGGCGCCGATCCCACGATGGAGAACAGCCAGGCAAGACTATTAATCGGCTATACGAGACAGATTGGTCAGGAAACACAGATTGGAATTCAGGCGTATGCCGAATGGATGCAGGATTACGACGCGTATAAACACACACTGCCGAGTGGTTACGCCCGGCGTGACGAGGTTCGCACGGTGGCAACCGTGAGATTTACACAGTACTACCTGCATCAAACCCTGACCGTTAACCTATTTGCATTTCTGGGTATAAGCGAAAACGATTCCTATGTCATTCCGTCGGTTCGTTATGCATTCAGTGACAATCTGTGGATGGAACTCGGGGCGAATATTCTAAATGGATCGCGGAGCGGAATGTTTGGTACCCTGGGAGACAACGACAACGCTTACGTGACGATGCGTTATGCCTTCTAAGCATGAGCGCCAGAATGAAAAAAAGCACAGCCGTTATCGTCATTGTCATCACCGGACTGTCGATGTTTTTGGCATGGCGCTTCATTCGCCCCTTGAATATTTTTGTGGTGGATGACCGCTTCGCCTGGCCAATAGATACGTCGCAAACACCGCCGTTGTTGGAAAACCTGGGTGCGGCGGATTGCGCGGCTTGTCACCGGGAATTCTACGAGGATTGGCGGACGAGCAAACACAGTCAGGCCTGGACCGATCCCTATTTTCAAGCGGACTGGGTATACGATGGATCGCAACAGATCTGTAAAAATTGTCACATTCCCCTGGATCGCCAGCAGGAGCACAAGGTAGCAGGGTTCCGCGACAATGAAAGATGGCAACCTGTTCTGGAATCCAATCCGGAATTCGATCCCGCGTTACAGCACGAAGGCGTTACCTGCGCCGCCTGCCACCTAAGAAACGGCAAGATCATCGGTCCCTATGCCAGCGATGCCTCTCCGCACCCGGTTGCAAAATTCGTAAACAGCAACGAAATATGTGTGCGTTGCCACGTGGTGGGCGGCGAACGCTGGGATACATTTT
>DATCIR010000360.1:0-3306 GCA_036507695.1 Gammaproteobacteria bacterium
ATTCAATTGCTGGATGACGTTACCGTCAGCGGCCATCATGTAAAAATCTTTATCACACCCAACCAATACCTGGACGGCTTGATGGATGTCGTGATTGAAGACCAGCGCAGCACCAACGGCACCTTGCTTAACGGCAAAAACATCAAAAAACACCGCTGGAAACACGGTGAACTCATCAAGATCGGCGCCCATGAATTTACTTTAATTGACGAAAAAACCCGCGCTTTCGAGCAAACCAATATTCTGCTTCCGGATAAATAGGCAGCAACCGGGAATCCTTACAACCACTCCACCGAAAAATCATTAATCGTCAGATCGGTAAAACCGGCCAGCATGGCTTGCAGCGTATCGACATCCTTTTGTAATTTTTGTTTTTCATTACTAATCATTACCACGCCCATCGCGGCCCGTTGCCACTTGTCAAGGTAAGCGATTTCCGCCACCGATGCGTTATAACGCGAACGGATCCGGTCTTTAATGCGGTTAATAACACTGCGCTTTACCTTCAAGGAATTCGCGCCCTCAATCAGCACCTCAAAACTGATCAGGACAATATAGAGTCGATAATCATGGTTCATGATTTGTTCTGTGATCCCGGTAACCGGGGTGTGTAAGCACCCAGTGAATATCAAGGTTTGGATATTACGCACTCCAGTAGTGCATCAGGCAATGACTTTATTCTACAATAGCGCATCATCTGACTAATATTGGTGCAGAATCTCCCAATCCGTTGATATTTATCCTGGTAAGAACATTGCAATACCGGTAAAAGTATTTCTTTCAATTTCGTCTATCTCAATTTGGTGATGTCGCTATGTTATCAAAAACTCTGGCTATTGTTTTAGCGGGCGGTGCGGGCTCCCGGCTGCAACCACTCACCAATCAGCGCGCCAAACCCGCCGTGCCTTTTGGCGGTAAATACCGCATCATTGATTTTACACTGACGAATTGCCTGCACTCGGGATTGCGCCGGATCCTGGTATTAACCCAGTATAAATTCCATTCCTTGCAAAAACACCTGCGCGACGGCTGGTCCATTTTTAATCCGGAGCTGGGCGAATACATCACAACCATTCCACCCCAGATGCGCACCGGTAACAACTGGTACAGCGGTACCGCGGACGCGATCCATCAAAATCTTTACCTCGTGGAACGCAGCGAAGCGGACTGGGTGATTGTTTTATCCGGTGATCACATCTACCGGATGGATTATGCGCCCATGATTGAGTTTCATAAACAATCCGGCGCATCTGCCACCATCGCCTGCATGGAAGTGGCCATCAAGGACTCGCACCAGTTTGGCATCATGTCACTGGACGGCACGGGCAAAGTCACCGGGTTTGAGGAAAAACCGGTAAATCCAAGACCCTCCGCCGAGAGTCCCGGCCTGGCCTTAGCATCCATGGGTATTTATGTTTTTTCAACAGAAGACCTGATTAGCGCGGTCAGCCGCGACCATGACGATGCGAGCTCCGACCATGATTTCGGAAAAAATATTCTGCCCAGGATGATGGAAACACAGCGCGTTTATGGTTATCGTTTTGGCGGCGAAAAAGGCCGCGTCTCACCGGATAAATACTGGCGGGACGTCGGCACACTCGACGCCTATTACGATGCCAATATGGACCTGCTCGAAGCGGTTCCGCCGTTGAACCTGTATCAAAACGACTGGCCGATTCGCACCTACTCCGGCCAACATCCTCCCGCGCGCACCGCCCAGGGCAGTTATGGCAGCGAAGGCATTTTTATAAATTCCATAGTCTCCAGTGGATCCGTGATCTCGGGCGGCAGCGTGCAGGAATCCATCCTGTTCAACAATGTGCGTGTCGACAATGAAGCCATCGTCGAAAGATCATTACTGTTTGAAGGGGTTGTTATCGGTAACGGAGTTCGAATCAAGAACACCATCATCGACAAAAATGTCAGAGTGCCCGATGGCGAGGAAATCGGCTACGACCTGGATAAAGACCGGCAACGCTTTACCTTGTCAGCCAATAATATTGTGGTGATTCCCAAAGCGTATGTATTTGGAAAGTAGAGAATGCTATTGCTTCTATACTTACACAGTCAACACACCATAATTATCCAAACGGAGCGCCAAGATGATCACCCATATCAAGCTGGTCAGTATCGTGGTGACTAACCAGGATAAGTCACTGGCATTTTACACCGAAAAACTCGGCTTCAAGTTAGTCGTCGACGCGCCATTTGAGAAAGCCTCCCGCTGGATTGAACTGCAACCGCCACAAGGACAAACACGGCTGGTGTTGCTCAAAGCCGGACCCGGCGATGCCCGGCTCGGCTCCCTCACCAATATCGTATTTACGTCGGATGATATTGACAAAACCTATTTTGATCTCAAAGTCAAAGGCGTGCACTTCAAGGAACCGCCTAGCAAACAACCGTGGGGTTCGTTTACGCAGTTCACCGATCCGGACGGTAATGTAATTGTACTGGCATCCCAGTGATGCAGCCTAAGCCCGGACAGCATCCAGGCTTACTACCGGCTCATGCCCCACCACCTCCGCGCTGTGCGCCGTACCATGCGGCACTTCCAGTGTATCACCCGCTTGCAGTATCACCGTCTTGCCCTCCATGCGCAGCAGAAATTGTCCGGATAACACGCCGTCGATTTTATCCACCCCATGCGTATGATCTGGAAAATACGTTCCGGGCGGATAGACATAACGTGTCACCGTATACCCCCGGTTTTCCAGTTTTTGGCGCATGGCCATTTCGGATATTTCCCCGTCGTGTTCCACATTCCAGTGCTCAATAGTCAATGTCATGACATTACACCCCGTTTTCACAACCGGTCTAATAAAAGCATTTTAATTTCCTCGTCGGTCAGCATGATGGGATTGGTTTTCATGCTGCTGCCGCGTGAATGGGCCACTACCTTACCGAGTGAATCCTTGCTTAAGCCATAATAGGACAATCGCGGCAATTGCAGTTGTTGCGTCCAGTCCCGCAGCAATTCCACCAGTTGCTCCCAGGCGGCTGGCCGGTCACGAATCCGTTTTTCTCACAATATTTCCGCCACGCGCGCATATTTTGCCAGCGCATGATTTTCCGGATCCCGGGCCAGCAGACTCTTTATGTTTATCTCCGTAGCGCTGGCTACCAGGGTTCCACAGGCAACACCGTGGGGAATGGGATAAAACGCGCCCAATGGCGACGCTAATCCATGCACCGAGCCCAAACCCACCTGGGCCAGGGTAATGCCGGAAACCAGCGCCGCGTAGGCCATTTTCTCCCGCGCGTCGTGCACCTGCCCGCTTTGTTGGAACAATGGCAGCAAGCCAT
>DATCIR010000361.1:0-6487 GCA_036507695.1 Gammaproteobacteria bacterium
TGGCGGTTTCCACGGAAACCAACGGTTGATCCACCTTGACTTCGTCACCCGCCTTCACCAGCCACTCGACGATTTCCACTTCCGTTAAACCTTCACCCAGATCGGGCAGCTTGAAAATGTTCATGCAAAATCCAGTGTTTGTTTCACCGCCTTCATGATGCGCGCCGTGCTCGGCATGTATTCCAGTTCCAGGCGGTACAAGGGCATGACGGTGTCATAGCCGGTCACCCGCTGTACCGGCGCCATCAAAAACAGCAAACCCTGCTCCGCGAGTTGCGCCGCGATTTCCGCGCCGACACCGCAGTGGCGCGCCGCTTCGTGCACGATGACGCAACGCCCGGTTTTCTCCACCGACTTGAGAATAGTATCCATGTCGAGCGGCTTGATGGTGGCCACGTCGATCACTTCCGCGCTGACGCCTTCCTGTTCCAGTTGCTGCGCCACCTGCATCACCTCATGCACCATGGCGCCCCAGGTAACGAGGGTTATATCCGCGCCTTCGCGCAGGGTAAAACACACATCCAACGGTAAGGCCTCACCGTTGTCCTCCACATCCTGTTTTAGCAAACGGTACACCCGTTTGGGTTCCAGAAACACCACGGGGTCCGGATCTTTAATCGCCGCCAGCAACAAACCATACGCCCGCGAAGGCGACGAGGGGATGACCACGCGGATGCCCGGCATGTGCGCGAATATCGCTTCGGTGCTTTCCGAATGATGTTCCGGCGCGTGGATGCCGCCGCCGTAGGGCGCGCGCAGCACCAGCGGACAGGTTAAGCGGCCGCGGGTGCGGTTACGCAGGCGTCCCGCATGGCTGATCATCTGATCAATGACCGAATAAATAAAGCCCATGAACTGAATTTCAAATACCGGGCGCAAACCTTCCGCCGCCATGCCCACCGCCATGCCGGCGATCAGGGTTTCCGCCAGCGGAGTATCGAGCACACGGTGTTCGCCAAAGCGTTCTTGCAATCCCACTGTCGCGCGGAATACACCACCATTGATGCCGACATCCTCGCCCAGCACCACCACGCGTTCGTCATCCTGCAGCGCGCGCGCCAGTGCGAGATTGACCGCTTCCACTAACGCGACTTCCGCCATGCTATGGTCCTTTCCCGGTGATGGACTGGCGTTGTTGCGCCAGGTCATGGGGCAGTGATTCGTACATATAATCAAAGATCGACTCTACCGGTTGCGGCGGAGTATTAAGGTAGATATCAACCGCGGCATCCACTGCTTGAGCACATTCCTGCTGCAGCGTTTGGTCTTGTTTATCGTCCCAGAATCCCTGGGCGGTCATATATTGTTTAAGGCGGGCAATGGGTTCGCGTTGCCAATGCCGGTTGACTTCCTCTTCGCTGCGGTAGCGTGTTGCGTCATCCGCCGTGGTGTGATCACACAAACGATAGGTGATCGCTTCGATCAAGGTCGGCCCGCCGCCGGTGCGCGCTTTGTCGAGCGCGTGTTGAAACCGATCCCGGACGGCAATGATGTCGTTGCCGTCCACCTGCTCGCCGTCGAAGCCGGCCGCTATGGCTTTTTGCGCGATGGTCTGGCTGCCGGTTTGCACTTCACGCCGCACCGAGATCGCCCATTGATTATTGTTCACCACGAACACCACCGGCAGTTTCCACAAACCCGCCGCATTGATCGCTTCGTAAAAATCGCCTTTGGAGGTGGCGCCATCCCCGCATATAAAAACGGCCACGCGCGGTTCTTTTCTGAATTTCATGGCGAACGCCACGCCTACCGCGTGCGGGGCATGCGTGGCAATCGGCACGCAAATGGGGAAATCTTTGGTGGGGCCCTGGTAATCCATGCCGCGCTCATCGCCGCCCCAATACAGGAATATCTCCTCCATTTTAACGCCGCGCAGAAACTGCGCGCCGTATTCGCGATAATAAGGCAGCAACACGTCTTCGGGTTTCATTACGCTGCCAATGGCCACGGAGATGGCTTCCTGCCCTAACGATGACGCATAGGTGCCAATCTTACCGGTGCGTTGCAGGGCAATCGCTTTTTTATCAAAGGTGCGGGTCAGCAGCATGGCGCGGTACATCGCCTGCAACGCTTGCGCGTCGCGCGCCAGATCCGGCAGCGGATCATGGGTATTGGCGGACTCATCCAGATACTGGGTATAGTTGATCTGAAAATTGGCCACAGTGGCCATAGCCATGGCTCCTTTTACTTAATAATAATCTTTACATGCAAGAAGGTTACTTGAACGCAACCGTATATTAGTGCATTGCCAACTGCCCGCACGGAAAATCAATCGAATGCTAAATTAATTATCGACCTGCATTGGCGATCTTTAAAGATTAGTTTCCGATAGATTTGTGAAATGACTACTGAATAAACAAGCGGTTAATTTAAACTGATACGGTTAGACCTAAAACCATTCACGCGTTGTTGTACTACCTAATCCCTTCTCCCTCTGGGGAGAAGGGATTAGGGGAACGAGGCGAAGCTACATAATAAGCGCCTGAAATATTTTTTACCCTCACCCTATCCCTCTCCCTAAAAGAGGGTGTCGCAAAACCCGGTTTATTGTAGGGTGGGCAGCGCCCACCGTTATAGTCACAATCAATTGCCGCACATTGGTGGGCCGTGCCCACCCTACGGTGAGTTTTACGACACCCTCTAAAAGGGAGAGGGGATTTTTAGAAGAAGGTAACTGAACTGAATCCAAAAACAGTTCTCAACATACCGCCGATTTGTTAATCGGCACCGGCCCTGTACCCGACGGCTGTGTTGCGCCACCCGCGTGGTCGATGATTTCCCGCGCGATGCGGTCGGCGACCACATTGCTGGGCTGCTTGTAGTCCTTGGATTGTTTAAAGATATTTAATAAAGAATCGTAGATGCCACTGACCTTTTCCATAATCAATTGCTCATCGTCCAGGGATACCTGGATCAGGCCGCCCGCATTGATGACATAATCCGGTGCATAAACGATGCCGCGTTTTTGGATGGCCTCGCCGACCGACGGATCGGCAAGTTGGTTATTAGCGCCACCGGCGATGATGCCGGTTTTCAAGCGCTTAATTACCTCATGGGTTAACACACCGCCGCGCGCGCAGGGCGCGAACACATCACACTCCACGTCGAAGATTTTTTCCTTGTCCACGGATTCAGCGCCAAATTCCTTGGCGAAGCGCGCCACGGTTTCCGGCTTGTTATCACACATCGTCAAGCGCGCGCCCAATTGGCTCAGTTCTTTGGCCAGGTTATAACCGACATTGCCGCCGCCCTGAATCGCCACGTGCACGCCGCTTAAATCATCCGTACCCTTGCTGAATTTCACGCCGGCCTGAATACCGCGTAATACGCCATGTGACGTATAAGGCGATGGGTCACCTTTTCCGCCGGCGTTATTCGAGGTACTGACGACATGCCGGGTTTTGCGCGCGATGATATCCATATCACTGACGCTGGTGCCGCTATCCACGGCGGTAATGTAACGCCCGCCCAGAGTATCCACGAACGCGCCGAAGGCTTCGAAGTACGCGTCCCGGTCCGCAATATGCGCCGGTTTGATCAGCACCGATTTGCCGCCGCCATGCGCGATACCGGAAATCGCCGCTTTATAACTCATGCCCTGCGCCAGGCGCAGCGCGTCATAGATGGCGGCTTCGGTGGAATCGTAAGCCACGCAACGGCAACCGCCCAACGCAGGACCGAGATTGGTGTTATGAATGGCGATTACAGCCCGCAATCCGGTTTTGGCGTCGGTTTTAAAATGTAACTCTCCAAACTGCATCGCATCGGCAATTTGGAATAAATCTTCTTTATGGATGAGTTTTTGCAACATACATTTCCACTTGGTTGTTTTCCATACTATGTTAATTCACATCTTTTATCGCCAGGTTTATAGAACACAGGTTTAGCTAACAAAAGCCTGCGGAAAAGACGGATGCCCGTAGTGATAAAACTATTAACAGTTAACACAAATAGTCGGCGCTTTAGGTTACAGACTTGAATTTTTTTCTATAATTAATTGATAGAAGCTTCACACTTTCATGGGCCACATGCAGGTGTGCCGCAGCTGTTATTTGACCTGGGTTTTATAAGCTGACTACTTAACCCTATTGTTGCAAAAAGTAGGTTGGGTTAGATGCGCAACACCGCTACACTTTGAGCCTATCGACCCTGTTAGAGCGCATCGTAACCCAACGGCCGATCTTGAAATTCACGGCAAATGTTGGGTTACGGTGCACGCCTGGCTTGGGTGGCAATAATTAAGTTTGGCGGTGATGTGCCCCTAACCCAGCCTACAAGACATTGGTTGTGTAATTTTTGGTTGTGCAACTTTGGTTTTGTAACTTTAGTTTTGTAACAACGGTCAATTAACTTTGCTTATTTAAACCCTGGGTTATATAAGCTGGTAACTTGCGATAATAGTCAAGTTAACAGCCAACCATCACGATATTGATCATGAAGTTCTTGTCATTGATTAAGTCCGTGTGTGCCAGCCATCCGCCGATTTTTCATACCCTAATCGCGGATCGCACCAACCTCCTGACAGCCAACGGCTGAAACGGAAACTACCGGGATGAACACAATGAACGACCCCGTTCGTACAGACGGTTTTGAGTTTGTCGAGTATACGGCTCCGGATACCCGAAATCTGGAAGCCCTGTTTTTGTCCATGGGGTTTACGCCCGTCGCCCGGCACCGCTCCAAAGACGTGGTGCTCTACCGCCAGGGCAACATCAATTTTATTATCAACCATGAACCCAACAGCTTTGCCCAGGCGTTTGCCAAAATACACGGGCCTTCGGTGTGCGCGTTCGGGATTCGCGTCAAGAACGCCAGCCTCGCTTACGAGCATGTACTCAAGCGCAACGCGAAACCTTATCATGGTCATACCGGGCCCATGGAACTTAACTTGCCGGCCATCCGCGGCATCGGCGGCAGCCTGATCTATTTGATTGACTTGTATGGCGATCATTCTATTTATGATGTGGATTTCCGGCCTATAGTAGGTGTTGGACAATTTCCTAAAGGCGCCGGCCTGGTGGGCATCGACCACCTAACGCATAACGTGCATAAAGGGCGCATGAATCACTGGGCTAAATTCTATGAGTCCTTGTTTGGTTTCCGGCAAATCAAATATTTTGACATCCACGGCAAGGAAACCGGCCTGCGCTCGCGCGCGATGACCAGCCCCTGCGGCAAAATCCGCATCCCGATTAACGAGCCGTCCGATGAAAAATCGCAAATCCAGGAATACCTCGACGCCTACCGCGGCGAAGGCATCCAGCACATTGCGCTTAGCACCAACAATATCTACGACACCGTCGAGGTGCTGCAAAATAATAAAATCACCTTTATGGATGTGCCGGACACTTACTACGAAGCGATTAGCGGCCGAATTCCGGGTCACGAAGAGGATATCGCCCGGCTTAAAGCCAATAAAATCCTGCTCGATGGCAATGTGCGCAACAGCCAGGGCTTGTTGTTGCAGATATTCACCAACACCGTGATCGGCCCGATCTTCTTTGAAATCATCCAGCGCAAGGGCAACGAAGGTTTTGGCGAAGGCAACTTCCAGGCCTTGTTCGAATCCATCGAGCGCGACCAGAAACAGCGGGGTGTCATTTAATGGTGAAACCGGTGCCGGTTATAAAACTGGAAGGTATTACGTCACGCCAGGCGCACGCCGACCTGCCCGCCAACACCTATGAGCGGGAACTGGGGCAACAGGGATTCTTTGGTCCCGCCACCCAGATGCACCATGCGCATCCGCCCACCGCGTGGGATTCCATCGATGGGCCGCTGCAACCCCGCGCCTTTGACACGCATAAAATTGCCAACAACGCGTCAAACCCGTTTGCCGCAACGTTGTTGATGCACAACGCCCATGTGGCGCTTCGCTTCTGGTCCACCGATCAATCCATGCCGCATTTGGTGCGCAACGGCGATGGCGATGAGCTTTTATTTATCCACCAGGGACAAGCGGAACTTTATTGTGACTACGGCCATTTAACCATTAGTGAAGGCGACTATGTATTGTTGCCGCGCGGCACCATGTGGCGCGTGGACACAGTTTCCTTGCAGGCGCTGTTGATTGAAGCCACGAACAGTCATTACGGATTGCCGGATAAAGGCCTGCTGGGCCACCACGCTATTTTTGATCCGGCGGTATTAATGGCGCCGCAAATCAATGACGCGTTTAAGGCGCGGCAATCGGAAACGCCCACGGAGGTGGTGGTAAAACGCCGCCGGCAAACCAGCGTGATTCGCTATCCGTTCAACCCGCTGGATGCGGTGGGCTGGCATGGCAACCTGATGCCGGTCAAACTCAACTGGCGTGATATCCGCCCGGTGATGAGCCATCGCTACCACATACCGCCATCGGTGCACAGCACGTTTCTCACCGAACATTTTATTGTCTGCACGTTTTGTCCGCGCCCGATCGAGTCAGATCCCGGCGCATTGAAAGTGCCCTTTTACCACAACAATGATGACTACGACGAAGTGATTT
>DATCIR010000362.1:0-8899 GCA_036507695.1 Gammaproteobacteria bacterium
TCCCGTGGAGTTGATTCGTGAAAATAAACTGCGCATTTGTTATTGGTAAACCACTATTATAGGCTAACTTTTGACTTTTACTTTTGTCTTTTAGTTTTTTCTTTGCTTTTTAGTGAACCTATAGATAGACGATTAATAGCAATAAACCCGGCAATGATTACGTGCCGAAATAGTACACAGGCGCGCACGGTTGACTACGACGACCTGAAGAAAAACTGATTGAAAATATTCAAACTACGTTCGGTCAGCCTCAACACTGACTTACTCTCAGTCCCAACCCATGACACCTGGATTATTTCAACGCCCGGCTGTAAAAACAAAAGGTCACACGGTACCGCCTACTTTATAAACCCGGTAACCAAAGTAACTTATGCCGTTTAGCCATAGGTCGTCATTGATGCGTAATCATCGAAGCAGCGAGGAAATAAGCTCAAGAGTAACCGTATTTTTATTATAGGACCTTGTACCACGGAACAATTGTTTCTAATATTAGTGAATATTGTTTTCAGTACTTTTTTAGTGGTGTCATGCAAGTTCATGCTTTGAATCAGGACAACCGATCCATAAATAATTTTGCAATAGCAAGAACACAACCTATCCTGACCAGCCAATTTTCCATGAACCCCTATCAACCATTCACGTACCAGGAGATTGCCATGCGTTATTTTATAATTGCGTTCCTGCTTGTAGCCATAGCACCTGTCTCGGCGGAACCGCCCAAAGACATGCCCAAGCGCAAACCGGGGTTATGGGAAATCAAAATGAGCACCGCAGGCGGTGAGGTGCTGTCACAGCACTGCATCGATGAAAAGACCGACGATCTGATGCAGCAACGTGCGCAAGGGATGGGAAACCCGGAATGCAGCAAAAACAGCGTGCGCCGTGACGGCAGCAAGGTCATCGCCGAATCGGAGTGTAAATTGTCCGGCACCACCGTTGCGACCAAAGCCGTTTTCAGCGGCGATTTTACGTCGAACTACCGCGGCAATATAGACGTCGCCTACACCCCCCCGCTGATGGGCAGGGAGAAATCACACTCGACGATCAATGCCAAATGGCTCGGCGCCTGCCAACCCGGTCAAAAACCCGGAGATGTCATCATGCCCGGCATGCCCGGCGGCGGCAAGTTCAACATGGAAGAAATGATGAAGAAAATTCCCAAACAATAGTGATGCTGAGATACTCTATTCAAAACCACTTTGCCCACAATCAATTGAACATCAGTAGCTATCCATTATTTCATCTTGAACACATGCAGCCGCCGGCAAAACCGTGTTAAGAGAAATGATGGATTATTGTAACTGCTCACACCCGCTTGCGATGCTCTTTGGCACTATTACCTTTGCGCTTTGTTTCTTATACAGCGCTTATCGTCACCATTCCGCGGCTTTCTATCCCTAATGGGATAAGCATTTAGCTTGAATTATATAAAGATGTATTTTATATACTACTATAGATCAATTACAGAAAAATGGAAACGTTAGCGTACAGAATGGCGGTTGCCCGGTGCATGGATTTATACAACACAGCAAAAAGTGAGGTGATACGATGGAATTGCGGCTGGCTGGTTCGGCTATAAGCCTGGACGACGAAGGTTATCTGGTTGACCCGGATGACTGGACAGAAACCGTTGGCGAACAGCTCGCACAGCGTGAAAATATTGAATTGTCGGATGCGCACTGGAAAATTATTCACTTCATGCGCGAGTATTATGACTCGCACAAAATATCTCCTGACGCGCGTTATGTCATAAAGTTACTCAGTGATGAACAGGGTTACGGCCGCAAGGCGCGGACACGTTTATATGAACTGTTCCCCTACGGCTACGCCAAACAAACCTGTAAAATCGCCGGAATGAAACGGCCGCGGGCGTGGAGTTCCGGTTGATTCACGCCGCAGCGTTATCGTTGGTTACTCCTGGTAAAGATAGATGGCCATTAATCCCATGCGAGTAAACACGTTAATATTCCATAATAATTGAATCCACTCTCTGCCTGGCAGAAGCGGGCCGCAGGTGTTTATTGACGCGTTGCTGGATTCGATAGACAATAGCTAACACGTCTACACTATTGGCGATTGACGCCTAGTATAAATCTATGCAACTGACTCACTATACCGACTATTCCCTGCGGGTCCTGGTTTACCTGACGCTAAAAAAGGACCAGTCCGTCACTATCACCGAAATCGCCGATTACTACAAAATTTCCCGCAACCATCTGGTAAAAATCGTGAATAATCTGGCAAACCTGGGTTACATCACGACGATGCGCGGTAAAGGCGGCGGCATGCACCTTGCTATGCCCGCTGACCAAATCAATGTCGGGGAAGTGGTTCGCAATGTTGAACCACATTTCGATATTGTGGAGTGTTTTTCGGATGAGCATAAGAATTGCCGTATCGAACCCATCTGCAAGTTAAAACAAATGTTGCGTTCCGCAACCAATTCATTCCTGGCGGAGCTGGATCAATATTCCCTCCAGGACGTTATTTCAAACCGTAATCTTAAAAAGATTTCCATCGCAAGCGTTCGCTGATACCGCTTCGGTTTATCGCGATTTACCCACATCCGCCCGCGCAGTCAGCGTTTCTTACCCGGCTGACGATGTCTATTTGCCAATAATATTTAATACATGTATTGACAATACACCTTTTACGTATTAAACATATATATAATATGCATCTTATAGTCTAGGTTGCGCCGTAATGTCGCGATTTATTATAGCGATTTACGGGCTAAAAGTTCAAAGACATCCAAGAACAACAAAAAAACAAGCGTCACTTAATAAAAAATATAGGAGGCAAAATGCAGGTTACCCGCACGAAAGCGGCAATTGTTAAAAAGTTAATTGGCCAGGCATCAGAGCTGTGCCTGGCGGTTATTTTCTCTTGGTTGGCATTTATTGGTTACGCTAGCGCCGCGCAACGCCAATTCGAACTGACCATCGACGAGGTCGCAATCCAGGTGGCGCCGGACCTGACCTACCAGGTATTCGCCTTCAATGGCCAGGTTCCCGCGCCGCTGATCCGCGTGCAGGAGGGTGATGACGTTACGGTTAATGTCACCAACAACACCACGTTGCCGCATACCATCCACTGGCATGGTATCTACCAACGAAACAACTGGCGCAACGACGGGGTGCCGGGCATCACGCAAAAAGCCATTGAGCCGGGTGAAACCTTTACGTACCAATGGAAAGCCGATAAAACCGGCAGCCTGTGGTATCACTGCCATGTAAATGTCCACGAACACGTCGGTATCCGTGGCATGTGGGGCCCGTTGATCGTCGAGCCAAAAAAGCCAACTAAGTTGGAAAAGCGCGTCACCAAGGAAGCGATCATGATGCTAAGTTCGTGGGATTCTGTTTATGCCACCAAGCTGGGTCAAGGTGGCGGCCCGCTCGACAAACCCAATTACTTCTCCATGAACGGCCGCTCGTTTCCCCTCACCCAACCGATACGCATCGAGAAAGGCGACGTGCTGCGCATTCGCATGTACAGCGCCGGCGGTGAAGTGCATTCCATGCACCTGCACGGTCACGATATGCTCGTCACGCACAAGGATGGCACGCCACTGCCCAATCCCTATTATGCCGACACCGTTTTGATCGGGCCGGGCGAGCGCTACGACGTGATAGTCGAGATGAATAATCCGGGCCTGTTCATGATGCACGACCACGTCGATCCGCACGTCACGAATAACGGCAATAGCCATGGCGGGCCGATGACGGTGATCGAATACAAAGACATCGTTGCCGACGACTGGTATCACTGGAAAGACCTGGCCTACAACCCGGACTTCTTCTACGGCGAATCGATGAAGGCGGGATATGGCCTGCACAACCAGGAAGCGTTCCGGGGCAAACCGGTCAATGCCCGCGAGCGGCGCCGCAAGGGAGAGCATGGACATGAATAGTCGCCGCCACCTACACGCCTATTTATTACTGGGTGGCTTCGCCCTCGGTATAACACAGAGCACCCTGGCAAGCGCCACGGATATATTGAAGAAGGATTGCGCGCAATGCCACAACCTGACCGGCCCGGCAGCCACGGCGTTAAAAGCGCTATGGGAGCGTAAGGGGCCAGACCTTTTCTATGCGGGTAACAAATACAAGCGCGACTGGCTGGAAAGCTGGCTGCAAAAGCCAGCCCGCATCCGTCCTGCGGGAATGTATTACGGCAATCATGTCGAGCGAGGGGCCAAGAGCGACGAGATTAAGGCTGCGACGCCGCCATCCCATCCCGTGCTGAGCTCCGCCGACGCCAAGTCTGCCACCGAGGCGTTGATGTCGCTGCGTGCCAATAGCGTGTTGATCAAGCCCGGCGAGTACAAGCCCGGCTCCATTCCGATGTCGATGGGCGAAATGCTGTTCGACAAATTCCGCGGCTGCATGGCCTGCCATGAGATCGAACCGGGATATGGCGGATTGTCGGGCCCGGAAGTGCATACGGCCGCCCGCCGCCTGCAGGAGGACTACATGATCAGCTTCATGCGCAATCCACAGGCGTGGGATCCGCGCAGCTTCATGCCCAACAAGAGCCTCAATGACGCGGACCTGCAAAAACTCGTGCACTACCTGCGCGCCTTGAGCGAGGAAAACACAAAATGAAAAAGACCATCGCACGTCAGCTTCTTGGTTCCGCACTCGGCCTCATCATCCTAGGCAGCCAGACGACCGTCTCAGCCGAAGAAACCGGCGAGGCCCTGTACAAAACTTATTGCTCACAATGCCACGGCATCAAAGGTGACGGCATGGGCGTGAACGTGCGCGATATGTCGGTCCAGCCGCGCGACCATACCGACCGCGTCGCCATGTCTTCTCGTTCCGATGCGGACCTGTTCAAGGTTGTCAAAGAAGGCGGCCAGGCGATCAGTAAATCGGTGCTGATGCCGCCCTGGGCAGGCGCAATGAGCGATAACGAGATCAATAGCGTGGTAAAGCACATGCGTGTGCTTTGCCAGTGCCAACACGGTTCCGGCTCGTAAGCCCGTTACGGCAATAACGACGGGAAACACCCAGCGCGGGAGCTTGCCAATGCAAGCATACGTAAAACACAGCACCACCACACATAAGGAGAAAATTCTATGATAAGAAAACAACTTCCCGGGCTGACGGGCCGCGGCCTCGGTTACGCCCTGGCTCTGGGCGCGGCCCTCACACTGGCCGGTCCCGTATCAGCGGCAACAGTGAAGGTCTCGATGGAGGCAATGGAACACGAAATTGAAATCGACAACAAAGGCACCAAGTATCCCGGCTGGACCTTCGGCAAGGACATGCCCGGCCCCGTGGTCCGCGTGAAGGACGGTGATACCGTCGAGTTCACCCTGGTCAACCCGGCTACCAACAAGAACTCCCACTCCATGGATTTTCACGCGGCGATAGTGGATGTGCTCAATGAGTTCGCGCCGGTCAAACCGGGTGAAAGCAAGAAATTCAGTTTCGTGGCCAACCACGCCGGCGTGTTCATGTATCATTGCGGCGCCAACCCGATGCATCAGCACATCGCGCGCGGCATGTTCGGTATCATTATCGTCGACCCCAAGGAAGGTTATACCAAGAACTTTCCGAAGCCGGACCGCGAGTACGTGCTGATCCAATCGCAGTTCTTCCCCAATGCCGAAGATCATCACGCCATCATGGAAAACACGGGTTGGACGAACTCGCTGATCAACGGCAAGATCTTCCACTACGATCCGGTGCATGATCCGAATGCGAGCCTGGCGCTGCAATCCAAGCCCGGTGAACTGGTGCGGATTTACTACGTCAATGCCAACGTCAACCTGCCTGCGGCGATTCATCCCATCGCCGGCATTTGGGAACGTGTCTATCTCAACGGCAATCCCAAGAACGTGATCCATGGCATGGCCACTTATCAGATGGGCGTATCGGAAGCGGTGACGCTGGACATCATATCGCCCAAGGACCGCCCGACCAACAACGCCATCGTCGATCATACGATGGGCGCGGCCATGCGGGGCGCAATTACGGTGTTAATGAATACACCCGACGCCGATCCGAAAATGGGCAAGGGTGATAATATTCTGCCTCGTTAGTCACATGAGGAAACTGGTTCTTTAGGTTGCAGGTATTGTAGCGGCGGGTAATTAACAAGCAATAAATGTGTTTCCAATTTCATTACGCTGATGGATACATTGCAATCTATCGGACCAGTATTAGTATATAAAGTATTACCACATAAATAGACATCCGGATTTTCCCCGCGCTAACAGCGCAGAGTTATGCCGGCGCGAGCCCGCGAAGCGCAGCGAGCGATTGAGCGGCCGGCTTGATCCAATGGCTATAACGCAAGGTCTGCAGCGGACAGTGCCATGAATGCTTTCCAGATTTCATTGGGTTCCCAGGTTTTCAACATTACCTTTTTTGCTTCATCGTGCGCAAGGCCCTTAACCCGAATTTCTCCCCAGAATCTTCGCTTTTTGGCGGTAAAAAACAAAAAGCTAAGGATTAACGCGCAATATTCCACGTGCCACTTGCGCTTCCTCCACCGGAAATCAAACATGACCAGGCGCCACTTCCCGTTGCTACCCCTTGTTCGGAAACTGACAGCGACCCGGAAAATGTTGCCAGGCAATCCGATGCGACCACTCCCATGGTTACCGTACCAGCGGCATTTACGGTTCCCGATACATCGCCAGAATCGCTGCTACCAACAATGACACCATTTGATATCGTCACTGACGTGGTTCCACTTACGGAGGCGCTTCCTAATTCCGGGTCAATGGCGGTACCACTATAATTGCCGGTATATGACCCATCAAATATTTCAACACCGGGTGCAACAATTTCAACGGACGTAGTCGTACAATCTTGCGCGCCAAGTGCATCCACGACGCAAACTCCAAATGAATAGGCTCTTTCATTTTCCGGCGCCGTGCCTGTGAGGTTACCATTTAAATCGATAATCATACCCAGCGGTGGTGTTCCATTCGCAAAAGTGTCTGACGTAAAGTAGAGCGTGGGGATGCCGCCAGAAGCAGTAGCAATTTGCACCGTACATTCCATACCGGTATAACAGCTGCCGCTGGTAACTGCTGTTATGGTTGGGCCGGGCGCAATTACAGTCACATAAAGACTGACATCTACTACACTTGGTACTGCGGCTGAGTCGGATATGGCAACCGTAAACGGTGAAAATATTGTCATTACTCCCGGGCCTGCAACAGTTCCCGAAATTGTGCAATCGGGATTTAATGCCAAACCTGTTGGCAAGCTGCCCGAACTCAGTGCGCAGGTATAAGGTGCTGTACCGCCAGCAACACTGATTTGCGCCGATCCCGCAACATCGTATGTCCAGGCCGGCAGAACAGTCGAGGTGGTATACATACTTCCGGCCGTGTTAATGCCGATCGTAACCGCGTTGGTTAATACCTGGGTTACAGTTACATTGGTCTGATTGTTCCCAGACAGTAAAAAGGCGTCGATTGCGTTTTGCAATCCGGTCAACGCTGCGCTCGCGCTTAAAGTTATCACGCTATTTGGAATGGTGATACCGGCGCCATTATTCAAACCATCAAGGATACCATCGGATGCATCTTCGGCCAGGGCTGTTGTCAAATCCAATGCGCTCACGCCCAAGGTTGATGCTTCCTGTGCGATTCCCGCCAGAACAATCCCGTAAAGGCGCGCATCAAGCGCCGCAGTAGTATTGTCACCACTGTTACTGGCATCAACCGGCAACACGGATATAATATTGGTTAGATTAAACTGTTGCGCAATACCGCTGTTGACCGAATTGACCGCGGCTTCCAGATTAATCCCATTAGCGGCGATAACCAAAGCCCTGACGCATGCCATATGAGTCAAAGAAGTAATGGCAGCGCTGGCAGTGCCGCCCGGTAATACGGCGCACAGATGATCATCGTTGCTTAGAACTTCAGTCGCCGCTGTAACTTCATCAACATACGTTCCACCGGAACTTTCCGCCAGGAACGGTGTGGAAGGTATACTCGAAAGCGACACAGAAAATGACCCATCCGCACCGGTCGTTGATGATCCTAAGCTGTTTCCACGTGTGCCATTACTGTTTAAACTGTAAAAAGTAATAGTTGCACCCGACACATAACTTTTGACTACGCTTCCGGTAACCGTTTCGGTCGAGGAACCGGAAGCAGAACCTCCTCCACCGCCGCCGCAGCTTGAAATACTTGCCGCAACCAAAGCACCAAAGACGAAAACCAGCCAACGTTTCATATATGAGCCTTTTTTCCGATGAGTGAAATTATGTCTTTTTCGGCGCAACGCTTCTGCCATCCGATAGACGTGAATACAACGAGAGTTAACCAAAACAGCTTGACCTAATATCGGATCGTCCACGCAAAAGTAAACCACTATTAATATGGCTTCTAAGTACACTTCTATATAACCGTCGCAACTATATAAAAATCAGGACTATATTTATGGAAACTCAGATATCAGATATAAGTACCGGTTCGTCCGGCGAAAGCCGGAATCCGGAAAGTGCAGTGTATTCTTAGAAGCCGGCTTTCGCCGGCAAGACGTAACAGACTCTTAATCAGAGGCTTCTTAAATAGGCCTCGCCTGAAAAATCCGGGGTAGACCAGCATCCAAAAAACGTTAACGCAAAGGCGCGGAGACGCAAAGAATTCAAACGATTACAAGCCGGATCGGACCGACGCAAGCCAGACCGATCCAAGCCACTATAAATTCACTGCTTAATATTATATTTTGGCAAGTTAACAGCCTTAAGCTGCGCTTTTTTTTTTGGAAAAAAACCAAAGGCTAGGAATAGGTGCAATCCAAAATATCTACTGTTGTTAGAAAAATGTTTTCAACCCCCAAAAACATACTTTAAAGGTAACTACTCACCCCGTGTGCAGCCTAGGTTAAAGCGGTGCGGGTGTTTCCTGCCGGGGGCGTCT
>DATCIR010000363.1:0-11913 GCA_036507695.1 Gammaproteobacteria bacterium
TGTCGCGAACCAGAAATATCGAAACATAAAACGGCAGCTTTTTCCGCATGGCCGCGTTGCTCGTCGTTGCCATAGTCCCCGCTATGACGCCTCCTCGCGCCTTGCCCTGCGAAAAAATCCCTCCGTTTTATTTTGTTCCCCCTCTCTGGTTAGCGACACTAGCGCTGTTTGCCGGGTGGCGAAATAATTAACGGCGCTGGGGGCGGTTATGACGGTAAGTATCGCGCTCTATCCTGACCGGAATTATTTTGGGGCCGGATCGATGCAGAGCACTGACGGCGCCAATAATTCCACCGATGACGAAAGCCAGAACCACCGCTTCGAACAACATGCTAATCATTGACGTGTCTCCTTAATCAAGGTTGGTGATGAACTCATACGGGAATCGCTAATCACCCCGTCCCTTTTTCCTCGTTACTGGCAGTCTTATAAGCGGGTTTTATCAATCGGCCAGGTACGCTGAGCGTTTTCCGGTACCGCACGGTAACCAGGTCATCCCGCAGGCCAGGACGGACAAAATTGTCAGTTTGACTACTTCACACGCCGGCCCTGGCCATTCAAGTTTGCGTAAAAACTGACGAAAATGAACCTAGCGGGAAGTGTTTTCAGCGTCTTGCCATGGCTTGCTGTGACTTAACCATGACTTTTCCATGGCTTACCATAACTTATCATGAAGCAAATACCAGGCCCGCGGTTTCTTGAGCCAGGGGGATGCCGCAGAGCGGGGAAATGCGAAGCTTGAACGTGCCAAATGTTACCGACTCGAAACCTTGTGTGCTGCTGGTTGATGACGAGGTCTTCAACCTTGAGATTCTCGAAGAGTTACTCGGCGACCAAGGTTATGACTGTGATACCGCGGCAAACGGCCGGCAGGCGGTAAAGTTACTCACCGCCAATCCCGGCAAGTACCAGACGGTGCTACTGGACCGGATGATGCCCGAGATGGGTGGCATTGAAGTGATGTATTTTATGAAGCAGGATCCGCGCTTGCGCATGATTCCCGTGATTATGCAAACCGCGAAAGCGACCAAGGCGGATATTGAAGAAGGTCTGCGGGCCGGTATTCTTTATTACCTTACCAAACCGTTTGCCAAGGACGATTTATTGGGAATTGTCGATACCGCGGTCCGTTATTTTTACGAACATCAGGACTTGTGCGGTCAGCTGAAGAGCAAACTTGAAGCCATCCAGGAGCGGGGGAGCTTGGAATTTCGTTTATTGCACGAAGCCCGCGATGCCGCCACCACACTGGCCACGCTGGCGGAGGATCCGAATAAGGTGGTGGTGGGCTTGTTCGAGTTGTTCGCCAATGCCGTAGAGCACGGCAACCTGGGGATAGGGTTTGATTTCAAGTCCGAATTGCAGAAAACCGGCAACTGGCTGACCGAAATCGAACGCCGTCAGCAATTACCGGAAAACCAGCACAAGACCGTCTCGGTTGATTACCGGATTCAGGATGGCACGGTTAGCTACACGGTGAAGGACCAGGGGAACGGGTTCAATTACCGCGAGTTTCTTAGCATCAATACCGCGCGCAGCCTTAACATGCACGGGCGTGGTATCGCGATTGCCAAGGTGCTGAGTTTCGATCAACTGTACTATATTGATCCAGGCAATCAAGTCGTGGCCCAAACCAGCGCCGCAGCGTGGCAGCCGTAATGAGCGAGCAACCCAATATCACCGTTCATGGACGTGCCGCCAAGATCATGGTGGTTGATGATGACGCCACATTGCGCAGCCTGATCCGGGTGCGCTTGAAAAAGTCCGGTTTCGAAGTGATAGAAGCCGGCGACGGCAGGGCGGCGGTGGAGTGTTTTTTGCAGGTATCGCCGGATATCGTGTTAATGGACGCCAATATGCCGGGCATGGATGGGTTTGAGGCTACCCGGGAACTGAAAAGCATTCCCGAGGGAAAAACCACGCCAATCCTGATGGTCAGCGGACTGGAAGACGACGAATCGGTGGACAAGGCGTTCGGCGCCGGCGCCACGGAATATATTACCAAGCCGATATGCTGGCCGTTGCTGATTCATCGCCTGGAAAACATTTGCAGCGCATTGCAGGCGGAGGCCAACCTGCTGCAGGCAAAACACGCGGCGGATGAAGCCAATCGCGCAAAAACCGAATTTCTTGCCAATATGTCCCATGAACTGCGTACGCCCATGCATGCCATATTGAGTTTTGCCGCCATGGGTACGGAAAAAACCGGCAAGGTGGCCGAGGAAAAATTAACGCGTTATTTTTCCCGTATCGAACAAAGCGGCAAGCGGCTGCTGCTTATGCTCAACGACCTGCTGGATTTGTCCAAGCTGGAAGCGGGCAAAATGATTTTTCTCGTGGAACACAATGATCTGCTGCGGACCGCCGATCAGGTTATTGGCGAGCTGCACGCCCTGGCCAGGAAAAGCGGAATTACCGTGCGGGCTGAGCCCGGCAATGTGGTAACCAAGGCCTGGTTTGATGCGGATAGAATTTTGCAGGTGGTGACCAATTTGGTATCCAACGCCATAAAATTCTCACCGTCCAATAGCGTGGTGCGAATATTGTTTAGTGATGATTACTTGGCGCTGGAGAACGGCGAGCAGATTGAAGCGTTGCGGATGACAGTGCGTGATGAGGGTATTGGCATACCGGAAAACGAGCTGGAATTGGTGTTTGAGAAGTTTGTGCAATCCAGTGAAACCAACACCGGTGCCGGTGGCACGGGACTGGGCCTGGCGATCTGCAAGCAGATTGTGGGGCATCACAAAGGGAAAATTTTCGCGGAAAATAATCAGGCAGCCGGAACCAGCTTTCACCTGATTTTACCGCGAGTCAATGTGGCCGGCTGAATCGGCCGGAATTGAGGTTTAACTATTATGAGTTTGGCGCATCAAGAAAAACCAGCCGAAGCCCGCCCGAAAATTCTGGTGGTTGACGATGAACCGTTTAACCTGGAAATCATGCAGGAAATCCTGGAAGAAGACTACGAGGTCGCTTACGCTAAATCCGGGGGGGAATGCATGAACATGGTAATGGGCATAATGCCCGACGTGGTTCTGCTGGATGTCAATATGCCGGGCATGAGCGGCTACGAGGTTTGCCAGCAACTGAAAGAAAACCCGAAAACGACCAATATTCCGGTTACCTTCGTATCAGCATTGGATACCCTGGCGGAGCGGTTGGCCGGTTACGAAGTGGGAGGGGATGATTACATTTGCAAGCCATTCGAAGCCAGCGAGTTGTTATCCAAAGTCAGTATCGCGGTCAAATACAAAAAGGAACGTGAGAGTCTCATGGCTGACGCCGAGCAGGCGGTGAATAAAGCCATGTCAGCAATGAAAAACACCGGTGATGTGGATGTAATACTGGAATTTATGCGCTCCTCCTTGAATTGCGATTCCGCGGAAATGCTGGCGGATCTGGCTTTGTACACCATTAGTTCCATGGGCCTGCGCAGCAGTGTGCAGATTCGCATTGCGGATGAAATGGTGCACAAAAGCAGCGATGGCGCGATTAACCAGTTGGAACGGACGGTCGTTAAAAAAATCGCCAAGGAAGATCAGATTGTTGACCTGGGAGTGCGCACCGTATTTAATTTTGATCATGTGTCTGTCCTGATCAAGAACATGCCCTTGGATAATCCGGCGAAATATGGTTCGATTAAAACCAGCATTGCCCTGTTAACGGAGGCGATGGAAATCCGCATACTGGCCTTGTCGCAACCCCGTCCTCAACCGGTTGCCGCGAAGTCTTCGCTGGCCGTCAGCAGGGAAAAAATCGAACTGATTGCTCAGCGGGTGATTCGTTTACTGGATGAAATAAATAAGTCGGCTGTAAACCTCGCGCCGCATTACATCAAGATCTTATCGGACCTGTCCTACAAACTGGAAGGCTGCTTTTCCGAGTTGACGCTGACAGAAGCGCAGGAACAGCGGATGATGCAACTGGTGGATAATGCAATCCACGAAGGACACCGGATTCAGGCCACCAATGATGATTTGAGCAAGCAACTGACCGATCTGGTGTCTGACATGCGTCAGCTGGCCAAGGCGGGTTAAAACCTCGGGCCACGTTCGTTGGGTTCTTAGTTTATTTGTTTTCATTCCGCGACACCCTCGACAAAGCCCAGTCCATTGCGCGATGGGGCAACAACCGTTTCAATAGTGCAAACAGGTAAGTGGGAAACGTGACATAGTAACGCGGTTTGGGCCGGGGACTTTCAATGGCATGCAATACTTTTTTCAGCACCGCTTCCGGCGGCAAGGTAAAGGGCGCCGCGGGACCGGCCTTGGTCAGGCGCTGTTCCAATCGCTGGTAGGTTTCACGATGCGCGCTGTTGTCCGGCTTAATATTTTTCTGATAATAAGCAAACGCATTGTGCCGGAAGCGGCTGACGATGGGGCCCGGCTCGATTAATACGACGTGAATGTTGGTTCCGCGCAATTCCAGCCGCAAGGTGTCACTGAGTCCCTCCAATGCAAATTTACTGACATTATAGGCGCCCCGGTAAGGCAGGGCGATGAAACCGAGAATAGAACTGTTTTGTATGATGCGCCCGAAACCTTGCTGGCGCATCACCGGAATCACCAGGTTGGTCAGCTCCAGGGTGCCCAGCAGGTTGGTTTCCAGTTGGGCGCGCATGACGTCGCGGCGCAGGTCTTCCACGGCGCCCGGTTGGCCGTAGGCGCCGTTATTGAATAACACATCAATGCGGCCCTCTGTTTCGATCAGTATACGTGATACGCAATTTTTAATGCTTTGGCTGTCGTCGAGGTCCAGCAATAATGCATGCAGACCTTGTTGCCGCAGTGCCTCCACATCGCGTTGTTTGCGGGCGGTGGCAAAAACCCGGTAACCGCGAGTATGCAATCCCATGGCCACACAGTGACCGATTCCGCTGGAACAGCCCGTGATCAAAACAGTTTTGGGTGGTTTGCTATGATAATTGTTTGGCATTGCGTTGAATTTTGCAGGCACGGGATGTTCAAATTACACTCGAGTTTTCCGGATAAGCTCTATGGGAAACAATTTTGCAGTTTTGGCACAAAACGTTCATATAATGCAACTGAAAGTTGCATTAGTGAAGAAGAAGCAACTGAAAGTTGCAATAATAAAGAAGAAGCAACTGAAAGTTGCATTAGTGAAAAAGAGGCAATTGCAAGTTACAGTGCAAAAGATACGTCTTAAGAATTAGTGATTACGGTAGTCTAACATTCCCCACTTTTATGAATTTCTGGATTTAGCCGTGCTATGCCGCAACGCCTGACCCAAATCAACGACTGGTTACAAAATCAATTAAGCCTGCCGGCTTACACGCTTGCACCGGCCTCCAGCGACGCCAGTTTTCGGCGCTATTTTCGCATCACGGCAAAAAACGCTGCATTCAGCGACTATCAGGCGAAAACGCTGATTGTGATGGATGCGCCCCCCTTCAAGGAAGACACGCGGCCTTATATCCGCATCGCAAAATTAATGGCGGGATTGGGTTTGAACGTGCCGCTGGTGCTGGCGGAAAACGCCGAACTGGGTTTCCTGTTGCTGTCGGATTTGGGCGCCACCCAGTATTTAGCCGTACTCAATACCGGCAATGCTGAACCGTTATATAACGATGCGATGGCGGCGCTGCTGAAACTGCAATTGCATACGCCCCGCGCACACGATGCCTTGCCCGCTTATGACCGCGCATTGTTGCAACGCGAACTGGAGATTTTCCGTGAATGGTACCTGCAGAAGCACTTAGGTCTGCGCCTGTCGGAGCAACAGCAAAATATTATCGACGATGCCTTTGCGTTATTGATTGACACGGCATTGGAACAGCCGGTGGTGTGTGTGCATCGCGATTATCATTCTCGTAACCTGATGCGTACCGATCGCAACAATCCGGGCGTTCTCGACTTCCAGGACGCGGTTATCGGTCCGGTTACCTACGATCTGGTATCCCTGTTAAAGGACTGTTACATTGCCTGGCCGCGTGAGCAGGTGAAATCCTGGGCCTTACGCCATAAAGTGAACCTGGAAAAAGCCGGCATCATCAGGGCGATCGATGACCAGCGGTTTTTACGCTGGTTTGATCTAATGGGCGCCCAGCGCCACCTGAAGGCGAGCGGCATATTCGCCCGCCTGGATCAGCGCGACAATAAGCCGGATTACCTGAAGGATATTCCAAGAACCCTGTCCTATGTGATCGACGTCAGCGCGCGTTATGATGAATTACAGCCATTGAATCAATTTTTAATTTCCATTGTGCCCTCGTTGGCAACACAACCGCTACGATAGCCGAAAATATGAAAGCAATGATTTTAGCGGCAGGACGGGGCAAACGCTTGCGGCCGATTACCGATAACATGCCTAAGCCATTGGTGAAAGTGCGGGGCAAAGCCTTAATTGAGTATCATGTCGAAGCCCTGGCCGCCGCCGGCTTTACCGAGCTGGTGATCAACCATGCCTGGCACGGGGAGAAAATCGAACAGGCGCTGGGCGATGGCCGCCAATTTGGGGTGAACATCCGCTATTCACCGGAAGGCACGGCGCTGGAAACCGGCGGCGGTATCTTCAAGGCCTTGCCCTTGCTGGATGATAAGCCCTTCCTGGTGGTAAATGGCGACGTGTTTACCAATTTCCCGTTTGGCAGCCTAGTTCATCAACCGTGCAAACTGGCGCATTTGGTCCTGGTACACAATCCTCCGCAACATCCCAAGGGGGACTTTGGCTTACAGGGCGCTGCAGTAACGCGCGAGGGTACCCCCACCTACACTTACAGCGGCATCGGCATCTTTTCCCCGGCCTTATTCCAGGGTTGCCAGCCCGGCGTGTTCCCGCTAGCGCCTTTATTATTCGCGGCGATTGAGCGGGGGGAACTCACAGGCCAGCTTTTTGAGGGCGTTTGGGAAGACGTGGGCACCATCGAGCGCCTGGAAAAGCTCAATAACGACGGTTAACAGCCTAAATCAACACTACTTTTTGCAATCCCATGCCGGGTACTGAATTTATGCGTACTGCTAAATACAGGTACCTAAAACCGCTAGGTTCGTTTTTATCGCCATTATTAAATTTTTATCACGAAAAAGGATATTTATGATATTTAGATTAAAGTGGGGTAGGAATACCTATTGCTGTTTGTAAGAAGTATGCTGATGTGTGATAGACTTTTCTGAACCCTAATTGTAATCGTCGTTAGGGCATGCAGGCGGAAATAAGAATGACCGCACTTTCGGCTAAATTGGTAGCAGCGAAAAGCGGTGCAAAGAATCCTAGGGGGTATGCATGATCAGTGTAATCATTGTCGACGACCATGAGCTGGTTCGCTCAGGTATCACGCGTTTGCTAAGTGATGTTCCCGGAATCGAAGTTGTTTCAGAAGCTTCCAGCGGCGAAGAAGCCATACAACTGGTACGCCAGCACCAACCTGACGTCATTTTGATGGACGTGAATATGCCGGGCATTGGGGGATTTGAAGCCACTCGCAAACTAGTCCAAATGTACCCGGATTTAAAGGTTATCGTGGTTACTATTCATCTGGATGATCCGTTTCCTTCACGCATGCTGCAGGTTGGGGCCGTGGGCTATTTAACCAAGGGTTGCGGCGTGGACGAGATTGTCACGGCGATCCGGGAAGTTTACGCGGGGCGCCGTTATATCAGCGCGGAAGTCGCCCAGCAACTGGCGTTGAAGTTATTGCCAAGCGGTGAAGAAAGTCCGTTTGACATGTTGTCACCGCGTGAATTACAGGTGATGTTAATGCTGACCCAGGGCACCAAGGTTCAGGAGATCTCGGACAAGTTATGTTTGAGCCCCAAAACAGTCAGTACTTACCGGCATCGTTTATACGACAAATTAGGCGTTAGCAGTGATGTTGCGCTGACCCGCCTGGCGATGCGTTACGGGGTGGTGGACGATGCGCTGGAAGCCAATTTCATGGTGCCCATGACACCCTAAAGGCCTCTTGTCTTCACGGTTAATACCCGGCGAAACGTCCAAAAGCGCACGATGTGCCTGGAAACACCCGCTGACGAACAGCGTATTCAATATTCGAACTCAAATAAACTGGCTTGTTGACCTGCAAATGCTCCGGTAAGGGGATCTGCGCAGAATTATTCCCATCCCAATTAATCCATCGGGAATATCGAAAAGCATAGGGGCGCCAGGAATTTAATGACTATTGTCAATTACTTCCGCCGGGTTTCCCGTTAATTTTTATCCTGACAACTCCAACTTTTACTGAAAACAGCGGCCTAACGGACATATTATGTATGGGGCTGTATTCTTGTCGTGTTTTTAAAGGGGGGTTGACCGGTGTCGCTGAAATCCATGACTGGGGTGTTTAATCGCGCGGGCTTGATCAGCGCGGTGCTGTTCTTATATCCGCTTATGGTGAACGCGGAGACAATCGATTTTTCCTTACCGGATCTCAAAGGCGTGCAACGGCAATTGTCCGAGTTTCGCGGCAAATGGGTGGTATTGAATTATTGGGCCACCTGGTGCCCCCCCTGCTTGAAGGAAATCCCGGAGCTGGTTGAGTTTCACGAGCAGCATCATAACAAGAACGCCGTGGTTGTTGGCGTGGACTTTGAGGATATTCCGTTGAATGAGCTGGTGGAATTTACGGAAAGTTATTTCATGAACTATCCCGTATTAATCACCAAACCCACGGCAAAAACACCGGTTGGCATGATTTCAGGACTACCCACAACATTTCTAATATCACCCGAGGGCAAACTTGTGGCGAGACAGTCCGGTCCGGTCACTTCGGAAATGATTAAAGACTTCATAAATCAACAATCGAATCCTTGAACATGTAATCATGCTAAATTGCGGCATACGTATGATCAGGAAACGCGTTTCAATATTTGCAATCACGTTATTGTTTATCCTGTTGGCGGGTGATGTTCTGGCCAGTGCCGGCCGGGATCCCTACGTTTATTTTTTCCATGATTCCTGGGGGAATTTTTCCGAAGAACTGGAAAAGGCCAGGGAGCAAGGCAAGGCGGGCGTGCTGCTGTTTTTTGAAATGGACGAATGTCCGTTCTGTCATCGCATGAAACAAACCGTGCTGAATCAGCCGCAAGTACAGGAATATTTCAGACAGCATTTGCTGAGCTTTGCCGTGGACATCGAAGGCGACGTGGAAATCACCGATTTTGTAGGCAATCATATGACGCAGAAGGAATTTGCGACTAAAATTAACCGGGTGCGCGCCACGCCGGTATTTGCCTTCTACGACCTGGAAGGCAAACAAGTGGTGCGCTATACCGGCGCGACGACCGGGGTCGAAGAGTTTTTATGGCTGGGCGAGTTTTTTGTGAGCGGTGAATACAAGAATATGGGCTTTACCGCCTATAAGCGTATGAGAAAAAGCACTACACAATAACTAAAACTAAACTGAATGTTGGCGTCTGGTTTGACAATAACTGGTTTGACAATAAAAAGTTATCAACAACGACTGGCACGCTCCGCGAAAGCTTTCCGGCTCCCGGTATTGTTTCTGCTGGTCAGTCCGTTAGCGTTTGCCGAAGAGGCCGCACCCCAGAATGAGCCCGGCAAACTGCGACTGCCCGATCCCCTGACGTTGGAATTCGTCCTGAATTTGGATGTTACCGGGCATCCATCGCTGCAGCGCGCCAGCGCGTCCGTTGAGCTGAACAAAGCCAACCAGACATTAGCGGAATCCAATTACGACTTTACCGCCAACCTGCTGCTGGAAGGGCGTGCCGTCGAGCCCAACCCTATCGTTGCCGATCAGGGAAACGATGACAGTCAGGCGCACATGATTATTGCTAAACGGTTGTATGATTTTGGCCGGACCAGCGCCGCGGAAGAAGCCGCGCTGGCGGACGCCGAGGGCAGTGAGTTGCTGTACGCCGACGCGGCGAACCGGCATCGCATCGAAATCATATCCCATTTTTTTGCGGTGCTGCTCGCGGATTTGCGTTTTACCCGGGACAACGAAGCGATGTCCATTGGTTACGTGCAATATGACCGCGGACGCCACCGCAACAACCTTGGCCAGCTCTCGGACGTGGAACTGTTGAAACTAGAAAACCGCTTCCAACTGCAGCGCCGTGACTATTTTAAAAGCCAGGCAGAGCAACGCAACGCCCGTTCCCGTCTGGCCAATATGATCGATCGTCCCGGTGAACTGGTTTCACATCTGGCGGAGCCCGCTTTGCATGTGCCCCTGGGAGATGTTCCGGATTTCGAGGAACTGCAAAGTCGAGCGCTCGCCAGCAACCCCGTGTTAAAAGCCTTGCGTTTACAGGTCAGCGCCGCGGAGGGACGGGTAAGAGAAGCGAGATCCGGGCGCAATCCCGTGCTTGAGGGTGAGGCGCGCTGGTCTGAATATGCCCGTGATTTAGGCGGTTATGACCAGTGGCGCATTGGTATCGCACTGGATGTGCCCTTAATTGCCAGTGACTCGGTCAAGGCGAATGTCGCCAAACGCAATGCCGAGTTGCTGACCTTGCGGGCTCGCCTGCGTGATACTGAAATGGCGGTCAGCCAACAACTGCTGGAATCCTGGCAGGCCCTGCAAAGTCTCAAGGTGGGCCGGGAGCAAACGAATGTTCAGCAACAATACCGTGAACTGCACCTGGATAAGAACCGCGTTCTTTATCAAATGGAGGCGCAGGCCGATCTGGGGGATGCTATGGTGGAAATCACGGAAGCCCGGTTGCAAAAAGCCATGGTGGAGTATCAGTTAGCGATCGAGTGGGCAAAGTTACAGGCGTTAACGGGTGAGCAGGTTAATGTCTTGCGGGAGCAAAGCAATGAAACTGCGAAATAAAGTACTGCAATTTTACTGGTATGCATGGCTGTTCCTGTTGTGTTCCACAGCCACGGGTGCCGAGGAAATTGATGCTACTATTACTTGGCGGCAAAAAACCGTGTTAAGCACACCGGTATCGGGTGTCATTAAAACAATCAATGTTTCTCCTGGCGCCGTGGTGAACAAGGACGATGTGCTGTTGCAATTGGATGACCGGGTATTCAAGGAAACGCTGGAAGAGGCCAAAGCACAGCTGGAACGGATGCGGTTGCTGGAAGAAGAAGCGCAACGCGAATTGGAAAGAACCCTGGAGCTGTACGACCAGACCTTGATTGCGGACCATGAAAAGCAAATGGCCATTATTGCCCGGGCTGACGCGGCGGCAAAACACCAGGCGGCGAGAGCGGCTCTTGCCAAGGCGCAAATGGACATGGATTACAGCGCCATTCGCGCGCCTTATGATGCGGTTGTCATCAAGCAGCATGCGCAACTGGGTCAGACGATCGCAAGTTTGACCATCATCGCGCCGTTGCTGGAAGTCGCGGAGCGAGGAATGATGTCCGCTAACGTGTTGGTGACGGGCGGCACGGTGGGGAAACTTGAAATCGGCGCCGCCGCAAAAGTGCAGGTTGGCGGCAAAACCTATAACGGCACGATCGAAGCAATAGGGCTTGACCCTGTAACGGATAAGAGCAACCGCTACGAAGTGAAGGTTTCATTTTCCACGCAGGGCAAGATACTGCGGGCGGGTCAGTCCGCCAAAGTAGTTTTGCCATGAACAACACGCCTAAATGCATTCGCTGTTTTGTTTCCGGGCGGGTGCAAGGGGTTTTTTACCGGGCATCGGCACAAGCGCAAGCGGAATCACTCGGCATCACGGGATACGCCAAAAACCTGCCCGACCGCCGCGTGGAAGTGCTGGCGTGTGGTGATGATCAGGCGTTGCAGGAACTTAAGTCATGGCTGTGGCAAGGGCCGCGGAGTGCGCAAGTGACCGGCGTGCAGTGTGAATCCGTTCATCCGGAGTCATTCCCTCCAGGATTTATCACCAAATAAACAACACCTAAACAGTTTGTGTTCTATAGTTCTATTGGAGTAACTACTCACCCGTGGGCGGCGCCGGTGTCTCCTGCCGGGGGACGCCACAAGTACGTCCCTGTAGGTTGTTG
>DATCIR010000364.1:0-11051 GCA_036507695.1 Gammaproteobacteria bacterium
CCGTTCAAATTCACCGCGATCACCAGGTCCGCGCCCAGGGCGCGGCAAACGGATACCGGCACCGGATTGACCAGGCCGCCATCGATGAGCCACCTGCCGTCATGCTGGATGGGCGGAAATAATCCCGGCAGCGACATCGAAGCCCAAACCGCCTGCAGTACCGAACCCGAGGTAAACCAGACTTCCCGGCCTTTTTCCAGGTCCGTGGATACGGCGGCAAAGGTTTTATCCAGGTCTTCAATGCACACTTCATCGTCACAAACATACTGATTCAGGAAACTTTGCAAATGATCCGCATCCACAAAACCATTGAACGACCAGTTAAGCTCGAAAAACCGGGCGACTTCCAGTTTGCTGAGTTTCAATAACCACTGTTCGAGTTTATTGAGATTCCCCGCGCAATACGCCGCGCCAACCAACGTGCCTATTGAGCAGCCGGAAATGATATCCGGCTCGATGCCGAGCTTTTGCAAAGCCTTGATGACGCCCAAATGACTCCAGCCCCGCGCGGAGCCGCTGCCCAGCGCCAGGCCGATTCTGCCGTTGAATTGTTTTTTCTTACCGGTCATGGGAATTTAAACCTTGGTCAGACAGCTTCCGTTTTATTACTCATCATCACGCCGGGTATGGATGGCTATCAACTCACCCTCGTGGTCCACTTCGACAAACAACTGAATCGGCCGGCAACAGACATAACAATCTTCCACATAATCCTGGCTGCCGGCCGACAGATCAAGCGTGGTTTCAAAAGTTTCACCACAATAGGGGCAATTGACGCTACAGGATTCCAGCATACCGGAAAATGACTTGTCAGGTGATAAGTTGCTGCAGTTCATTTTCATCAATCGGATAGGCAATCGCCTGGAAATTGCTGAACATGGCTTGCAGCTTTTGCAATTGATGAAGATATTCCTTTTCGTAGAACACGATCACTTTGGTCGCGCCGGTTCCGGCGTCCGGCTGCTGCATGCGCTCCACCGTGGCCAGCAGTGATTCCAGGGTGCTGGTGCGGTCGCGAAAATCCGATTGATAGTTGAATTCCGCCACGATGACGTCCGGCTTTTCCTTGCGCAGCACCGCCATGGCCTTGCGCATGGCGTGTTCCGTTAATACCGTGTAGCCACAGGACTGGTACAGCGGCTTGAAGTTGGGATAACCGCCCTGCTCGACAATCGCCAACAGTTTTCCGCCGCCCGCCACCGCCTGAATGATCCTTTTTAATTAATCCGTATTTAACCCAGGCTCTTGGACGCGATTTCATACACGTCTTTGGACAAACCCGGTTCGGCGATGATGGCGTCCAGTTGCTGCTTCATCAGCCGCTGGCGTTGTTCATCATATTTTTTCCACAAGGTGTAAACCGTAGCCAGCCGCGCGGCGATTTGCGGATTGAGCTTGTCGATTTCCAGAATCTTGCTGGTAAAAAAGTTGTAACCTTCACCAGTCAGATCATGAAACTGCGCGGGATTGCCATGACCGAACGAACCAATCAGCGCCCGGATCTTGTTGGGATTTTTCAGGGTAAATGCGTCGTGCCCGGTGAGCGCTTTTACCCGCTCCAGCGTTCCGGGTAAACGCGAGGTGGCCTGGATGCCCAGCCACTTGTCCACCACCAGCAATTCGTTTTTCCATTTCGCATAGAATGCCGCCAGCGCGTCGTCCCGCTGCGGACAATTATTGTTAGCCAGCGGCACCAGCGCCGCCATCACATCGGTCATGTTATTGCCTTGCTGGAATTGCGCATAACACAAGTCGTAAATAGCGTTATCCCCGGTCTCCATCAAATAACCCAGGCAGGAGTTTTTCAAGGCGCGTTTTTTAACGTGTTCCTGCTCAACCCGGTATTCGCCGGGGGTCCGGTTTTCCGCGTACACTCGCTGCATCAGGTCTTTTAAATGGTTTGCCAGGGTTTCGCGCATGAAACGCACCACCTTGTGAATCGCGACCGGATCGATGGGCGCGACAAACTCGGCGATATAGATTTCCGACGGTAAACTGATCGCTTGCGCGGCCAGCAATTTATCCAGCCGGGTATTTTCCAGGATAGCGCGGTAAGCCGCGATGAAGGGCTCCGGAAGATACAGCGGCCGATGCTGTTGTAAATCGTCCACCAGTTCCTTGACGATCTTGACGGCCAATTGCTGGCCGGCATCCCAGCGATTGAAATCATCGCTGTCGTGCGCCATCAGGAAATAGCGTTCCTGGTCTTTTAAATCCAGGTTGACTTTTACCGGCGCGGAAAAGCCGCGCAGCAAAGAAGGCACCGGTTCGTTATGCACCTGAATAAAGGTGTAGGTTTCTTCCGCCTGCTTGAGCTGCAGCACCCGCGTGCCCTGTACCGCGGCGGCTTCATCCCGCAACTGCATCGGCAGGTCCTTGCCGGTTTGATCCAGCAAACCGACGGCCAGCGGAATGAGGAACGGCGCCTTGTGTTCCTGGCCCGGCGTCGGCGGGCAGGTTTGTTTGATGGTCAGTGTATAGGTTTTATGGGCGGCATCGTAATGGCGGCTGACGTGCAATTCCGGCGTGCCGGCCTGGCTATACCAGAGCCGGAACTGGGTGAGGTCCATCTGGTTGGCGTCCTCGTGGGCTTTGACGAAATCATCACAGGTCACCGCCTGCCCGTCATGGCGGTTAAAATACAAATCCGTGCCTTTGCGGAATTTTTCCGGGCCCAACAAATGATGCAGCATGCGCACCACTTCGGCGCCCTTGTTATACACCGTCACGGTGTAGAAATTGTTGATCTCCACATAGGAATCCGGCCGCACCGGGTGCGCCATGGGGCTGGCGTCCTCGCGGAACTGCGCGGTGCGCAGGATATTCACGTCATTGATGCGCTTTACGCCGCGCGAGCTCATGTCCGCGCTGAACTCCTGGTCGCGGAACACGGTGAAACCTTCCTTGAGGCTTAACTGGAACCAGTCGCGGCAGGTCACCCGGTTACCGGACCAGTTATGAAAATACTCATGCCCGATGACGCTTTCGATACCATCATAATCATTGTCGGTCGCGGTGTCGGGTTTGGCCAATACGTACTTGGAATTAAAAACATTAAGGCCCTTGTTTTCCATCGCGCCCATATTGAAATCATCCACGGCGACGATCATGTAGATATCCAGGTCATATTCCCGGCCATAAACATCCTCATCCCAGCACATGGCCTTTTTCAACGAGCGCATGGCGTGATCGCATTTGTCGATGTTGTGGGATTGCACATATATATGTAGCGCGACGTCGCGGCCGGAGCGGGTGGTAAAGGTGTCCTCAATCCGCTGCAAATTACCGGCAACCAGCGCGAAAAGATACGTGGGTTTTGGAAACGGATCTTCCCATTTGGCCCAGTGTTTGCCGGAATCGGACGCAACTTCGCCCTGATCCACCAGGTTGCCGTTGGACAGCAGCACGGGAAATTTGCGTTTATCCGCCACGATCATGGTGGTGTATTTCGCCATGATGTCCGGGCGGTCATACATGTAGGTAATACGCCGGAATCCTTCCGCCTCGCATTGGGTACAAAAGTTCCCGCTGGAAATATACAGGCCGTTGAGGCTGGTATTCGCTTCAGGATTGATTTCGTTATCCACCACCAGGGTGAACGCATCCGGCACGCGGTGGATCGTCAGTTGCTCGCCATTGAGCTGATAATCGCTTTCGCCAAGCGGTTGGCCGTCCACCGCGATGGAATGCAGTTTAAGGTCCTCCCCCTGCAGCACCAGGGGCTGCGGCCCTTTCACGCCGGCGCGCTTGCGCACGCCCAGGCGGGCCTTCACTCGGGTTGCGGTTTCATGCAGGTCAAACTGCAGATCAACCGTATCAATAACATAATCGGCGGGCTTGTATTCTGAGAGATAAATCGGACGTGGTGCTTGTGGATCTTTGGCCATGCTGCGTTTCCCGTGATTGGTGAAGGTGGTTGGTAAATACGGTTTCCGGTTAAATATCCAGACTTGACATTTTAGCCTACAGTCTAGTTCATTCCAGCGGCGGTTTTGCGCTAGAATACCACACCCAATCTACTGCCAATAAGAGAAACCCATGACCACCAATAACTTATGCCCTTGCGGCTCAGGAAAGCCTTATAAAAAATGCTGTGAACCGTTTATTGCCGGTGCTGATATTCCACCGACCGCCGAAGCGCTAATGCGCTCGCGCTATGTCGCCTACACCCAGGAAAATAATCAATACATACTGGATACCTGGCATGCCTCCACCAAACCGGATGCGCCCAACCCGGCCGAAGATCCCAATGTGGAATGGATGGGACTGAAGATTCTGAGCACCGAGGCCGGGGGACCGGGTGATGAGCGGGGTGTTGTGGAGTTTCGCGCGAGCTGCCGCATTAAAGGCGGGAAAAGCGGACTGGATGAATCCAGCGATTTCATCAAGGAAAACGGCCGCTGGTACTATGTCGACGGCCATGCGATCAAACCGCAAAAAACCGCGCACCTTAAAGTGGGCCGTAATGATCCTTGCCCTTGCGGCAGTGGCAAAAAATTCAAGAAATGTTGCGGGAAAGCGGCGTAAGGCCTTGCGGCCGAAGCCACTCCATGCAGCAACAGAAAACGCTGTTACACCTCACCGGCTTGGGCGGCTGCCCGGATTTTACGGCGCTGTATGAACAATACGGATATAAGGTTGCTAACGCAAAAACTTTGCGCAAAGCCCTGGCGCTGATAAAACAACTTGCGCCCAGCATCATTGTGGCGGAGTTTGTGTATGCGCCCACTTATGGATCGCAGCTCAGTAATTTCGAATCGTTGTTCGCGGCCGCGCAACGCTTCGCGCCGCAGGCGCATTTTATCGCGCTGACCCATCGCAATGACCTGGCGCACCTGGAAAAAGTCAGGGCGCGTAATCCCCGCTGCTCGGTGCTGCTGTTTCCGGTAGCGCGATCCGCCATGGATGACTGCCTCAACGCAATCACTGCGTCAGACCCAACATTAAGCCTGGGTTAACAACTCCGTTTCCGTCATATCCCCCGCGGTATCAATACGAATCCCGATCACATCGGGGCGCCGCGATTTGATATAACCCGCCATCAGCATCAGCAGGGTTTGGTTTTCCGCGCTAATGGCATCCAGAATTTTACTCGCCGCAATCTGGCACCGTTCAACGGCATTGGGGTGATCGATCCACATGCGGCTCATTTGCCAGCCCTGGTCCATATCACGATCCATTTTCTGAAAAAATTCCTCGCCTTCCTGCAGCAGGTTTTCGGGCAAATCGAGCGTCTTGGTGACATCATCAATGTGTACGGTAAGTTGCATGGTGGATCCTTGATGGCTGATTCCGATATTCTAATAAAGATCGCTAGTGTACCAATTTATTCCCGGATTGTTCCCGGAAAAAATCGTAGCAAAAGCTACAGTAACAGCCGCCAGGGCGTAGCCGATCGAGTACCCGATAACGGCGAGTACGTAATTTGCCCCGCCAAATCGCTCAAGAACAAGCGCTGATTTGCCGTTATTTCTCTCGGAAAACCCGACTATTGCCAGCCTGTAGCATCGGGAATTCGATTCCTTTAAGTTTAATAACCTATAACATTCAGCACGTTAGGATTCAAATCCGGACAATACGAAGCAATTGTAACCATGGATACAGCAAACGCTCGGGAAACCAATCAATACACACTGCTCATTGTCGATGACAATGAAATGAACCGCCAGTTAATGGCGTTGCAGTTCAAACGCGCCGGCTACAATACGGTGCTTGCGGAAAACGGTTATGAGGCCCTGGAACTCATCGAGGCGGCGGCGTTTGATCTGGTGCTGCTGGATATCATGATGCCCGGCATCAGCGGCCTGGAAACCCTGCAAGAAATCCGCAAACAGCACACCCTGATCAGCCTGCCGGTGATCATGGTTACCGCCGACGACCTGGAGGAAAGTGTCATCAAGGCCTTGCAATTAGGCGCCAATGATTACTTAACCAAGCCGCTGAATGTGCAGGTGGCCCTGGCGCGCATTAAAACCCAGCTGACGCTCAAGGACCTGGCGGCGCTGAAAGATGAATTCGTGCGCTTTGCCAGCCACGATCTTAAAAAACCCCTGATTGTGATGATGGACATCGTATCGGAACTCAAAAAGAGCCTGGCTCCCGGCACGGCCGTCGCCGCGGATACTCCGGAACTGATCGACCTGATTACGCGCACCGGTCAAAACATGCAGCAGGTGATCGCGGGATTCCTTAATACCGAATCATCCGCTAATGCCACACCGGAACCCAAATACAAGAAAATAGTGCTCAATGACGTCGTGGACAAATCAATGCAGGTCAATGAAAGCTACGCGCGCAAAAAAGGCGTGAAGCTGAAAAAGGAACTGGCGGATAATCTGCCGGTGATCGAGGCGGATGAATTCCGCTTATCGCAGGTGCTGGATAACCTGATCGGCAATGCCATGAAATTCAGTCCGCGGGAGACCACTACCATCGTGCGCACCCATGCGGATGAACAGTATGTCTACGCGGAAATCTGTGACGGCGGCCCCGGTTTTACCGAAGACGATATGAAAAAACTTTTTACCCGCTATGCCCGGTTGAGCAACCGGCCGACCGGCGGCGAATCCAGCAGCGGCATCGGGCTATCGATGTCAAAACAATTCATAGAGCTGCATAAAGGACGCATCGGGGTACGTAACAATCCGAACTCGGGCGCTACGTTCTGGTTCAGCATCCCGATTAAACGTTAGCGAATCACTACGCCACAATATTGCGCGCTTCACCGTTTTGAAACGCCTGAATATTTTTCACGATTTCATTCACCACCCGCTGCCGCGCTTCGACGCTGGCCCAGGCGATATGCGGCGTGACAATCAAATGGGGTAATTGCGCCTCCAGCAAGGGATTGCCCCGCGCCGGCGGCTCTTCACTCAGCACATCGATACCCGCGCCGCCCAGCGTGCCGGACTGCAGCGCGTTTAATAAAGCCGTTTCGTTAACAACACCGCCACGGGCGGTGTTGATCAGCAGCGCGCCCGGTTTCATCACGGCGAACTCCGGCGCGTCAATTAAATTACTGGTTTCGGGCGTTAATGGGCAATGCAAACTAATGACATCGGACTGCGCCAGCAATTGTTCGAACGCCACCCTGCCATCGCCCGGCGCTTCGCCTTTTCTTGCCGCCACTATAATCCGCATGCCGAATGCTTCACCCACCGCCGCCACGCCTTTGCCCAATGCGCCGTAGCCGATAATGCCCAAGGTTTTTCCCGCGAGTTCACTGATCGGATAATCCAGCAGACAGAAAAACTCGCTCTGTTGCCAGCGTCCCGCGCGCACCGCAGCCTGATACTGCGGTAATTTTCTGGTGAGCGCCAGCACCAAGCAAAACACATGCTGCACCACCGAGGGTGTGGCATAGTGGGTGACATTGGTCACCCTTACACCGGCCCGCGCCGCGGCCGCCAGATCCACATTATTGGTGCCGGTTGCGGCGATACAAATCAGTTGGAGTTGTTCGGCCTGTTCGATGTGCCGCGCTTGCAGTCTGACTTTGTTGGCGATGATGACATCCGCATCTTTTATGCGTGTTGGCACTTGACTGTCCAGGCTGTTGTCATAAAATTGCCAGTGCGGAATCACCGACTCAAGACCTGAAAAATCGATATCGCCATTGTCAATGGATTTTACATCCAGGATAATGCCTTTCATGCTTTTTCCGTCCGCTTGGTTTGCACGGCCTGATAATAACACTAAACTATGTAGCGTCAGCACAAGCAACCGCCATCCATGAAAAAAAACAAATTCCCGTTAAGCCGAATTTCAAACAAGCGTTCCGCCGGTGCGATAGTGCTGACCTGTTTTCTATGCCTGCCGCAAATCGGCTTCGCGTTTCATTTGCCGTTATGGGAAATGGGCGCGGGCGCCGGCGTGCTGAATGCGCCGCATTATCGCGGCTCAAAAGCGCAAACGAATATTGTGCTGCCGGTTCCGTACGCCATCTATCGTGGCGACATCGTGAAGGTGGACCGGGAGGAAGGCGTGCGCGGCAAATTGCTGGAAAGCCAATATGTCAATCTTGATTTAAGCTTCGCGGGTAACATACCGGTGCCTGAAAGCAGCGACAGCGCCCGAGCCGGCATGCCCAGCCTTGATCTGTTGCTCGAAGCCGGCTTGGAGCTGGAATTTAAACTGTGGCAATCCACCAAACACAACCAAAGCCTTTGGTTTAATGTCCCTTACCGCTTTGTGTATTCTATCGGCGATCCCATTCTGCACTATCAGGGCTGGACTTTTTCACCCTATATCAATTACAAAATAAACATGCGACAATCCGGCGCACTCCTGCGTTTTAGCGCCAGCGCAGGGCCGACAGCCGCGGACAGCAAGTATCATAATTATTTTTATGAAGTGAATCCTGAATACGTCACTGCTGAGCGGCAGGTTTATCAGGCGGACTCAGGCTATAGCGGCAGCCGTATCACATTTTCCATTAGCAGAAACACTAAGAATTATTTTATCGGCGCATTCGCCCGTTACGACAATCTGGACAACGCGGTGTTTGCCGACAGCCCGCTGGTTGAAACCTCGGATTATTTTATATTCGGCGTTGCTTTTGCCTGGATATTCGTAACCTCGGATACAAGAGCAGCGCACTGAGTACCGGGACCTTATCGTGTATCAAAAACTTGAACAACGGCTTTCTGAACTGCAAAGCACCGACATTGCAAGCCTGTTGAAGGAACGCAAGATCGGTATCGAAAAGGAATGCCTGCGCGTCAATAAACAAGGCGCCATCGCCCAGACTCCGCATCCGTCATCCCTGGGGTCAGCCCTCACCAATCCCCATGTTACAACGGATTATTCCGAAGCGCTGCTGGAATTGATCACGCCGCCTTTTCATTCCATCCCGCAAACCCTGAACTTCCTGCGCGATACACAAAAATTTGTATACACCCGGTTGCAGGACGAAATCCTGTGGTGTTCCAGCATGCCCTGCGTGCTGGCAGGGGAAGAAAGTATCGCCATCGCGCAATACGGGTCCTCCAACGCGGGTATGATGAAAACCGTTTACCGGCGCGGGCTCGGCCATCGCTACGGCAGAATGATGCAGGTGATTGCCGGCATCCATTACAATTATTCCTTGCCGAAATCCTTCTGGTCCGCCTATCAGCAACTGGAAAAAGACAAGCAAACACAACAGGATTTTATTTCGGACGCTTATTTTAAACTGATCCGCAACCTGCAACGCTTTGGCTGGCTGGTGCCTTATTTATTTGGCGCATCTCCCGCCGTGTGCCGCAGTTTTATGGATGGCATTGAAAAAATCCTGGAACCGTTTGATGAATACACGTTTCATCACCCCTACGCCACTTCGTTGCGGCTGAGTGATATCGGTTACCAGAATTACAAGGAAGGCAAATCAGGGATAAAAGTCAGTTATGACAGCCTTGCTTCCTACATCCAGTGCCTGAAACACGCCATCGAAACTCCGTCACCGGACTACAAAAAGTTTGGTGTAAAAACCAGCGCCGGATATCAGCAGCTCAACGCGAACCTGCTGCAGATCGAAAACGAGTATTACAGCACGGTTCGCCCCAAACAGATCACCGGCACTTATGAAAAACCAACCACGGCTTTAGCCAAACGCGGTGTGGAATATATTGAACTGCGCTCCCTGGATCTTAACGTGTTTGAGCCTTTGGGCATTAATGAATCCCAAATGTATTTTCTGGATGCGTTCCTGATGTTTTGCCTGCTGCACGACAGCCCTGCCATAAGCGCCGGCGAACACCAGGAAATAGGTCATAACCAAAGCAGTACCGCGCATCATGGCCGGGAACCCGGCCTGAAACTGCAGCGCCATGGCAAACCGGTATTGCTTTGCACCTGGGCCACGGAACTGTTCAACACCATGTCCGGCGTGTGCCGGTTACTGGACCGCACGCAGGCCAATGCCCCGTATACCGCGGCGTTAAAAACCTATTATCCCCTGGTGGAAAATCCGGATCTGACGCCGTCGGCAAAAATTCTGCGGCAAATGACGGAAACCGGCGAGTCGTTTTTTCCTTATTCCATGCGCTATGCCGAACAACACGCCCGCTATTTCCGGTCGCTGCCGATCAGCGACGAGCAACTGCGGTTTTTCCAGCAAGCCGCGGATGCGTCCATCGCCAGGCAACGCGGCATGGAAGCCAGTGACAACTTGAGTTTCGATGAATTTCTGCAGCGCTATTTTTCCGAAACGCTGGAGACCGATAAGGAACACATGCATCTTTGATGCTCGGGTTTTAACACCCAATCGGCTTACGCTGGCATCCGTTTTCTGTAACATCCGGGAAACTTAAGCAACAACATCGATGTCACAGCACCTTAAACACATTAACCTTCGTGGATACCGATATGAGCCGCTTATTAAAAGTCTTCAGCGCCGTTGCCATTGTGATTTTTGCGGCCTCGGCGCTTGCAGCAGAAAAGTTCGATGACTTCCAAGGCAATCAGAAAAGCATCGCCGACTACGCCGGCAAGGGCAAATGGCTGGTGGTGATGCTGTGGGCGGCGGATTGCCAGGTTTGCGATCAGGAAGCGCATCACTATATCAAATTCCATCAGGATCACCGGGACAAGGACGCCCTGGTGTTGGGAATTTCTCTGGATGGTGCAGTGAAAAAACGCGAAGCCAGGGAATTTTTGAAACGCCATAACGTGACGTTTTCCAACCTGATTGGTGAACCGGCGACCGTCGCCTTGATGTACCAAGGGCTCACCGGCGATACCTGGCGGGGAACGCCCAGTTTCATGGTCTATACTCCAGAGGGTAAGTTATTGGGCGCCCAGACCGGGGCGGTCCCCGTATCGGTTATCGAATCCTTTATAGAGCGCGAGTCCAGCGCTGCGCAACCGCAAGGCTAGCCAGCGAAATACTAAACCGCAGCGAATTTTTGCCGCTAGTGTCGCGAACCAGAAATAGGGGAACAAATAAAACGGAGGGATTTTTTCGCAGGGCAAGGCGTGAGGAGGCGTCATAGCGGGGACTATGGCAACGACGAGCAACGCGGCCATGCGGAAAAAGCTGCCGTTTTATGTTTCGATATTTCTGGTTCGCGACA
>DATCIR010000365.1:0-4763 GCA_036507695.1 Gammaproteobacteria bacterium
GTTTGACCTGGTCTGGACCGATGGGCCGCTGGGCAAGGTGAGCTACGGTGATGTGTTTCATCAGAACGAAGTCGAAATGTCCACGTACAATTTTGAAAAGGCCAATGTTCCGGAGCTGTTCCATCAATTTGATGTGTGCGAGCAGGAAAGCCAGCAGTTGATCGCCAGTGATTTGCCCTTGCCCGCGTATGAAATGGTATTGAAAGCCTCCCATATATTTAACCTGCTCGATGCCCGCCATGCGATTTCCGTCACCGAACGCGCGCGATTTATCGGCCGGGTGCGCGCCTTGTCGCGGGCGGTGGCGCAAGCCTATTACGACCGGCGCGAAGCGCTGGGCTTTCCTCTGCTGCAAGCCGGTAAAAAACCGGCGGCAAAGAAAGGAGCCAAGTCATCATGAGTAGAAACATGGGTGATAAACATGACTTGCTCATCGAAATCGGCACCGAAGAACTGCCACCCAAGGCGCTCAAGCGCCTCGCCCTCGCGTTGCATGACGGCGTAAAAGCCGGCCTGCAAAAAGCCGATCTTGCCTTTGCTGGCATGCAATGGTTCGCCACCCCGCGCCGGCTGGCGCTAATCGTGAACCAACTCGACAGCCAGCAGACGGATAAAAGCGTGCAGCGCCGTGGCCCAGCATTGACCGCAGCCTTTGGCGAGGATGGTTGCCCGACACCGGCGGCCAAAGGGTTCGCCCGCTCCTGCGGCGTGGAAGTGGAAGCGCTGGAACGGCTGGAAAGCGCCAACGGCGCCTGGCTGGTGTTTAATGCCACCGAACCAGGCCAAGCGGCGGCAGCGTTAATACCGGGTATTGTGCAAAACGCGCTGGATCAATTACCGATTCCCAAACGCATGCGCTGGGGATCACTAACGGCGGAATTCGTGCGCCCGGTGCATTGGCTGGTGTTGCTGTTTGGCGATAAGGTGATTGACGCGGAAATTCTGTCAGCCAAAGCCGGCCGTGAAACCCGCGGCCACCGCTTTCATCATCCCGGAAAGCTATACCTGGCCGAACCCAAGGCGTACGCGCCATTACTGGAAACCGAAGGCTGGGTGATGGCGGATTTTGCGCAACGCCGCGAGGCGATCCGCGCCCAGGTGCTGGAAGCGGCGAATCAACTGAAGGGCCAGGCGGTTATCGATGAAGACCTGCTGGATGAAGTCACCTCCATGGTGGAATGGCCGCAAGCCTTGACCGGCAGTTTCGAGCCGCGCTTCCTTAACGTGCCGCCGGAAGTGCTGATCTCAACCATGAAAACCAATCAGAAATATTTTCATGTGGTGGACGCCAAGGGAAAACTGCTGCCGCATTTTATTACCGTCGCCAATATCAACAGCAAAGACATTGAAATGGTGCGCCGCGGCAACGAAAAAGTGGTGCGTCCGCGCCTGGTCGATGCGGAATTTTTCTGGAACCAGGACCGTCAGACCAAGCTCTATGCGCGCATTGAGCGCTTGGCCAGCGTGGTATTCCAACAGCAACTCGGCAGCCTGCAGGACAAAGTGCAACGCGTGGCCCGGCTTGCCCGCTCCATGGCGGAGCAATTGAGGTTTGATGCGCCGCTGGCGGAACGCGCCGCGCTGCTCAGCAAGTGTGATTTGCTGACCGACATGGTGGGCGAATTCCCGGCCCTGCAAGGCATCATGGGCCGCTATTATGCGCTGCATGACGGTGAAGATCCGCAATTGGCGCAGGCGCTGGACGAGCAATACCAGCCGCGTTTTGCCGGGGATGCGCTGCCGCAAACGGTCCTGGGACAGATCCTGGCGATCGCCGACAAGCTGGATACCCTGGTGGGCATTTTCGCGATTAACCAGATTCCGACCGGCGATAAAGATCCCTTCGCCTTGCGCCGCGCCGCCCTGGGCGTGTTGCGTATCCTGATCGAAAAGCAACTCGGCCTGGATCTCATTAAACTGCTGCAGCAAGCCGCGGACAATTTTAAAGCCGCGCTGCCCAAGCTGGATGCGGCGGGCATCGCCACCCAATGCTACGACTTTGTGATGGAGCGCGCGCGCGCCTATTACCTGGAATCCGGGATAAGGCCGGATGTGTTTGACGCGGTATTGGCCCAGCAGCCCGGCCAGCCGTATGACTTTGACCAGCGCATCCGCGCAGTCACCGCATTCCGGGCTTTGCCGGAGGCGGAAAGCCTGTCCGCGGCCAACAAGCGCATCGCTAATATTTTAAAAAACCTGGGCAAGGTGAATCCGCGCATCGACGAGTCCCTGCTGCAGGCGGCGGCGGAAAAAAATCTTTATCAAACCCTGCAAAAACTTACTGTAACGGTTAAACCATTATTCGCCCGGCATGACTATCAAAAAGCCTTGTTTGAACTTGCGCAACTGCGTGAAACCGTAGACCGGTTTTTCGACGACGTCATGGTGATGGTGGATGACGAAGCAATAAAGCAAAACCGGCTGGCGCTGCTGGAAAACCTGCGCCAGTTATTTTTGCAGGTCGCCGACCTGTCGCGCTTGCAAAGTTAATTATCAACGTTCCAGGATGAGAGTATGAACCCGGATTCTTACCACGATATGTTGGCCGAAGTGCAGGCGTTTCACGACAAGCACGATTTCAAAAACACCGGCGGCGAGGAGCTGATGTACCGCGTGGCCTTAATGGCGGAGGAGCTGGGCGAAATCTCCAGCTGTGTCAGCAAGGGCAAGACCCGGGAGCAGCTGGCGGAGGAGTGCGCCGACTTGTTCATTTTACTGATCGGCACCGCGATCGCCGCGGATTTTGACTTGAAACAGGCCTTCTGGGACAAGATGGAAAAACTGCACAAACGGCAGTCCAAAATGATCAACGGCCGGATCCGGGTTTCCGATTTTCGCGACACATGAACATGCCGTTGATTATTCTTGACCGTGACGGGGTGATTAACGAAGACTCCGACGAATACATCAAATCAACGGAGGAATTTATCCCGATTGCCGGCAGCCTGGCCGCGATCGCGAAGTTAAACCGCGCCGGTTACACCGTGGTGGTGGCCACCAACCAATCCGGCATCGCGCGCGGCTATTTTAATGAAGCCACCCTGCGCGCCATGCATGATAAGCTGCGCACTCTGCTGGCGGCACACGGTGGGCGCATTAACAATATTTATTATTGTCCGCATGGCCCGGACGATAACTGCAATTGCCGCAAGCCCAAGCCGGGTTTATTGCAGCAAATACTGCGGGATTATCCGGTCAACCCGTCCGGCGTGGTGTCCATCGGCGATTCCCTGCGGGATTTGCAGGCCGCGCAAGCCGTCGGTGTATCCAACATGTTGGTGCGCACCGGCAAAGGCAAAAAAACCGCAGCGCAATTGGCGAAACACAGTACTTTAGCCGCGGTGCCGGTATTTGAAAATTTGAGCCAAGCGGTGGATGCTTTGCTCGCCAAACATTAGTTCGCTATTGCCATGTTATACATTCGCTCGCTGGTGTTTACGATTATTATGACGATTACCGTACCGGTGTTTGTATTGCCGGGCTTGTTGCTGTATCCGTTTCCCTATAAAGTGCGCTACGGATTTTTATCCTGCTGGGCGAAATCCGTCGTCTGGTGGTTAAGGCTGATTTGCAATCTGCGGCATGAAGTCATTAATCCGGAAAAAATACCGCAAGGTCCGGCCATTATTTTTTGCAAGCACCAGTCGGAATGGGAAACCATTGCCTTGCAGTCAATCTTTCCACCGCAGGTTTGGGTGCTAAAGCAGGAATTGATTAAAGTCCCGATTTTTGGCTGGGCGCTGGCCATGCTGGAGTCCATCGCGATCGACCGCGGCTCCGGCCGCAAAGCCGTCGAACAAATTGTCGAACAGGGCAAACAACGGCTCGACACCGGCAAGTGGATTGTGATTTTTCCGGAAGGTACACGGGTCGCGCCCGGGCAACGCAAGAAATTTGGTATCGGCGGCGCCGTATTGGCCGAGCAGTCCGGATACCCGGTGGTGCTGGTGGCGCATAACGCCGGGGATTTCTGGCGCCGCCGCAGCCTGGTCAAACGGCCGGGTGTTATAAAAGTGGTGATTGGCCCGACCATCGATCCGGCTGGAAAAACCGCGGCCGAAATCAAGGATATTGCCGAGCAGTGGATAAACGACACCGTGGATGACATCAGCGTCACGCCGGCCATCGCAGCCGCGTAATCCGCCGCGGTTTAATTCCGTGGACGACCGCAGAGCCAGCAGGTATGCTAGCGCCGTTATAAGACCAGTTTCATGTAAAGCTAAGTTATCAGCGCCCGATGCTCAGTTGGGCGAACAGGAATCAGGAAAAGGTACTCTAACGTACCTTTTCCCCTGTGAGCGCCTTGCCATGGATGGCAAGGCTGGGACTGAATAAGGCACCTGCGTTGCGCCAGGGATGGCTGCCAAAGACGCAATAATTTTGCGCCCGTAGCTCAGTTGGGGAATGAGAAGTGGTTGGCCATTGCGGCCAACGAAAGTTCAAGGCAATTATTTAGCAAGTTAAAATTAAGTTATCAGCGCCCGTAGCTCAGTTGGGCGAACAGGAATCAGGAAAAGGTACTCAATGTACCTTTTCCCCTGTGATCGCCTTGCCATGGGTGGCAAGGCTGGGACTGAATAAGGCACCTGCGTTGCGCCAGGGATGGCTGCCAAAGACGTAATAATTTTGCGCCCGTAGCTCAGTTGGGATAACGAGAAGTTGTTGGCCTTTGAGGCCAACGTAAGTTCAAGACAACTATTTAGCAAGTTAAAATTAAGTTATCAGCGCCCGTAGCTCAGTTGGATAGAGTATTGGCCTCCGAA
>DATCIR010000366.1:0-10558 GCA_036507695.1 Gammaproteobacteria bacterium
GATAGTTGTGAATTAAAATTTACCGGTAGCAGTAAAGTGAGGACACTATGTGAAGAAAGTATGAAGAAAATAGTGCATGAACCTGTGCCGATAGACAACAGAATGGAATTGCTTCCAAATCTCATTTCCTTAAAACGCAATCAGGATTAGCGGCAAAGCCGCGGCCAGCCGCTAATCCCGATTACGTAATGTTTGAGTAATTGTTAACTATTCTATTTTTGTAAGTATTCTCTCAGCGGTCATGGTTACGGTCACATCGTCATAGCGGCCCAGCGCGGTCACACTCTTTACACTGTTACCCGCATCGATCAGCGTTTGTAGTGCCGCAGCATACAACCCGAAATCGGTAAACAAGCTCGCCGTGGCATTCTGGGTGATGACATAAAGCCCTAACTCATCCGTGACCGGTTGAATGGTGGGCGGCAAACCCAGGTCAAGCAAATCCAGGCGCACACCCGCACGTCCCAGGTGATGGAACATTCCTACACCACTCAGGTTGAGAATCATGCCGCCGGGGCTGAGAGATTGAAACGGTGTTTCCGCGGCGGGGTCCCAGTTGGTCACCATGACACCGGGCAGTGCCGACAGGTCCACCACGGTTTGCGCGGTAAAATCCAGCGGCGCCTGTCCAAATGCCGCAACAAATCCGCCGATGGCCACCGGTGATCCGCTGGCTATTGTGCCGGGATTCAGTGCACCGGTATCCACTTCGTAATTTGCGGGATCCGCGTCGTTGGCGGCATCAATACCGGTGCCGGTGAAGTCAAACAAATCAATATTGCGGAAACTGATGGTCTGAAGATCCACAACCATCGGCCCTGCCGTTTCCACGGCGAAACCGCGCAACACCGTCATTTCCATAAAGACCCGGTTGTCACCTGAAGTAGCATCCAATATCAGCGGCATACCGGGCGCACTCGCCTGCAAGGCGCCAAATACTGTCACCTTTTGACCCACCGAAACAGCACCAATGTCATGCGCACTGAGCGAAAGAAATTTTCTGACGACGGTATTTTCGGATACTTCAACGGTTACGCTGTCATTGAATACCACGCTGCCGTCACTTCGAATCAATGTCGCGCCTTGCACCGTGAGTGTGTTGCCGCTGCGTTGCGTCACATTACCGGACACCACGTCCATGGCGCCGCCCGGTACACTGGTCCCGGCATACACTTGCGTGGCATAAAAACGATGGGCGCGGACGCTGAAACCGCCCTCAGCGATGGTTGCGGTAAACGCCGGCATCGCCGCCAGAGCGTCGAGCCCTGCCTGCCCCTGATAGCGCTGCCCGTCTATGTCAAAGATGGTGTTGCCGTCAACCGCAACCGGCAATTTTCCAAAGCGCTGGTCAGCATGCTGCAAGCGATGATGAAAGGGATGAATCACAATTTCAAAACGATCATTGGCGGCGTCAACCTCGAATAAGGGGCCGCGTACCCGGTGGATCTTGGGCCGCTCGGGATCCAGATCAGCGATCAACACCGGTTCCACAACCAGTGTCGGTTCTCCCAACTCGTCAAATATTACCTGGTTGGATGCATCCAGATTAAAATCCAGTGTCAAAAATGCCGGCACACCCCGAATGATGACCAGGGAATTGCGATTTTCCAGATGCACCGACACATCCAATATGCCAATCGGATTGCCTTGCGCATCGGTGAAATTATCCACTTTTACCGGTTCCTGGTTGCTTGGATTGTTGACCCAGATATCGGCATTTTGATAATCCAGGCGCATGACGGCCTTGACATAACGTGCCGGCGGTACAGTGGCCGCGGTCAGAAACTCACTGAGATCCGCATACTGGGCGAAGTCCACCCGGGTGGTCAACGGCAGCGTTTCCACCACGGCGCCGCTGGCCGTTGTCAAGGTCAGCGACAGCACGTCCACGGTATAGGTTGAAAATCCCCCCGGCGCATCCGTTAAGCTGATTAACAGTTCACTCTGCGTTTGCGGGTTGCCAGGCTCCTCGGAGTCGTTACTGCAACCGCTAATGGCTGCCGCAAGTAATAGAAAAAGGATAAACAGTCGGCGCGGCCATTGGTAAATCGCCGCAGCGGTTTCGCGCGTTGTTTTTAATAGTGTGTTCATTACTTAAACCTCCGGTTTTTGTACTTCAAGTGGTTGCTACTGAGTGCCTTACTGCTGTCGGTTACGCCAGAATGTCAGCAGAAAGAACTTAATTTCAATGATTGGTGAGAAACGCGGAGGTTTGGTTTACCGGGAACTAAAATATTTATTCGTTTTATGATAAGCTGTTGAATACTACAGAATAATACATCTATCCAAGAACGGCTCTGGTGAAAAACAAGGACCTAAAGCAACGCACACCGCTGAGCGAAATACACTAAAGCAATATCCTGACAACTCTTTGCATCCTGGTCCTGATTAACAAGGCGCGCGGTTTGCAAAGGCCCGGCTATTCAATTGTTAAATAAACAAGGTTAACAAGCGCTGGCGCCTGCCCACCGCCTTATTTAAGCCGCTTCAGGTTTTCTTCCAGCGCATTACGGGTCAGCGCTTCCGCCTCATCATCACGCCCGGCCCGTTTCAGCAGGTGCACCAACTTCATACTGGCGGCATTGCGGATAGTCGGATTCGCGGTATTTTTTAACACATCCTGATACAAGGCGACAATTTTTTGCGGATTGCGTTGTTTTCGATAGATGTCTTCCAGTTGCTGCAATTGAAACACAATGGATTTTTCAGGATCATCGGCGATGGAATGCACCGACTCCACGACTTGTAAATAACGATCCAGCACTTGCAGGCGCTGTTGCATTTTATCCACTCTTTCTTCGCTACTGTCGTCTTCAAATGGCGCGGCAAGGATTACGGAAGGCAATAACGCAAGAAACAGTATAGCGATTATGAGCATCATTTTGGATAGGTAGTTTTTTTTCATAGCTACTCCTCGTGGTGTTACATCTAGTAGTGTTACAACTAATGCCGTTACAACTAATGGCGTTACAATTTTAAAAATCTATCATCAAATCCTGTTCGTTGTGGGAAAATTTCCGGTCACGTCGCATCAGACAAGCCATCAATCTCACTTAATGGCGGCAGGTCGGAAAAATCCGGGACTGCGATTGACTCTTCAAGCGCCAACCAATCGGACACATCCGATAACACGGCCAAATTGCTGTATCCGCCACCGGCCGTTTGTTGATTGTCCGGCTGATACGCGGGCAGATTCTGCTTGGCCCGGTCCGGCTGGGGTGGCGGCGGCTGTTGATGTTTTGCAATCCGTATTTCCTCCGGTTTTGGCCTGGCATCGCCACTGGGTGCGGATTCAACCGGCGGGTTTTGGTTTTGAGTGGATTTATCCGGCTGCGCGATCTGTAATTCCGGTTCCGTTTCTCTCATTTGCAGTACGACTGTAACGGCGACCATGGCAACCACCGCAAATGACGCCGCATACAGCCATGGCGATGTAAACCATGGAGATGTGAACCACGCAGGTGAAGCCGCTTTATCTTTTACCTGCGCCGCGACCCGTTCGGCAAATCCCAAGGGCGCTTTGATCTCCTGGTACTGTTTCACCAGTGACCGCAACGGCGGACGTTGATTTGTGTCTTTATCGTCATTCATAATCGCTCGTCTCTATTTCCATCACATTAAAGTAACCGCGTAAATTATTCATCGCCTTGTGCAAATGCGCTTTGACCGTGCCTTGCCGGCATTTCAAGGTCTTGGCTGTTTCCTCCACGGACATGCCTTCAAATATCCGCAATAACACCACATCCTGCTGGCGTTTTGGCAATTGTCCAATCACCTGGTGGATCTGCCGTAGCTGTATCTGTTCGGATCCATCGGGTGCATAGGATTGTAGACCATCCACGCCGTCCAATTGCCGGGTCAAGGTTCTGTCACGGACCGTGCGCCGGTTATATTCATTGCACACATTCTCCAGCGTACGGTACAACCAGGTAAACGGCTCGGCATGAAAATGAAACCGCTTAAACCCTTTGTAAGCGCGCAAAAACACTTCCTGCGCGGCATCCACGGCATCATCCGCCGTGTACAAGCGGGCGCATGCCAGCCGGTAGATACGATCCTGATGACGCCGCACAAATGCGTCGAACGCCCCCTGGTTACCCGCCAAAAACTGCTTTATCAACTGTTTATCAGACGTCGTGGCCAACGAAACTTCCTTCTTTTAATGACGTTAGTGTAGCCAGGGTGGTTTCGGTTTACTCAAGATTTCAAAAAATAAGCTTATTTACAGCTGGCTGGGGAGGTAATATCGCAAAAATCCATGGAGTTTTAACCGATGCGAGTAGGCGGGTTGGCACCGGCGGCGTTTAAATGTAGTGGCAGGATACGCTGCGCTAACACCGGATTGGCGTAGTAGGTAGTACGGAGTGGTGCTTGGATTATGGTGCGTGGAGTACGATGCTTAGATCAGCATTGTTCGCCTATGGTTTAGCACCTGGTTAAGGTGAAAACCATAACCTGGCTTTTGCATCAGCGCAGGCAGTAAGGCATAGCTTATCGCTGGATAGACGGGGCGCATGCTTGATATCCATCAACCCGGATGTGGGGCCACCTGAATCGTGGTTTGCCTGTCTATTACTGCCTGCCAGCCGTGAATGGCGCCTTAGCTCCCTTCATCGCCATCGAATACGCCATCACTGTCACGGTCCAGGCCCATCCACCGGCCTGACCCCGGAGGCACACAGGTAAATGTCAATGTCTGGTTGTTTTGGTTAACCAAGGCCCGCAGACCGGCATCCGTAATAACATCATTGGCGCGATCCATTTGGTAACTGCCATCCGCGCCCATTAGCGCACCGCGCGGCACACCATCAAGCACGCCTTTAACAATTAAATCGCATTCGCGGCGCGGCGTTGTGACTTGCGCTCTGGCCCGCAACAAGTCGATGCGCGCGTGCACATCCGTCCCGCTGGCCGCCGTCAAGGTAACCTGCTGGCCGACAATCGGCGCCAGTTCGCTGTCCATCGCCATCACAAAATCCACCACCTGGCCGCGCTTTAACTCATTGGTGGTGGGATTGCCGTCAAACACGAACACAGTGCCGCTCAAAAAATTGTCCAGCGTGTCCATGGCGCCGTCGTGCATAAAACCAAAACCCCGGATCTGATCACCCATGGGAAGGACATCCGGTGCAAACTTGCCGGATACCCCGAACTTGCCGACCTTCTGGTACATGTTCCGTAAATGCGGAATCTTGAATTGCTGGGAAATATCGGGACCTTCAACGCTCGAAAGACCGGAGGTGCCGAAATGCCCTTCCAACTCGTTTAAGACATGACAGTCATTGCAAGTCAGCAAGGGTATGTCAGTCAAGCCGTTCATGCCCGTGGTCAGTTGATTCAGGTAAGTGTTTTTGCCTTGCGCCTGAACCGTGGTTAACGAGTTATCCAGGGCGCGAATGGGGTTGGGCGGATAGCGGATTTCCAGGGCGAATTCGGCGTAGGCCTGAATATCCGCCGCCGCCAATTCGCTCTCACTGCCCAGCAGGCCGGGAAACGCCACATTAAAATCCTTGAACGCGCCCAGTTCGATGCTTTCGCCCGGCTGGGCGCTGGCCCCGACCCGGTCACCGCGCCAATGCATGGGGCCATTGCCCGCCAGGCCGCGCAGGCTCTGGGTGCTCATCGGGCCTTTCATGGGATGGAACACCGGTGGTGGATCAGTCGGTCGCAACCTCACGGTAATGTTGCCCACCGTTACCGTGGCAAAGGGATTGGGATTCGACACGACAACTTCATCGGGGTTGCCCAGGTCCCAGGCCAGGCCGTCAAAATCCCCGAACACATGGCACAGGGCGCAGGAGGAATCCCCGCGGCTGGACGTCAGCGTTGCGTCATAAAGGAAGCGCCGCCCGTTGACCACGTGCGCCGGTTCCGGATTAAACAGGGTGAGATGCGAAATTTCCTGGTTGGATGCGGTATTGACGACAGATAAGCCGTTGTCAAACCGCGTCAGCACATACAAACGGCCGCGCGTTTCATCCAACACGACTCCCGAGGGCCCGCCCGCGGTTAGTAAAACATGACTAGAAGCATCGGGAATAAAATTGTCATTCTCCAACTCCGCGGTGCTGAATACGCCGATTTTTTGCGAACCGAACGCGGCGACATAGAGCGTCTCACCGTTACTATCAATAGCCATATCCACCGGATTGGCCAGCGCCGCGGCGCGATCGTCCGCTGAGCCGGGAAACGCCGCGTAGTTGATATGCTTGTTAAGGTGGCGTGGTAATATCTGCGGCTCAGCCTGGGTGCTATCAATCACCGTGATGCGGCTTTCGGCAAAATGCCCGCGCACGGTGGATGCTGCGTTCCCGGGTCCTTCAAAACGGACATGATTCAGGGCGTCGGTATTGGAAACATAGATAACGCCGGTTTGCGGATTGGTCACCATGTTATACAACACCGTGCCCACGCCGCTGTAGCGCGCCGTTGGCCTGGCAACGGGTGGATTGACACTAGCGTCTATTTCAAACACATCGTAATCGGGCAAGAAGAGATTCACGAGGTCATCCCAAAATTGGCCGGATGTGTCAGTGGCGCTACCGGTGCCGTCGGCCCAATTCGCGCCGTTGTACTTTAAGATCAGCCCGGTGTCGGGTTGCGGCACGCCCAGAACATTAGCTAACGGCGTGGGTTTGGACAGCAAGTTTTCGCCAATCGCCGTGGTTTGGTTGCCGGAAAAAAACACCGCCGCATAAACGGTATTGCCATCGGGGCTTACGGTCAAGGCGCGGGGCGTATCCCCAAACAAGCTAATGACTGTCAGCGGATCACCACCCAGCGTGGCACCGGTATCCGCGGTGTTAAACACCCAGACATCCGCGCGCCCGGCACCCGGGGTTGTTAATTGTGCGTTGATGGGATTATCATCCGGCCCGTTTTGGCCGCGGTGCGCCGTGGTAATAAATGCAAACTGATTGCCGTTACCCGCAAACACAATGTCACGCGGTTCATCGCCCACCAATAAGGTGCGCACTACCCGGGGCGGGGTCACACTGACGTCGACCACACTGATGCTGTCGGATAAATGGTTAACCACCCAGACTTGGTTGTTAAACCCGTTATTGAGCGTGGCAACGGCCACCGGTTCCAAACCTACCGGCACTGTCGTGTTGTATTGCAATCCGGTATCGGTGATGGAATAGATTTCCAGGGTGCTATTGGGCGTGTTAACGGCATACAGGCTGTTGCCGTCCGGCGACATCGCCAGGGGGCGCACCTGACCGGTCTCGAAGGTGACAAAATTACCCGCCGCGGGCAAGGATGGTCCGCTGCCTCCATTACCACCGCCATTGCTATTACCATCGTCACCCCCGCTGCTACAAGCGGTAATCGCAATAAGCAACCAAACCGGCCACCCACAACGCAATCCTGAACGTAATCCTGAACTCAATCCTGAACTCAATCCTAAAAAAAACATACGGGTATCCCTAACAGTAACGAATGGCCTAAGTCTACCAGCACTCGGCATCGCTGTAATCAGGAATAATTAAAATTGGAGGATTTGGGTATTTTTTCGCAAAAACTGATTAAGGAATACTTGGCTATCTATCCCTGGTGATTACCGCTTTATCCCTGGCTGGCCACTGCTGTGAGTTTGTTCAATTGCCCATCCCGCACGCCGCTCAATACGGCATCACCCTTGCTGGATACGCGGACTTCCCCATAACGGGCGCTACTGTAATATTTACCGTGTTGTTCCTGGAAGAAAAAGGCATCGGTCGCGATTTTCACCACACCATTGCGCTTGCGGTACAACAACAGGTATTCATTGTTGCCCAGGGGTTTATTGCCATCATGAATCCGCTGGAATTGCGCCACATGCTTGTCGTCCAGTCTTACCACCACCTGCCCGTCGGCGGTTAATTCCTTTGACCGCCGCGCGATGTCGGCAGCCATACTGTAACGCAATACCATATAGTCGCCCTGCAGAATCGACCGGGGATCACGGGGCGCCAGATCCAATAGCATGACTGTGCCGTTAGCCAGAACCCGTTCTTTGTTGAATATAAGGTAATTGGCCAATATAAGAATTACCGCGAGCACGGCGAATAATATCGTGTTAGTGGCCTTTTCGAGGTTAAGCATTGGTTACAACCTTATTAGGCGCGGCGAGATAATATTTCAGCACTATCCTTCCGGCAAGCAACACCACACCGCTTGCCATTAACACCGCGGATTTCATCAACAGGGTTATCTCGATACCGTAGAAAAACGCCGTGAGGAACACCGTGAAAAATCCAATGGCGACGCCCACTAAAACGCGATCGGCCATGACAAAACCCAGCAGCAGGATAATCAGCGCCATGATTAATCCCGGCGCCATCATGGCTGCCGCGATGATTAACACACAAAAACCATACACCGCCACGCTATTCACCCGGCTAAGCGGGAATTTTTCGGCGCTGGTTATCCGATACACCAGATACAGGAACAATGAACCCAATAACACGCTGGAAATCCAGGGGTTGGGGAAAAATTCCGTATTTCGCGTTAATTCGGGAAGGACATAAATAGTCGACAGCATCAACACACTCAACTGTCCAAATAACACACCCCATTTCACCGGCACGATAAGCTTCGCTTGCCCAAGCGCCAGGAATTTTTGTTCCACCGTCACCAGATAAACAAACAGCGCGGCAAACACGATGACGACCGCATGCACCCATGCAATGGATTTCCATTCGAACAATAAACCCGTCAATGCCATGGCAACCGATGCCGCGGATAAAAAGCGGTGCACCGCATCGGGGTAAATCGCGATCAACACCAATTCCAGCGCCATGAAGCTGAACAGGGTTACTACTACACTATCGACTATCTGCGCCAGGCCAAACACAATCAAGCCTTCGCCGGCCAGACAGACCGCCAGGGTCATTTGGGTGATGAAATCATTGTCACTGACCCGGCGGCCAACAACAGCGCCCGCCACCAGAATGGCGCCCAGAATCAGCGTGGCCTGCTCGGACTCAATGATCGCAGCGCCAACCACGAAGCCGATCAGCATCCAGCTGGCCAGCCAGGCGCTGAAGCCAACCATGACGCGCACGTACCAGGCTTGTTCATTGTGTTCCCGGGCGATCAACACCCGGGTCTGTGCTTCCCAATCGCTATTCAAAAGGTTCTCTTTAGCCAGTTGTGAAAATACGTCCTGAAAGTTGCCGCGCTCCTCACTCATGCGTTTGCCCCCAGGTTTTCCTGACGGTGCGCAACCATTGCGCTGCCGCCGCGGACTGGGCGATAACCAGGATACTAAGCAAAAAGAACATTTCAAAACCGGCATCTATTGTGCGCGCGGCTACCGCGGTAACAATCACAATAAGCGCCAACAATGCGCTGGCAAGGATAAACATATCGAGTGACTTTTTACTGTAATAAAACAATACCGCCGCCGTGAACACAGCAAAAAACACCGGTGACACCCAGCGAATCCCCCAATAGCCGTCAACTCCCGCGAGCAAAATAAACATCAAGGTGCTGATGACTATGGGCGCCAGCGCAAACACCGCGATGATCCGGGGAAAAGAGCGGCCCTGCATCCAGGCGCTTGCGCTATTGCGCAGGCTAAAGTATTCCCACACCACCAAAGCCAGCACATTCAAGGAAAACACCCATTGCGCCAATGAAAAGTCGGTCAAGGAAAAAGTAATCCCCGCAAAGGGCCCTAACTCCCTGGCCAATCCGCTTACCCAATTCTCGGGGTGCACCAATTGCGTCCAGTACATGACGAGCGACAGGTTGGCAAGCACCAGCAATAACAACCATAGTCCGGCATTACGGCCAATCAACGCCCAGCCACTGATTAAAATTGCCCAGGTTAAAAACAATCCGTAGGGATCCGCGCCGGTCTGGTAGGTTTGACCGTATACCGCCAGCAATACGCCGGCTAACACCGCGGCGCCAAACAACGCTGCCTTGCCGGTGAGCTTATCCATGCCTTTGAAGTAAGCCATCAATACCAGGGCAATCACGCCGCTTTGGAGCAAGGCAAATTTTCCGAACTTGTGCAAATCCGCCCAGTTATAGGCAAAGAACGACATCACCCCTACGATGGCCAGCGTGGCGCCGCAGATCAACAACAAGCGGTCGATAAACCGCAGCCACGCGGCGTTATCCGGCTTGAGTCCAGCCAGTTCAAATGCGCGCCGCTGAGTTGGCGCCGGCAAATTAAGCGCGTCGGCGATATGCTTTAAACGGCTGGTGGTGAGGTTAATCGTGGAGAGTTTTTGTTTTGTCATTACTCTAGCCTGGCTATTTACACAAGACCCCTGGTGCTTGAAACATAATAGCACATTATTAACGGATGGCTGGACGGACTACGGGATCAAGGCTTTTTTGCAAGCCAGTGCCTGCGAAACCGCCTGGGATAAGAATAATCCGTACCAAACGGAACGCGCAAAATAGGCTGGAATGCTTAATTCGTTTTGACTTGTTTCAGTTGGTCCTGACCCGGCGTGGCAAGAAACGCATCCATAACGCTCAGGAAACTTTTTATCTCAATCGGCTTGGCGAGAAACTCAACCGCCCCGGCAGTCTTTGCCTTGTCAATATCCGCTGG
>DATCIR010000367.1:0-3417 GCA_036507695.1 Gammaproteobacteria bacterium
CCCGTATTTTCCAGCGGTGCATGATCCGCGGACATCGCCAGCCGTTTAGACACGTCCTTGGGCGGATGCGTTATTACTTGCGGGCTGTCGTTGTCAGTGTAGGCCATGGGTTTAGATCTACGGTTTGGTCAGGAATAGCTAATCAACAATTGTCACCATTATAAGGGTGCAGCTACTAATAGGCTACCCCGGCGAACCTTGGGCCAGGCTTGCCTCGATTAGGGTGCGCCGGGAGGCGAAAATCGGCAATAGGTTTATTGTGTATATCAGAGCGCGATATTCAAACCGGCACTTATAATATAGCTCTCGTAAAACTCATGTTCTAGCAGGGTTTGAACGCGAATGAATGCTTGGTTGCCCTGCGAAAAAACAAATGCCAAGCCGGCGCCCACTTCAGCAAAGTTACTATCACCGGCCTCGGTATCGTAACTGAATTGTTGTGCGCGTGTGTCCTGCGTAAAGCTGACGTTAACCCTGCGTGATTTATCCTCGAATTCATGTTTCCAGTACACATCCAGTTGCGGAATCGCCACGCCAAAACCAGTGCTGATCGCCATTGCGGCCTGTAAACCTAGGCTGCTCTGCAATGACTCGCGTTGATCATCGTGAAAGGTGAGTTCCAGGCCGGAATTACCGGCTTCACTGTAAGTGCCGTAATCGGTGTTGAGCCAGGTGACACCGAGTTGCGGGGTAAGGGTCATATTCCCGCGCGCGTAGTTGTAGCCCGCCAGTAATGACACCTCCGTCTGATTGTACTCGAAGTCCGAATAGGGTTCGCCCTCTCGCGAGAAAACCAGACCGCCATTGAAGTATTCTTCAAACGTTGCCGCTCGAGCGCGCTGGGAGGACACCCAATCATAACCGGCCATCGCCTGCAAAAACAATTGATCCGTGAGGTAAGATGTCGCCAGCACGCGAAGACCGTTGGTATCGGCTTCAAAATTGCCTCCATTGACATAGTCGCCATCATGGCGTTGCCTAGTGAAGGCAAAACCAATGTCGGTACTCGTGGTGGGTGCATAGATTGCGCCTGCAACCAGGCGTAACGCCGTGGAGTCGAAGCCGTCTTCACCTTCAGTCACATCGCGGTCCAACGATTCTCCTTCTGCGGTGAAAAACAGGGTCCATTGCGAGCCAATTTGTGTTTCTTCACGCACTTGTCCTTCCTGCATCGCGGTCATCGAGCTGCTTGATAGCGTGCTAAGGTTCGCCGCGCTGCCGCCGGCAGCTTGTGGCGTGCTGCCAAACGGTACAGCACGCGCGCAAATGTCCGCAAGGCCCCCACTCAATACGGTTGCTGGGTCAGAGCCGAGTAAACGATCGCAGGGAAGTGATATGGTTTCCAATTGCGCGTTTACCGCTTCGTTGAGCGTCAACGCGCGCGCATCCTGCGAATAAAGCACAGTAAACAGCAGGCCGGTAGCAACACTAAGTAAGTAGTTTATGCGTAAACAATTTTGCGCCATCTGAGAATTTTTTTGTGACTGTGATGTAGCTTTCATATTCCCCATAGTGATATCCATCGCGGTTATTTTTTGATATTCGTAATTAACATGTGTGATTGATATTCAATGGCCAGTCCGAAGGCTAACTGCGAACCTACTGCATAGGTGCTTGAAAAGCCGGACGGCAATCGGATTTGGCCATTTCCCTGTGCGAATTGGCGAACTATAGCGCAAGTTTCCGTCCAGTTCCAGAAACCATTCGTTGTATCAACGTTAATGGTCAAGAATAAACAATTCGTTAGAAACGAACAAAATGAGTGGCGAGAAAATATCACTCTGCTCAAGAAATGGGATTATTCACAAAAAGCCAACGCCCGATTTGTGTTGCCACTGCGTTTTTGCGTACAATCCAAAACCTGGGATTTTTGTTGCCGCACCTTACATGGTAACCGACGGATGCGGTTAGAAAATGACCGGGCATGGAGTCATTGTAATATTTCAGAGCCGGTTAAGAGCCATCGGGTGCGCGCCGAGACTGTGACAATAGTCGTTGTAGGGTGCCGCTGAGGCACGAAGCGCACCGTATTTAAGGTTTTTGAGGTCATTTAGAATATGTCCACAGTTTCACTGTGTGCCAGCAGGGGATGTGCTTCATCATTCAATACCAATAATCCATTCACTAAAACGAATCGTGGTTAACAAACGCACTCAGGTGTAGGAAAAAGGAAAGGGGAAAGACATGCAGCAGAGGGGAAGCCGCGGGTTGTGGGTATGGACGGGTGTGTGGCTGGCGCTGTTAACGCTCGCCGGTTGTAGCGGCGGCGGAGGTTCCGGTCCGGCGCCATCGCAACAAACCCAGCCTAGCTTAACCCTGGTGCTCGGCGACCCGGCGGCGCAGCCGGCGGTCATCCCCCCGTCGGGCGAAGCCACCCCGGTCACGTTTTTATCCCTGCTCAGCGGCAGCGCGCCGCCCCCGGCGGCGTTGCTGCTCGATGAAGTCGACGCCAACGGCCAACTGATCAACGCCGCCATCGCCCCCCTGCGCGATGACGGCGAACTCACCGATCAAGAGCGGGGCGACCGCATGTACAGCGGCAGCCTGATGCTCAGCAGTCTCACTGCGGCGGAAAAATACTACCGCGTGCGCGCCGAACACAACGGCGCGACCCTGCTCTCCGGCGTGCTGAACTTCTGGGTCAGCGGCTGCCCGGCCACCGCCCGGCCCTCCGACCCGGCGCAGGCCGTGCAAGACACCCGCGGCAACAGCCTGATCTTCGCCAACGAAGTCATGATCCAAACCGCCCCCGGCGTCGCCCCGGACCTCGACCCGATCAACCAGATCGCCGCCACCGTCAACGGCCGCGTGGTCGGCTGCATCCCGGCGCTGCGCCACTACCTGCTCGAAATTGACAGCGACGGCAGCGCGGAGGGCGTCTATGCCGCCATCGACACCTTACTAACGCACGCCGACATCGCCAGCGCCTTCCCCAACGCCCAGGCGATCGCACCCTCACCGTCCCCCGGCGACACCTCGCTGTTGTGCGGGGGCGAAGTCACGCCCGACTGCCAATGGTACCTCGAGCGCATCCGCGCCCGGCAAGCCTGGGCGCTGGCCGGCGGGGGCGACCCCCAGCGCGGCGTCGCCGTGATTGACTTTGGCGTGGACTGCACGCGCGGGGACTTGGATTGCGACAGCACTCTTTATAACACGGATCCCATCGATCACGGCACCGGCGTCGCCGGACTGATCGGTTCCCGGCAAAACCCCACCGGCATGGTGGGCGTCGCCTGGAACACCCGGCTGTATCCGTATAGCTTTTTAGGCCAGGCCGGCAGCCAATACAAACTCAACGAACTGATCACCGCCGCGCTCGGCCAGAGCGAGGTGCGCGTCATCAACATCAGCGCCGGCACCCGCAGCGACTACGACGGCCAGATCAAAGCCGCGTTATGCACCGCCATCGGCAGCGGG
>DATCIR010000368.1:0-6936 GCA_036507695.1 Gammaproteobacteria bacterium
AGAGCAACCCAATGAAATAATCGCGACTGGGCATTTTCACCTTGCGGCAGCATGAGTTTGACGCTGGCTTTGGCGCTCATTTTATTCAAATCCTTGGCGATGCCGGAGAGTGCTTGCGCGGCCATGACATAAGCAACGCTCAACCAGGCATCCGGCACGGTCAACATGACCAGCGCGGCGACCTGCAGGCTCATACCCAGATGCATGGTGATATTGAGACCCAGGCGCGCGCCAATCCAGCCGCCCGTCAGGTTCGTCACCACCCCGAAGAACTCATAAAACAAAAACAACATCGCCACTTCAAACGGGCTGTAACCCAGCTGATGGAAATACAACACCACCAGCATGCGGACGGCGCCGTCGGTAATGGTAAATCCCCAGTAACCGCCGGTGACTACAAGGTAGTTGCGCAATCCGGTAACCGATTCGTTCATGCAGGCAGGCGCGATAAAGGCATAACTAACACATAGCACGGGCGACTTTGCGCGCCAGTTCCAGCAGGCGGTTGGCATAGCCCGTTTCATTGTCATACCAGATCAACACTTTCACCTGGGTATCGTCAACAACCATGGTTGACAGCCCATCTACAATTCCAGAGCGGGTGTCGTCCTTATAATCCACCGACACCAGGGGCAGCTCTTCATAACCGAGGATGCCGTTAAGTTCGTGCTGCGCGGCGTGCGCGAAGAAGCCGTTGACTTCCTCCACCGTGGTGGCACGCGGCGCTTCAAACACAAAATCCGTCAGCGATGCGTTGAGTAGCGGCACCCGCACAGCCAATCCATTCAGCTTGCCTTTGAGCTCAGGAAAAATTTCGGTGATCGCTTTTGCCGAACCGGTAGTGGTGGGTATCAACGACAGACTGCTGGCCCTGGCGCGGCGCCAGTCCTTATGACCTTTATCAATCACGGTTTGGGTGTTGGTGACGTCATGGATGGTAGTCATGGCGCCGTGCACAATGCCGATATTTTCCTGCAATACCTTAACCACGGGCGCCAGACAGTTGGTGGTACAGGAAGCGGCCGTCACAATATGGTGTCCGGCAGGATCATATAAATGGTCGTTGACTCCCATCACTACATTCAACGCATCCTTGACCGGCGCGGCCACTACAACCTTTTTGACACCTTGGTCAAAATAGCATTGTAGTGATTCCGGAGTTCGAAACTTGCCGCTGGCTTCAATCACTAACTCCACATTGGCGGCCGCCCAATCCACGTCACCCGGCTGGGACACGGAACTGTATTTTATCACCTGTTTTTCAACCTTGATTTGATTAGCTGTAGCCATCACGTCATGATCCCAGCGGCCATGCACGGAATCATATTTTAATAAATGCGCCGAGCACGCGGCGTCTGCGGCGGTTTCGTTGATATGAACGAACTCCAGCTCATCACACCCCCAGGCGGCGCGCAATCCCAAACGGCCCATGCGGCCAAAGCCATTAATGCCTGCGCGAATTGCCACTATGATTTTCTCCCGGATTTATCCAGCCAGTCTGTAGGCAAATTGTTTCAATATAGTTACGCACAGCGGGGGGCGCCGGGCCGGCTGGACATGTTTGCTAAAACTTTCTTGTCATTGTTGAACGGCGCTTGTTCCAAAACGCCTTTTGCAGTGGCGCGCAATACCTCCAGCGCCCACTTGGGAAGTCCAGGATGCACCCGGTAATAAATCCACAGACCATCACGGCGGTCGCGCACGATTCCGGCTTCACGCAATAAGGCAAGGTGCCTTGATACGGCGGGCTGCGCTATGTCCAGCACGTAGGTAAACTCACATACGCAAAGTTCCTTTTCCTTTACCAGCAGCATCAGGCAACGCAAGCGGATAATATTCGAAAGCGCGGAAAAAAAAGTTTCGGGATCCATCACTCGGCAATCTCCCAATATATTGAGTTTCTGATATATATGATAAGTAATATATATTGTCAATCATATATATTCTGTGGAACGTAACTACTCACCCGTGGGCGGCGCCGGCGTCTCCTGCCGGGGGACGCCACAAGTACGTCCCTGTAGGCTCGACTGCGGCCATCCCTGGCCGCAGACGCCCCCGGCAGGAGACACCGGCACCGCCTTAACCTATGCTGCACACGGGGTGAGTAGTTACTGTGGAACAAGAAATTGGTGGACTTATTGGATCAGGAAAAATTCCTGCGCGGACGGCTGCTGCCATCAATACCGGCAAGCGTGCCGCATACACAAACAAGATTCATAAAAAAAGGCGGTGGTAAACCGCCTTTTCAGCGCTTTGGAATGACGTAGTACCAGGTAAAATTACAAAGGCCGTTTGATACTGACCGCACCGCGCAGATCACCCGCCTTATAACCTGTGGCCTGGTCGTGCGGGTAGCGCTCTTTCAGCAATGCTTTCACTTCATCTTTCATTTCTTTGGGATCGCCATGACAGGCCAGGCACTGAGGCTGTACACCGATCGCTTTCATGAAACGAAAATAGTTTCCGCCGGGCTCTTCCACAATTTCGGCAACCGCCATTTTGTCAAAAGTTTCACCCTTGCCAGACCGCTCCTGGAACTGCGCCAACACCTTTTGTTCCCAGGAGTCCGGTAAACCCAGCATGGGATTGCGCACCCGGGTACCAACACGTGTGACCTTCCAGCCTTTATCCCGGGATATTTGCCCGGTTATTTGCGGCGCCAACTCGGAACATACCTTCACCGCGGCCACCGGACCGCCTGCCTGCATTTCTTTTTGCAGGGCTTCACCCAATTGCTTCACAAACACCTGCGTAATATCCGCCGCTTCCTGTTTCATGACAGTCATGTCATTGGCAAAAACCAGCGTAGTAAATAACGTCAATAGAATAAAACCGGCTACATTGGAAAATATCCGTCTCATAACACCTCCTATGCGTGGTTTAGAACTAGTACGTCACAATGGATGATAGTGGCAAACCCGGTGAGTCGAGATACTGACACATAACAACCTAAGTAGAAATACAGTAAAAAATATTCTCAGTAGTAGTTGTTGGAAAGCATGGATGGTTTGTATTCAACAGGAAATAAGCGCCACAATACCAACTAATTTTTATGATGCTCGATATGGATATATTTGACCCGGTAAAACCAACTCAGAGTGTGACGATAACTGAATGACGGCTGTTAGTTGTTACCATAATTTATTATCGCCTTATCACCGCCTTTTATCAGTACTACTGGCAACAGTTTAAACATACCGTTATTGCCTTCTCGGCAGAAGCGGCTGAACAACCACTGTGAGTTCCGTATAACTGATTTTTTCATCGCCATCGTCGTCGATTTCGTTAAATAGCCAGAGAGGCGTGTTGGCCAGTTCGGCGATTTTTTGCCGCAAGTTTATAATATTAGGGTCTGTCTGGAGCTGAGCGAATTCATGGGCATCAAGGAACCCGTCGCCATCGGTGTCATGGCGGGTAAACGCATTATAAATGGTCTTATAGTGTTGCTTTGTTTCCGGACTTTCTAACGACGTATCGCCGATTTCTTGCGTGCCTTTTGCGGCGCAGGACAATAAAACCATACTCACTAAAGCAATACCAGGCAACTTTATTAGTTTGCCCATTGATAGTTTGATCATTATTCCAAATCCGCTGCTTGCAGTTTGTTATCAGGAATTGACCGGTTGCACTAGATCAGCGACAACGCTTTGCTCTTTATAGTGTAGCAGGCTATAAATCGCCGGCACCAGATACAGGCTGACAATCATGGAAAACGACAGTCCGGATACAACGGTTACTGCCAGGGGTTGCAGCATCTCGGCACCCTCACCCCATCCAAGCGCCAGGGGCACCATACCGACCACCGTGGTCAGCGTGGTCATGAGTATCGGGCGCAGCCTGACCCTGGCCGCCTGCATGATCGCATCCATCTTTGCCACGCCTTGCGCCCGCACGATTTCTATATATTCCACCAGCACGATAGCGTTGTTCACGACGATGCCCGCCAGCATAATCAACCCCAGCTTGACCGGCATGGATAGTTGCAAGCTCGTCAGGTCCACGCCCATGGCCACGCCGATCGCCGCAAACGGTACGCTCAACATAATAACAAATGGATTGAGCAATGACTCATACTGCACCGCCATCACCACGAACACCAGGAAAAACGCCAGGGCTATTAAAACCAACACCAGTTTTTGCCCTTCCCGTAACAGCTTACTGGAACCCGCGTCATATATATTGTAACCGGCGGGCACCTGAAAATCCGCCACCACCTTATTGATTTCCTGCGTTACACCACCCAGGGTCGCGCCTTCCGACAGGGTTGCGCTGATTTCCACCACACGCATCTGATTATCCCGGTTAATACTGGCGGGCGACTTAACCAAGTGGATATTGGCGACGTTACCCATATACACCGGCGGCCTGTCACGTGTTCCCGCAAACAACAATATCGACTCGAGATCCTGTGGATTGGCGGCTTCGGTTTGCGGCAGGCGAACTCGCACATCATAGGCGCGGTCTCCCTCGATAAAATCCGTGACTACACTGCCTTCCAGCGCCACCCGCATGGCGTCTGTAATGTCTCCCACGTTGAATCCCAACGCGCTGGCCCGTTCGCGGTCGATATTGATGGACAGCTCGAAATTTTCTTCTTCCAGGGACTGTTCCAGGTTTTTCAAGCCTTCGATACCTTTCAAACGCTCCACCAGATCGCCGGCATGTTTTCTCAGCATGTCCAGATCTTGCCCCTGAATACGCAAACTAATATCTTCATCGCCTCGGCTGGTGCGGATACCACGAATGCCCCGTTGAGACATATTGACCTTGATACCGGCCATTTGCTGCTGGGCAATCAGCTTGTTCATTTTTTCCATCCAGGCCTGACTGCTGATATCACGCTGCGCGACGGGCGCCAATTGCACGGTAAGGGTGCTCTCATTGGGGCTTTCGCGCTCGGTGCGTCCAAACACGGCGCCACCGACCAGGCTAAAAACCGTCTCGGTTTCGGGTTGGGAAAGCATCAACTCCTCAATGATCCTCACGCTGGCGTCCATTTCATCCAAGGCGACGCCGGTGTCAGCCTTGATTTTTACTGTAATTTGCCCGTCATCCAGCTTGGGTAGAAAGATTTCGTTACCGCTGAATATGGTTGGCACCGCGTAGAACATGCCGGCGACAAATAAGACTATTAACGTCCACCGGAACTGTAAAACCCAAGCCAGCGAGCGGGCATAGTACTCCTGCAAACGGTACATGCCGCCGTCAATCATTTTGCGAACGCGGCTGTCACTGGTGGTGGTGACTCTTGCCGACAGGGTGGGTACGAGGGTCAATGCGATAACCAAAGAAGCCAAGATGGCGGCGGAAATCGTAATAATCAGTTCCCGGAATAATAATCCGGTAAGGCCGCCAATGAATAAAAACGGCAGCACCGCCGCCAGATTGGTGGAAGTGGATGCGACAATAGCGCTATTTACTTCCTTGGCGGCAGTAATCGCGGATTGCCCGGAAGGCGCGTGGTCCTCGCGCTGGTGCCGGTAAATGTTTTCCAGCATGACAATGGTATTATCCACCAGCATACCCACCCCCAGCGCCAGGCCACCGAGCGTCATCACATTTAATGTCAGTCCGCCCAAACCCATCAGCACAAACGTCACCATAATCGCGATCGGAATCGCGCTGCCGATGATCAGGGTACGGCGCAGGTTGCCCAGAAAAATATAAACCACGGCCATCGCCAGTAACGCACCGCTGATGGCCGCCAGGGTGGAATTGCTCAGTGAATGCCGGATATAAACCGACTGGTCGGCGACAGGCACGATTTCAACATCATCCGGCAGTAATCCTTGCGCGCGCAAATAAGTCATGCGTTCATTGACAACATCCACCACGGCAACCGTATTGGCATTGGGTTGTTTTTGAATCGACAATTTGATACCGCTAACACCATTGGCCCGTACCCGGATGCGTTCATCCTCGTGGGTGTCAATCACATTGGCCACTTCACCCAGATAGATCGTCTTGCCATCCGCCGCGGGCAAGGGAAGCTGTGTGATTTGACTGACTTCGGTAAACCGGCCACTGATTTTGCCCGATATTTGCTGGCGCGACATCTGCAAACGGCCCGCGGGATCTTCGCGGTTTCCGCGTTGCAAGGTTTCAATGACGTCGTTCATGCTTAGGCCGATTCCCGCCAGGCGTTGCTGGTCAACCAGTACATGAATTTCGCGGACCATGCCTCCGCCGATTTCCGCCGCCGCGACACCCGGCAAATTGAGAAACCATTTTCGCAGCACATCATCACTCCAGCTGCGCAGCTCAACCGCATCGCGAAACGCCGATGTCACCACAAATTCCAGAACCGGAATTTGCGAAGGATCACGTTTGAAGATTACCGGCGGATCAATGGTATCCGGCAAAAAACGTTTCGCCCGGTCCAGCCGGGTACTGGCGTCACGCAAAGCGATATCAATATCCTTGCCGTATTCAAACGACAAATCCACCGATGAGGAGCCCTGGGAAGTGCGGGATTGGATACTGATAGCGTCTTCGGTGATCGCCAGTTGTTCTTCCAACTGACGCGTTATACGATCCTCCATCACGGTCGCCGGCACACCGGGATCGAGGATACGGACACGTATTTCGGGATAAATAATATGGGGCAACAAATCGATGGACAGGCGTCCCAGCGCGAACAAGCCGAGCACAACTACCGCGACTGAAATCACGGTCACCCCAACCGGATGCCGTATTGATAGCGCGGCTAAACCGCCCGTGCGTGCAGTGAGTTGTTTTAATCCCAGTTTTAAGGGTTGCTGAGCCATATAACCATGCTTGATTGGTTGATTAGTACTACTTTGTTACTTTAAATGGCCGCATGCACAGCGCGGGAGGCGGAGGTGTCTGGCAAGACCGTTGGCGGCAGGGAGAAGGTGAGACCCGGAACGGGTCGAGAAGCTGGCCTGGGCCATGCCGCCATCGAGCCTGCATGGA
>DATCIR010000369.1:0-9126 GCA_036507695.1 Gammaproteobacteria bacterium
TTACCTATAAGTAGCTTGCGACGTTCACTTGCACTGACACCCGCTAGTCCAAAATTTTCCACCATGAATTTCTTATCATCCGGATCCCACACCTTATTACCTGATTTGTTCTTCAACCGGCTCCCCATAATACCGGGAACAAAAATAATGGGAATCACCTCGCGCTCGATATCCAACCGGTTGGTGACTTCCGACGCAAAACCGGGAATGGGCTTGAAAATATCCTGCCATTTGACTTTTACAGTTCTGGTTTCACTCATTCTAATTTTCCATTCTTAACATCTGCAAAGGAAATGGTTTCGAGTTTTGGCTTTGTGAATTGTAATTGGTAGCTGCCGGGTGGCACGTTAGGCTCATGAATATAGTTATAATTTAAGCTTCCTGCATAGGGTTGATGTTTGCGTGTTACGGCGCCTTTGATTTCGTATTCGAGCTTCGTGGCGGCATACATGTTCAAATCAAGACAACAATGTTCAGGTTTGAACACGAAATCGATGACCAATGGATACAACCGTTGCTCGGGTTTATCCGCAACGGACGAAGTGGCCGCCTCTTTATCAGCCGTTTCAATGATCGGGCTGTCCACCTTCTTGGGACAGCTTTGGACTGCCCCCACATCATTCTTGCCAAAGGCGTTCGCGCCGGTTGTGCTTTTTGCCATGGTTTAAATCTTCCTGTGTGCGTCCAAATAGGCGTCAACCTGCGCGCCCAGATGCGCCAGCCGCTCACTGGGTTCGCCGTTTTGCTTATCGTTGAGAATATTGATAACCCATCCGTGCGCTTCGCTGTTAAAAGGTCCGCGCACGTTTAACAGCATTTTGATATTGAAAAAAATACAGATGTCCTGCTCGCTTTTCAAGTCAAACGCGTTTGCTTCTGCGATGCCGTGGTCCAGAAATTCGGCGCGTTCGGCGCTGGCGAGCGCGCGCAGGTGGCCGGGAAAATGTTCGTCAAGATGCTGGACGAGCCGGGTTTTAAACCGGTTGAGGTGTAGCGCGTTCAGCGCGTCCATTTGTTCCTGGGTGATTTGCAGCATGGTGTAGCGTGCCCGGTTTTCCTGTGTGTTTATTTTGCGTGTACGGCGCGTCGCGTAATGTAATCTCAGTGGTCTTGATAAAAATAGGTTTTCTGTCCGACGCCCTGTCCCGCCGGCCAGTAGTGGTTGACCGATAGGGGTTTTGCGCCTTCGGCGAAATACTGGCTGACCGGACCGAATAGCGCTTGTTGTTGCGCGGCATTACACCGCGGTAAAAAGTCCCGTAAGGTGCGCGGGTCGTAATAGCGAAAATGCAGGGCTTTGTTTTGCGGGCTTTTAACCACCATAAAGCGGCGGAAATGCCGGCGCACGGCCTGAAAACCCAGGTTGCCGGGCAGGTGCGCGTAGATGCCGTAATGCTTGCCCCAGCCGTTGAGCAGCCAATCGGTGAGCGCGGAGGCTTGTTCCAGCCGGATGAGATAAGGCGCGGTGGCGGCCAATTCGGAGGACAGTTTGCCGCTGAACAGGCCGCTATATTCCAGGTTGGATTTGCCCAGCGCGGCGGGCAGGCCTTCTGCCGACGCGCCGTCGATGACGGCGTACACGGCCGTATCGGGAAACGAGAAGAGATACTCGGTAAGCTTCACCTTCATGTTAACCGGGATCATGCGCTGTCACCGCCGCCTTATGAACTGCAAATTTCACAAAACGGCTGGCCCGCCTCGGCGGCGTTGGCCAAGGTTTGGGCTTGGGCGTTTTTGTAGACCTGGGTTGTATGAACCTGGGTTGCGCCGACATCCGCGCCGGCTTTGACGGTGGAGGTGACCGAGGTATCCGATCCGCCAGAGGAGCTTCCGCCCCCGCCGCCATCGCCTATTAACACCGTCGGTGAGCCGACAACGATTTTTCCGCCGTGGGCGGTGGAGTCGCCCAAACGCGCGGCGGGCTTGCCATTGATTAACACGCCGGATGAACCGGCGGCAACTTTATCGGGCGGCCCGGCACAGACAGCCATGTCGCCCACGCGGGCGGCCGGAAGCCCGCCGATCAGGACATTGGGTGAACCCATGGCGATGGGGCCGCCGACATGGGGCACTGTACCCGTCACCATCGGACAGACATGCATATCGCCTATTCGTGCAGCCGGTTTTGACATGGTTTTAGAACCTCGATGGCGTGTTTATTTTGCACGCAACCCATCTATTTTTGGCGTTCCATCCATTAGTTGAATTGCTAATGCTGGATAGTAATCGCCAAAAACAGCCGAGTCAACTTCATATGCACGGTAAATTTGTTCTGCGTGTGACGCTTTGATTTTGAATGGCTGGCCGAAATGTTCGTTAAGCGCAAGATCAATCACTTACGGCGAGAACAAATTTACCGTGACTTCATATGCGGTCGATTCTCTGTACCAGTAGTGTCCGGCAATTTTGCTTAGACGGTTATATAACAATCTGATTTAGAATAAGAAACTGTATGTTTAGGGGTGTCACCGGCTTGAACGTGATTTTTCCGGGAAACTGGGCAGATTCTTCCTCCCGGAGTTTCCGGTCCTGTATTCAGGCCAGCTGGTTTTTGCGCAACTCATGGAGCACTTACCCCGTTATACATTTCGCCGCTGCGTGCAGCGTTACCCGTCCAAGTACCCGGCCAAAACTTTCTCGCACCTGGATCAGTTTCTCTGCATGGCCTTCGCGCAACTGACCTTCCGCGAGAGCCTGCGCGGCAACATTCCGTCCTTCATTCACCTCTCGGACGGCAAGATGCACGAGGTCAACGTGCTCGACATCCTAGCCTCTCGAAGCCGGCAGCTTCTACATCATGGATCGAGGCTTTACCGATTTCAGTCGTCTCTATCGCTTGTATCAGGCGCAAGCCTTCTTTGTTATCCGTGCCAAATCCAATCTGGTATGGAACACAATCTCCCTCTGCCCCAAAATACTAATCAATTGAATCTGTTCGATTAAATTGCCGGACACTAGCCGTTGACGTGGCGCCCGGCATCAGGAAATGACCTACGACCCGCTGATTTCATAAAAAATCGCCGCATCCGGGTTATGTGAGGGGCAACCGCCGGATGGGTTTATAGCCGTGAGCGGTTATCACCGGTGAGGCGCTGGGTCTGAAAAACAAGTTTATTTGGATTTATAGACGACTTGAAAATGAATACCATCGTCCTGGATATCGCTTTCCGCCGGCTCCGTAACATCGTCGTTAGCCGATCCCCAGTAGAGTTCCATGTGCAGGTTCGGCATCGGATCATAAAGCAAACCAATGCCAACGCTGGAAATGGCTGCCTTTTCGGTGCCGGTCAAGGCCTCATCCTTGTCCCAGGAAGAGCCGTAATCCACAAACGGGGCCACATAAAACTGTTGACCGCTGTTGCGCGGTAATAAGGAAATACGCCATTCCAGCGTGGCGGCGATACCGTTATCCCTGACAAACTGGTTCTCGCGGTAACCGCGCACGGTGTAGCGGCCGCCGATCGCGAATTTCTCCATGGACAGCAGCGGATCATTACTAAACTGAAACCCGGTATGAAATAAAATCTGGGAATTCCACAACGGCAATAACCGGGCGTACTGCAATTGCCCCTTGAGCAAACTGAATACGCCGCTGGGTAGACTGCCTTCATTCTCTGTCGCTCCGATCGCGTTCATGCCCTGACGCAAGGAAGCTTGCAGTGAAAAGAACTGATCCTGGTAACGTTTTATCCACGTGGCGCCGAGATCCAGCACGGTGGCGTCACTCTCACCGTCTTTTTCCCCCAGGCTGAACGAGAACGGCAGGTTCAGCAATGAATGCTCACTGTGTTTCACTTCCAAGGCCAGTGATCCGGCCAGGTTTTGGTTCAGCCGGTTAATAAATGGATGCGATACGGCTATGCCGTACTTGGTTGTTTTACTTTCGATGTCAATCTCGTCGAAGGGCTCTTCCACCACGATATAATCCCGGTAATCCGCGAACACGCTGACGGTTGTTCCCTTGCGATCCACCGGAATACTGTATACCAAACCAGCCCCGTTCAATCCTTCGGTAAGTTCCAGTTTCGCATCGATCACGTCACCCAGGCCAAAAACATTTCCGTAGCCTACGTTCGCCGATAACCGCTCCGAGCCTATGCTGGGCGACAGATAGTTATCACCGCGAACGGAATAATAAAAAGGACTTTCCTCGACGACCGTCACTGTTAACGTGCTTTCGCCCGGCTTGTCGCCCGGCAACAAAACCGCGTTGATTTGCTTAATCAAGGGATTCTGGTTCAACAGTTTCATGGCTTCGGATAAATCATTCACGTTCAGCGGTTTGCCCACGTGGTTGCGGATTCGGCTGGTGATATAGCCGCTTTTCAGATTCTTCAAGCCTTGCACGCGGATGTCATTGAGTTCGCCTTCAACCACCTTAAACACCACGTTACCGTTTTCTATTTTCTGGTCAGGAATAATCACACCGCTATTGATGTAACCCCTCTGCAAATAATACTGTGACAAGGTATGCCGCAGTTCATTGAGCGACTCAAACGTCTGCGATTTGTTTTCATAAGGCTTTACCATATCGGCCAGTGCCGGCGCGGAGATGACTGTAGTACCCTGCACGGTAATGTTTTTCACCATAATGGCCGGCAACGTCGAGAGCTGGTCCGCGGAGCCGGCCGGTGGCGTGGCCGCGGGCAATACCTTTTGCGGCGCGGCCGGAACGGATGGTGCAACATCCAATTGCGGTTGCGGTTTGCCGCCCGCCGCCGGGCGTGGTTTTTTCAAGCCTCGTTGCGGACTATCATCCGGGATAACCTCCCGCGCCGATTCAGTAGCGGGTGGATTTTGTTGCGCGAACACGCCGCCCGCCGCCAGCAATAACATGCCGGCCAGCCAGGTGGTTCGAATACGGATTCTTTTCATATTCATTTTATAGTCTTGTTGGATTCATTAGACACAGGCTTAAAAACACAGGCTCAAAAACACAGGCTCAAAAACACAGGCTCAAAAACAGGGCGCATTCAGGAAATTGGCCAGCGCCAACTGGAAATTTTCCACGGCCATTCCCCGCGGATCAGTTGCCGCCAGGTATTGGATATAGTTGAATTCGTCCAGTGCCGATTCCCCGCTTTTATCAAGCTCGATGGTGAAGCTGCTTTTATTCTTGATGACTTCCGACGCACAGCGATTGGTTAACACCGCGGTGATATCAACAAAAGTTTCACTCACCTCGGGCAAAGCCGCCACATCCTGATTGAAGTTTTCATCCTTTACTATGGTCTGAATTGTGGTTTGTCCCGTCGCCGCGACCTGGCTGGCGGAGTCCAGGAATACAGCGCCGCCCAGTATCGTGAGGTTGCCGCTATTGGCATCGTTGCTTTGGGCGTTGATCTGGCTCTTGTTGATCACCACGTTGACCGGGTCAATTGAAATATTGCCGCCGGGATCGGCGGGCGTTGCGCCGTTGATATCGGTGGCAATAGTGCTATTTGTCAGCGAAACCAGGTCGGCCGCCTGTATGGTGATATTGCCGCCCGCGGCTGACGCCGAACTGGTCTGGATGCTGCCGTTGTCCATCGTGAATTCCTGCGCCTGAACGATAGTTATATCGCCGGCACTGCCGATATCAACCGCCGTGGAAGTTATACGGCCGCCGTTTATGGTGAATTTACCGCCTTCAATATGTATATCCGCGGCGCTAGCTTCCACAGAGCCGCTGGAACTGATTAGCCCTCCCTGCATCACGGCCTCCGTGGCGTCGACATGAATAACCGCGGTACTTATCGCGTCACTGCGGCTGGTTATCGAGGAATCGCCACTCATTACAAACTGACCGGCCATGATATAAACGGCGCCGAACCCGGCTCCCGATAAATCCAGGCTGGAATCCGTCATGTTAACGGCATTGAACGAACCGCCCGTGGCGTTAAACACAATACCGGACTCCGCCGGCGAGTTAGGGACTGTAAATGTCACTTCACCAGGACCGTGCACCGCCGCGATATTCAGGCGGCCATCGATAGTACCGATCATGGACGCGTTGAGTTCAACATCACCGCCCACCAGTGAAATCGATTGTCCGTTTGAAACTCTGAGGTTTGCATTGTCCAGGGTAATCGCGCCGGGATTGTTTGACACAAATCCAAAACCTGTTGGATTGGCCACGATTAACGCTGGATCATTCGGGTTGACTGCGTCGAAGATGGCGTTGTCCGCAAACTTCACATACTCGCCGGTACTGGCGAAGAACGAACCTTCGATACTTATTTGTGAGTCCGGGCCAAACACGAAACCATTGGGATTTACTAACCACAGGTTGGCGCCAAGGATATCAGAGGTGATGATGCCGTCGACGGTTGAAAGGCCTCCGCCCGTCACCCGCCCGATAATGTTAGCCGCGCCTGACGTGTTCCCTGCACTGAAAAGGGCGGTTTCACCGGTATTGATATTAAAACTGGAAAAACTGTGGAACAAATTACTACCCGACAGCGTGCCAAATGCCGGGTCGATCGTGTAAACACCCTGCGTCAAGGGGACATTACCGGCGGCGCCGGCCGTACCATCCGATACCACTTCGGCATGGCTAGTGGATACCAATAGTGAAACAACCATTCCGAATACCGCGAAAGTCCGCGCAAAAATCCGGACGCCAATGTGGAAAACGCTATTGAATGTGTTCATAGTCATGCCTTTCGCCCGCTGTCAATGAGTCCCTGATCCCGTGTTACATCCAATTACCGATCAATACGAAGGGTGACCAGTAATAAGGATGAGTCCGGTTACCGGATTTAAGTAACGATAGTTGCGCTTTTTGCAACGCACGCGCTTTATTGTTTTTTGGATCCGCCAACTGGCGGTACAGCTCGCTCATCAGTTTCGAAGTCGCTTCGTCGTTGATAAACCACAACGTCGCGACTGCGCTGCGCGCCCCGGCTTGAATCGCCACACCGGCCAAACCCAGCGCCGCCCGGTCATCCCCCACCGCGGTTTGGCAGGCGCTCAGCACCAGCAGGTCGAGCGGCTTTCCGGTAAATTGGCGCAAGCCGATGGTTGTTTCGAGTCGCGGCATCGTTAACTTGTCATCATAGGTAAGCAAGTAGGAATAACGATAGTCACTGCTGAATTCACCATGGGTTGCCATGTGCACGATGGAATAATCCCCGTCCGTTAATTCTGTTTCGGTTTTTGCCAGCACGAAGGCTTCGTCCATATACGTTGCGGCGGGATAAACGCGGCGGATGTTTTGCATTTCCACGTCCACACTGGGCAGCGCATCGTAACCCTGCACGGCTTTAGTCAGCCCCTTGGCTAATATTCGCGGCGCCAGCCGCTGCTCCTTGTCCAGTTTGGTGAGCGACAGGCTTGGCGTTACCGCCACGGCTATTTTCTCAATCAAATACTGCTTGCCATCATGCAAGGCGGCCAGGGGAATGGTGCGCATCGGCCCGTCGGGCACGAACACCAGGTTGCGGATAGCCGCCTTGGCCAGCCTTTCTTCATAAGGACGCACCAGCCAGTGATACAGGCTTTGCGCTTCTTTCAGGTGATCCGCCTGCAGGCGGGGGTTCTGCAATTTTTCGCGGAACTGCCGGATAGTACGCGTAACTTCCTCTTTGCCGATTGCCACGGCGTAAAGACCCAAATGGCCCCCGATATTCACAATCAATTCCACCCGGTCAGGCAAAATCAAGGGGTAAACAACCGCGGTGGATAAATCCGCCCTGTTGATAAATTGTTTCTGCACATCCTGTTCGACGCAGGCGTTCTGGAAATAATCCTCCACTTCCGCCACCCGGTAGTTCTCGATGGCGTCAATCGCTTCTTTTAACATTGCATCAAGTTGCCGGGAATCTTTTTGCGCCCTGGCCTCACTGAGCAACAAATCAAAATACTGGTTGTAAATGGGCTCGATATATTTTTTAAAATTACGGCTGTCGCCCGCCAGCAACCGCGGACGGACTTTTTGCAAGGAATCGACGGACTGCCGGTAAACGGTTAACGCGCCGCGTTGATCGCCTTTGCCGCGCGACAGCCTGGCCAGCTGCCACTCCCACCGGAACACTACATCCTTCGCATTGAGATTCTGCGCACGAAATAGCGCGCGCCGGGTAAATACCATGGCCTCCTCATAACGGCCTTCATCTTCATAAAGTTCGCCGGTGAATCCATCAAGATAAGTTTCCAGCCCAGGCGGCGGGGAAAGCGTGCGCGCATTGGCAAAAATATCAAATGACTTTTTGCGCCAGCTATCGGGGAACGCCAGTTGTTGCTGCGCCAATTGATACAGCCGCCCCAAAGAGAGCAACAGCGCGCGGCGTTCTTGCGCATCGGCAAGCACATTGATGCTTTCATTAAGCTCCGCGAGGCGCGTTTCAATACCGGGTTTTTGCCGTTGTTCAATTAACGCATGCACAAGATTGATACCGGCTTTGATAGGCGCTGCGTCTGTGTAGGGTTTGGGAAATAACTTCAGGCTCTCGGTGAGCGAATTCACCGCGGCAGCGTATTCCCCGGCCAGTAAATAGCTGGCGCCAAGATCGGCGAGCAGTAGCGGCGGTAACTTCGCATCCGGCGCGGCGCGCGCGCTGTCAACCGCCCGGTTCAATTGATCAATCGCCGTGTAATGTTCACCTTGAATGCGCGAAACCACCGCCAGGCGGTGCCACAGCTTAGCCAATGACTCCGCCTCCCGGGCTGAAGCCTGGTTTGCCCCGCGGTACGCATCGATGGCGGTTTGCAATATATTCTCCGCGTGTTTGTAATCCCTGGCCGCTATGGCCGCATCCGCCTCCTGCAATACTTTTAGCGCATCACGCGGAATGGTTTTTTGCGCCGTTGGTTGCGCGGTTTGGGGTGGATTGGATTGCGGCTGAGCCCGCGCGGGCGACGCAAAAACCAGGATCATGAAAACCATCGCCAACACAAAATACCGGTTAACCGTGACTTCGGGGGGCGCCGCCGGTCCATGAAAGGCGCTACTAACATATTTTGTCTGACGCATATTTATTGCTCGCGGTGTTGGTTTCAGTGACCGGCTGGTGACTGTTATTGCAACCGATGCGTAACTACTCACCCGTGGGCGGCGCCGGTGTCTCCTGCCGGGGGACGCCACAAGTACGTCCCTGTAGGTTGTTGTGGGCCATCCCTGGCCCACACCCTGCGGGCGCACTGCGT